>OZ220487.1:5542500-6039457 GCA_965116085.1 uncultured Binatia bacterium (SeqCode)
GCGTTTGTTACGGAAACCCTTGATCTTGCCAAGGCGACCGCGGCTGATGAATTCTCTGGCCTCCCTGACCGAGCAGATTTGGCTCAGGACGTTCCAGACCTTGATCTCGCCGATACCGATGCCCCCCTCACGTTGGAGGAGAAACTTGCGCGAGCCCAAGAAGCGGAGGAAGCGGCGTTTGCCAGCGATTCAAGAATTACAAATTCCGAGGGGGCCGAGTTTGCGAACACCTCCCGTGAAATGGTCTATGCAAACTCCCTAGGATTTTGTGGCAGCTACCACACCACGAGCTTCTCGCTGAGTGTTGTTCCGGTCGCTTCCCAAGACGGAGGGATGCAGCGAGATTACTGGTATTCATCGCAGCGCAAACTCAAAGACATTGAAGCGGCAAAGGCGGTTGGCCAAAAAGCCGCCGAACGGACGGTCCGTCGTCTTGGGGCAAAACAAATCCAAACTCAAGAGGCACCGGTTGTCTTTGAACCGGAGATGGCGGCCAGTTTACTCCGTCATCTGGCCGGCGCGATTTCTGGCTCGGCCCTATATCGAAAAACTTCTTTCCTGCTGGATAAACTCGGCGAGAAGATCGCGGCAGGTGGCATCTTTGTCGAAGACCACGCACGCATTCCCTCCGCTTTAGGCTCAAAACCTTTTGATGGAGAAGGACTGCCGACCCGCCAGAATGTTGTCGTTGAGGACGGAGTGCTCACGAGCTATCTCCTGGATACCTATTCCGCACGTAAACTCGGACTCCAATCTACGGGCAACGCCAGCCGTTCTTTTGCCGATACTCCGGCGGCCGGCCCAACGAATTTCTTCCTGCGGCCGGGCACAATCCCACCCGGGGATATTATTCGTTCGGTTCGGTCCGGCTTATATGTCACCGAGCTGTCCGGCTTCGGTGTCAATCCCGTGACGGGCGACTATTCGCGGGGAGCGGTTGGGCTGTGGATCAAAGACGGAGAGATCGCCTATCCGGTAGAGGAGATCACTATCGCCGGCAATCTGCTCGATATGTTCAAGAACATTGAGGTCGTCGGCAACGACCTAGAGCGGCGCGGGGCGGTCTCCGCACCAACGGTGAAGATTGCCCGTATGACGATTGCCGGAACATAAGCATCCTTTTGCGCCAGGCTGCGCTCCACATGCGAGAGAGACCTTACGCCTATCTCTCGGACCGGCCAAGCGGCGCGACTTCGGCCGAGTTGCTCCATGAGATTTTCGTCTCAGGTGCGGTTGCCCCCTTCCCTTCTCAACGTGATCCAGATCTGGGCGCACCCTCATCCATGCAGCCCGTGGTGCTGATAAGCTCTGTTCCTACGATAGCAAAACAGACCGTTGGACGCTCACCCGCCATGTCCATCTGAATCGCCCATTCCACGATGCCCAGTTTGTCGTTCTTGACCTCGAAACAACTGGCCTCAAACCCGGCGAAGCGGCCATGACTGAAGTCGCCGCAGTTCGAATCAGCCTCGGGAAGATCGGCAAGGAGTTTCATACCTTGCTCAATCCGGGGCAACATGTTCCAGTCGGGACAACCCGCTTGACCGGTATCACTGAGGCCACGCTCAAGGACCAGCCGCGGATTGAACATATCTTTCCTCAGTTGCAGCGTTTTCTCGGCCAGGCAATCATCGTTGCCCACAACGTCAGTTCGACCTTGAATTCCTCAACTTTGACGCGCACCGTCTCGTCGCCGCCCCTTTACGCAACTCTTCAGTCCGCACCCTGAAGTTGGCCCGACGGCTCCTCCTCCTCGGCATTCGGTCCCGGTCACTTGCCTCGGTCGCTGCCCACCTTGGCGTCTCGTATCCGACCCAACATCGCGCCTTGGCCGATACCCGGGTGACGGCGGAAGTCTTTTGCATTTTTCTGGAGCGACTCGCCCAACACGGGGTCGCCACACGCGGTCAACTCCTCGATTTTCAACAGAGCACCCGCGATGGTCGCCGTTTTGAATGTTTTGTCCCCCGCTCGACTCTGGCAAATATTCCGGCAAGCCCTGGCGTGTATCGGATGCTCGACGCCGAAGGGAAGCTGCTCTATATCGGTAAGGCCAAGAATCTTCATCGGCGAGTCAACTCTTATTTCACCAATTCCTCGGGACAGGGTGGCAAGACCCTCGACTTGGTCCGCCATGTACGCGACGTTGTCTACGAACAAACCGGATCGGGGCCTGAAGCATCCCCACGTGAGGCCGCCCTGATTCGTGCCCTCAAACCGCCGTACAATCAACTTTCCAAGCATTTCCCTCGGATCGCGTTTCTCACCCAGCGTCAGGAATGCCTGTCCTCGCCTAGCGGTCGCGACAAAGCCAGGAAATGATCACGCCCTGTATATCCGCCCGTTTCGCAGTCGCGCCTTCGCCGAACGAGCCCAACGCATCCTAGCCCAAGTTGAACAGACGTGTTCAAGAGGTGTGGAATTTCAAGAACTTGAGGAGGCGGATGCCGGGTGTCTGGCATTCCATTGATGTCCGTTGTGAGAGAGTCGGGGGAGCAGACGCCCAGCCTGGAGACCTGGCCGGGGTGCGGATCGAGCCCGCGCGCGGTGGAGATTGTCAGTTGAGGGGGCGCGGCCCGTGTGGCCTTGCGCCGGGGCGGTGGCTGGCCAGCTGTGCGGCGGACCGGGGCGGTGCCACGCGGCGGGCCGGCCGGAAGGCGGCGCCGGGGGGCCCCGCTTGCGGTTGCGTCCTGCGTGCGCCGCCGGCGGCGGAGGGCCGGCACCCACAGGGTTGGCAAGCACGGGGAGGACCCGGGGGCTGGCGGCCTGGCCTTAGGGCTGGTGGGAGACCGGCCGCCGGCTGAGTGCCGCCTTCCGCGACCGGAACCCGGCTGCCAGGGCAGTGAGCAGGGTGGAGGGACGCCACCGGGGGTCCTGGGCCCAGGCGGGGCCATGGGTCCGCCGGCAAGAGCCGCCCGGAGGGGAGAGCCTGGGCCCGGCGCCCGGCTGCTTCTCCCCGGTTCCCGCCCGCGCCTTACCGGGCGCGGGCTCGGCAAGGCCAGCGCCGGGGTCCTGCGGTGCGCGGCCGCGGCGGCGCGCGCTGCTCCGCCCGCGGCTGGGCCAGACCTAGGCGCGCCCCTTGCGGGGGCGCCTGGCGCGGGCACCCTCGACACGCGCCGCAACGCGCTGGGCGCGGCCCGCCTCCTTGGGCCCTCGTGCCGCGGACTGGCCGTCAAGCCACCTCTCGCCGGGCTCCTCGGCGAGGACGCGGTGCCGAGGAGCCGTCGGCCCCACCCAGGGCGCGAGCGCTGCGGCGCGGGCCGGGGCATGGTAATGGTAGTGAAGTCCTGGGCCGAACTGAACGGGATGGCGAGTCCGGCCGGACCAGTCGCGGCGCACAGGCTGGCCAGCTTCCGCCGCGCCGGGCAGGCGTGGGGGCGCAGCCAAGTTGAGGGGGGGACGTTAGGAGCAGGCCGATATGGCTGCCGTGCTCGTGCCCAATGGTGAGAGCGGGCGGGCCGGACTGTGGGAGGCGGCGACCCTGGCCGTGGCCTCGGAGGCGCTGCGTCGGGTCTCGGAGCTAGCGGCGTTGACAGTGGCAAACTTGGATCTGGCGGAGCAGACGATTACGGTCCAGCCTGGCAAGACGGATCAGGAGGAATTGGCATAGCTGGCCACTGCCAGTATTGGAGAGGGAGTGCTGTTCCGGGCACGGACCAAGGGCGGCAAGGTACGGAGCAGGGTGAGTGCCGGGTCGCTGCGGGCGCTCGGTGCGCGGCGGGCCAAGACGGCCTCAATAGCCTTTTTGACGCTTGGGGGACTCCTTTCGTGTCCTTACTATCAGCCAAGTTGTCAGTTCGAAGTCCTTGTCTTCGTTGGAGATTTCAGCGGCCTTGGGCAGCACGAAGGCGCGTCCGCGGCCAAGGCCGCTCATTTGGGGCAGGCTGTGGGACTACCTGATATGAGCGCTAGCGTCGGTGAGCAGCTTGTCGTCGTGAGCCATGGTCCGACCTTGGGTGGTTTCCCGGTCGAAGCGGGCGCAGAGCTCGGTACTGGGCCCGGTTTCTCCAGCCGGTGCCGTTATCGAACACGGCCAGCGCCTGCCGCGCGTTCACGTCCCCCTAGCGGAGACGGCCAGTGGCGTGCAGAGACACGAAGTAGAAGGGATGCAGCGGGCTCGCGGCCCTTTGCCGCGAGCCGATGTCGCTGGCGTTGCACTGGCGCAAGCAGCAGATTACGCCGGGGTGAACATCGGGGCCTGGCCCCTTGCTGGCTACGGCATACACGCCAGGTGGCAGGGCTTCCCGCGTATCCTTAATTGGCTCCCAGGTGGCGCAGCAACTGAGTCAGGAAGGGGTCCAGAGTGCAGTCGCCCATTGTTGGCCCATCGTTCAGGTCATCTAGAGCGAAGACTTCCTTGCGTAGTCTGAGCAGTTGCTCAGCGCGGAAGTTCAGCTCCAGTCGGGCCTCGGCCTCCGTGAACGGGGCTTCGGCGCCGCTGGCAGCCAAGTCGGCCCAGGGCCATCCGCGCCTGTCCCCGGCTTTCCAGTTTCAGGTACCCCTCCATGTCCGACGTGGGCCGATGGTTCGTCATCTTGACGGACTTCGTGCGGCTGCCGAGGTGGTCAATCCGCCCGAACCGCTGGATGCTACGCCCCGGGTTTCAGTGGAGGTCGTAGGTAAGTACGGTGTCGCAGTCCCGCAGGGTCTGGCCCTGGGAAAGGCATTAAGTTTCTCTCGCCAGACTGGCTGTTCACTGAGTGAGACTTCTTTGCTTGCCCGTCAAACTGAAGGATTGGCCTAGGGCAGCAGTGCCTGAGCCAAGTTCAGTCAGGGATTTTGCGCCTAGTGAGGTTCATCGGCCCTATCCCTCACTGGTGGACGGAAAAGCCTCCTCAACCAATGCCTCAAATAGTCCGGCATGCTGTTTCCTTGGCGGCCGGACCGACTGGGAGGAGCAACTCCACGATTGCCCTTGCCGGAGCGTTCCTTAGGGCGTGTCAATACAAATCATGACAGACTCTGGAACCCTGGTCCATGAAGGGGATTCCAGGGGATAGCATTCACGCACCCCTAGTACGAGCGCATCGCGCGTGTCTTTCCGAAGCACCCCGGCACCGTCTCGCGCAGCCATCGCTCAGTGCCTGATGCCATCCTATATGTGGCCGAGCAGCAAGGGGGCAAGTGGCGCGGGTTGCCGGGGCACTGCAGCTGGCACACAGCCCACACCCGGCTGACCCGCTGGGCGCAACCGGAGTTCTGGACCGGGTGTTTGCAGAGATGCAGCACTTAGTACCCATGGCGGTGCAGGGGGAGGGCGTAGGACAGCACGGTGGGCGCAGAAGGTAACCCGGACGGGACGGGAGCGCTAAAAGACGGGCCCCAAGTCAGCAGGCAGGGGCAGGGGGAGCACCACGCTTCCTCGGGTGCCGCCGATAACTCTCCCCCACAGTAGCAGTCCCAGGATCAGCCATCCACTTTCAGATCACCTCTCCTGTTCCCGATACCGTAGCCGGACCATCGACCCCACTTGGTCAACTGCTAACGAGCATGGAGCCCAAGGCATCTGAGCTCGACTTTGTGCATTAGGCTGCGAAGCAGAGGGCGTACTGCATCCGCCTGATCTTGTCGGGCGGAATTATGTTTGGTTCCCGGTGTGGCGGGGAGCGCGATAAATTGTTTCCAAGCCAGAGTTGGCATCGTATGGCCGCGATGGCATCGGAGAAGGTGACGCGGGTTTGCTGGTACCAGGCGGCGGCGTAGGACAGGGGGTTTGTCGAGAGCAGGTCTGTGGCCCAGAGGCAGACGAGGCTGTAGAGCCCGCAGAGGACGGGGGGGGTGCGTGCGCTCGCCGCGTGTGACCACGGGCGTTGTGTTTCGCGCCCGAGATGGGCGCGCAGTTCCTGGAAGGTGACCTCGCCCTGCCCGCGCCGCACGAAGGGGGCGAGGATCTTGGCCGGCGCCATGTGGGTGTCGGTGCAGAAGCACGCCTGCGGGTCGCGCGCGCCTTCCGGGTCGCGCACCCGCCCCCATCGGATGGCCTGGGGAGGGGTGCCGGGACGATACCAGAGCGCGGTATCGGAGATGATCCGGAGTGTCTTTTCCTTCGAACTTCCGTACCAGCGCGGAAGCGTGAGGCTTGGCCAGCGGGCAGCGGGGTCGTCAAGGCGGGTCTGGAGCTTGGGCAGGGGCGGCCCCTTTTGCCGGGGTCGACCGCGTTTGTTCGGGGCGCGCGGCGGCGGGGGCGCGAAGAGGTTGGCATCAAGCCTCAGCCTGCTGATGAGGGTTGCGCGCTGTCCGAGGCGCCAGGCGAGTTCGTGGGTTCCGAAACTGCTGTCGGCGACGCAGACGCTCGCGCGGTGCGGGACCCAGCGAAGGAGTTGACGCATGCCCTGTCGCGCCCAGGCGGTGAGTTGCTTGTGCCGCCGGCCTTGCCGGGCGGCGAAGCGTTCGGACGGGGCCAGGATGGTCAGGAAGGGCAGGGCCCTGATGCCCGGCGCCCAGGGCAGCGGGACAAGCCGCATGAAGCTGAGCCAGCGCCGCCCGCGGGTCTTGACGCAATGGCCATGGCGGGAACGCACCGGGTCGCGCTAGATGCCGCGCGCCTTGAGACGCGCGCCCCAGCGGCGCTCGAGGGTGTCATCGAGCCCGCTGATGATCGGTCCCTGCCCGGCAAGCCGCGCCACCAGCACGCGCACGAGCCGGCGTGAAAGGTCACGCGGGTCCCAGCGGGCGCGATTGAGAACCTGAGGGTCGGACGAGAAGGTCTCGCACAGCGCCCGCCCGGTCACCCGCAGGCAGGCCGACACGGTGCTCTTGCCCGGCGCCAGCCCCGCTCCCATGACCAGCCCCGCCCCCCGCCGCCAGGTCGGGGAGGAGAAGGCGCCTCGAAAGGGCTCCCGCCAGTCGATCAGGAACGGCGGAACCGGATCGCCGCTGGCGCTCGAAGGGTCGTCGCAATGTGTCATGACGACCGTCGGATCCAGAAGCATCCGGCAGGCAAGGGCGCCCGCATGCGACCGGGTGAATCAGCAGCGCGGCAGCGACAGAAGCCCTCCCATCCGCTATCACTGCTTCATGGCCGCCTCCGACCCCTGTCTGGCGCGCCTCGAAGCGGTCAACAAATCCAGGGGCGGGGGCGGGACGGTCACCCAGGGGGCGCGGCGGCTACAATCTGTATCTCACGGCCCCGCAGGCACCGATCGCAAGGCTCCCGCCGACAGGCTCAGGGGACACGATGAGGGGGCGCTACTGGTCCTGGCGCCAGTCCTGGCAGGACGGCGGAGACATGGGGGGCCTCGTGCTCCCGCTCGAACAGGCCCTCGACGAAATCGCCAAAAACGAGAGCTTCTGGACATGGACGTGAGGTAATTTTGTACAAAGTCGAGCTCAGAGCCTGACTCGAAACTCGCTGAAGCTTTTCAAGCCCTTGCGAGTCGGCGTGTTGTGAGCCGGATATGGGCGATGTTGATCCATGCTTCGCTTGAGGCGATGGATTTTTCCCAGTCTTTTGCCAGCCTGCGGCCGCGCCCGAGCCATGCGAAGGGGCGTTCGACGACCCATCGTCTGGGGAGGACTTCGAAGCCCTTCGCGGTATCGGAGCGTGTGACGATTGCGAGCGTCCACTTGCCGATCCGGTCGAGGGCGCCGCGCAGTTTCGGCCCGGCATACCCGCCATCGGCGAACAGATGACGCAGCCAGGGGCAGGCGTGGCGGAGGGATTGCAGCACGGCCGGGGCGCCGTCGCGGTCCTGAACGTCGGCGGCATGTACGACGAGGCCGAAGAGCAGGCCGATGGTGTCGACGACAGCGTGGCGCTTGCGCCCTTTGCCCTTCTTGCCGGCGTCAGAGCCGCTAACCCCGCCGGCCTCCGTGGGTTTCACTGTCTGGCGGTCGATCACGCCCGCGCGCGGCTGGGCCTCGCGCCCCTCGCGTTCGCGCGCCGGCACGGCCCGGGGGAACCGGATCGTCTGCCACAGCCTGGTGTCGCGCCACTCGTAGCAAGAGCGCTGCCCCGGCGAGACCGGCGGAAAGTCCTTCGGCAGCTGGCGCCACTGACAACCGGTCGTGGCCATATACAGCACCGCATTGACGACCTCGCGCAGATCGGGCTGGCGCGGGCGACCGATACGGCAGGGCAACGGCATGAAGGGCTCGATCAGAGACCACTCAGCGTCGGTCAGATCGCTTGCATATCGTGGGCAGTCCCGCCGATACTCCCGGCGAGCGGGTTCGCGCCAGGGCATTCGTGGCTCCGTTCCACTGCATAACCGCACTGAATCACAATCCCTTGAAACCGCTCAACTCTTTTGGGGTCAGGCTCTCAGACATCTGAGGCACCCGATCCCACTGTGTACATCTCCACTACCGCCCTCGCCGCTACCGGCTGTTATTCAAGGGGGGACATGAGAGACAGGGCAATGGTCCGCACCGGTGCGCCTCCATTCGAATCTTCTCTTACCGTCCCTGTCTTCGGAGGCGCTGGGCCAGCTCACGACTGCGGGTTTGGCCTTCGCGCGACGCTCTGGAGTTGTAAAAATCCCAACCCATTGAACGCGGGTCAATCATCTCGCTGCTCGGATCATGCCCGGCGCCTGAGGCAACAACCGGGCGCGCAGGAAGGCGGACATACTCCCGGCCGGACTTTTCCTGCATTGTCCGGATGTCCTGGAAGATAGCTGCCATGTCATGGTCGAAGCGGGCCGCATGCGCATCCCGTATCGCCCACACTTCGGAAATGATCGGATCAGTCGGGGTCTTTCCCATGGTTTGTCTCCATCAGTTCGTTCGGCGTGCAGATCACCGGCGGTTCGCAACTTGCCCCCCGGCAACCCTGTTCGATCCTGGCGCGCATTGCGGCATTGGCAATATGCCGGAATTTCCACGTTACCAGAAAATCGATGCCATTGGCAGCAGCGATGGCGATATGGGCTGCATCGTCCGCGGCCTGCCGTGGAACAGCGCCGGCTTCGATCAGAGAATGCGCGAGATTCTCCGCCTCCGGTGTCGCATCGAGAAACGCGACAGATTCGAGCGCCTCCAGCCGGCCGCGCGCAGCCTCAGGGTCGCCCGCTCCAGCTTCCGCGACGACAAGGGCCGACGCAACAAGGTCGAACCGGTCAGGAGCGTCGCGCCACCACTCCCTGGTGATCTCCTGATATGCCGCGATGACCCTATCCCGCGACGGTTGTGCGGTCAGGTAGCTCACGACCGATGTCTCGATATACGCTGTGGGTCGCATCGCGATGGGCTCACGGTCCGCCGGGGTCGGATTGCCCGCGGCCAGCCCCTGCAAGCAGCAGGATCGAAGCGGTCCGCCGCGCCGTATCGGCAAAGTGCTGATCTTCCCCGGACACCAGAGGGAGGCCGAGGACGGCGCGTTCGCGGTAAGACAGCCATTTCTTGAGCACTTGGTAGCCGTCTAGGCGGTAGGTCCAGACAGCGGCGGGGACGTTGTGCCAGAACGCCTCGCCGTTGAGGTAGATGTCGAAGGTCATGTCGCCGAGGGCGGGCAGGGTGTCGCCCGTGGCGGCGCGTTCGGTGGGGGTGAAGGCGCGCTTGACGACGCGGCTCTTCTGCATCTGGCGCGCCGCATAGAGCGCGAAGTCGGGATGCCCCGCACCCTGGTCGGCAGGCTCCTGAACGCAGTGCACCTTCGGCCTGAGCGCCGCACCGACGGCATTCAGCAGCCCGTGAAGCGGACCGTAGCTCGACCGCTCGCCGGTCGCGCAGCCCGAGGCGTACACTCGACCGAGATCCGCGAAGTATGTTTCTGTCGCCACCGGCGGTTTCTTGTTCGTTTCTGCCATGCCGTCTGTTGTCGCCGACGACGGAGCGATATGCAACCACCCCCGACAACGAGACATCGCTCACACGATACAGCATATTATACCAACGGTGGCGGTTCCGAACCCGTGAGCCCATTTTCGGTTCCGATAGAGGCGATGCGGGCGGGCTGAGATACAAGAGTGTTCCAGGCGAAGCCCCACCCCCGCAAAGCGCGCCGCGTCCGAACGACGATGACCGTCATAGATCATCCCAAGCGCCAGCAGACGACGGCTCTGCGCTCCGTCCCGGCTCCGCTTCGCCAGACTACGCAAGCCAGCCGCATCGAAATCCCCCCGCAACGAGATCGCCGCTCCCATCACTAGCCTCCTGTCCAAGCCGCCGACCCCGGCGAACTCATCCCAGGCGCTGGAACCGTTCCCAGGAAGAAGCTGAGTTGCTCGGCGTTCTGGGCCGGGTTCGGGTAGCCGCCGCCGAACAGGTAGTCGCGGATGCGGTCGAGGCCGCGACGGAACTCCGGGGCCATGAGCACGGCGCTCACCCCTCCCCGGCGCGAGCGCCCTCGGTCTCGCTGCCAGCTCCCTGCGGACCGAACACCACAGCGTTGATCCCGGCAATCAGCTTGCCCAGCGATTCCTCGCCGCCGAACACGCGGCGCGCCTGAGCGTAGCCCCCGAGCGTAGCGAGGGGGTGCTCGTCGAGGTCCCATCCGCCGAAGTTCTCCATATGCATCGCGGCGGCCCGCACCCGGCTGCCGATCAGGTTGGCCCAGCGCGCTTGTTCTGCATCGAAGTCGTCGTGCTCTCCCCGCCGCGACTCGAAACGCATGCCGCCCTCCGCCGCCCGTGCCTCGTGCTCCGGCGTGCGCACGAGGCGGCCGTCTTTGTCGAGCGTCAGCCACTCGCGGCTCGCCGGGTCGATATGGTCGTCCACATCAAGGGGCAGCAGCACGCGCGGGTCGCGGCGCGGCCTGGAGCGGCCCTGCGCCTCCATCGCGCCCCCTTCGATAGCGGTGTCGTCGCCGTGGAACTCCGTCACGCCAGCGAAGTCGAAAATCGTGAAACCGGTCTTGCCGATGTGGGCCGCCTTGCGGGGGCCGCGCCCGCGCATCTGCCGGTAGAGGATGGCGCGGCGGGTGAATCGTGCCATGACGAGGTTGACGACCGCCGGGCCGTCGAAGCCGGTATCCAGCATGTTCACGCTGACCAGGATCCTCGGAGAGTCCTCTTCCTTGAAGCGCTTGCCGATGGCGCTCGCATCGGGGGCCGGCCCGCTGCCGACATCGCTCACCACGAAATCCGCGTAGCGCACGGCCGGATGTGGCTTCAGGGCCGCGCAATGCGTGTCGCACATCTCCGCCAGGGTCTCGGCATGGCGCCGGGTCACCGCGAACACCAGGGTCTTGCCCGGAGTCGGCCAGCGCCGGATGCCGTCTCGCCCCATGAAGCCCTTCTCGTGCGCGTCCCGGAACTCGCGGCACCAGGGCCCGGTTGCGCTCCGGGATGGGGAACCGGCGCTCCAGCGCCTGCGGGTCCACCGTGATCGTGTCCGAATCGGCGTACAAGGCCTCGAACTCCGCCCGCTCTCTCTGGTTCATCGCGCTCCAGGCGAGTTCGTCGCGCCGGACAGGAAAGCCGCCTTCCGCGGCGGTCTTCACCGTCAGCGCCTTGTCGATGCGGTAGGGCACGAGGTGGCCTTCCTTGATCGCCTGGGGCAGGCCGTAACGGCAGGTGGGGGCGGCGAGTTCGAAGAAACGCAGCGTATCGCGTACGAACTGCCCGTCTTCCGGCTCGGGGAGGGCGTCTGCCGCCGCCGTGCAGGGCGTTGCCGTGAGGCCGAGCTGGATCGAATCGAAGTGCCGCAGCACGCCGCTCCACTTGCCGTAGATCGAGCGGTGGCACTCGGCGGTGACGACCAGATCGAAATAGCCCGGCGAGAGCGGGCGGAACTCGGCGATCATGGTCTGCCGGGTCGCCACGGTGATGCGCTTGGCCCGGTCGAACTGCCGGCCGGGCCGCCGCACGTGACAGGGATAGTCCCGCAGATGGTCGGTGAACGCGTCTTCGGCCTGCCGCGCCAGGGCGATCCGGTCCACCAGGAACAGCACCCGGGTGACGATGCCCGCCTCGAACCGCCGCTTGATGACGGCCGTCGCCGGGCGCGTCTTGCCGGTGCCCGGCGCCATCTCGACCAGCAGCTTGCGCCGCCCGCGCGAGCCCTCGGCGGACAGCGCCTCAAGACATTCGATCTGGTAGGCGCGGTCGACGATTTTCCGGTCGATCACGACCTTCGTCAGGTCGCGCCGCCGCCGCCGGACGGCGATCCGCCGCTCCAGGTCGGCCTGTGACCAGAAGCCGGCAATTTTGCGGGCGTGCGCGTCGGTCTCGCGGTCCAGGAACCGCACCTCCTCGCCGTTCGACAGGAACACGAACGGCACGTCCAGTTGCTCGGCGTAGTGCCGGCCCTGGTCCTGTGCCCTGATGGGATCGGTGCTCGCGCGCTTGGCTTCGAGCGCCGCCATCGGACGGCCCGACCGGTTGCAGAGAACATAGTCGGCCTGTGTCCCGTCCGGCAACGCGTGCTCGAACCGCACGCTCGAACCGTCCGTCAGGTTCCAGCCCGCGTCCTGGAGCAGGGCATCGATCTTGACCCGCGCGAAGGCTTCCGTCGCGCCGCTCATGCCGCCGTCCAGGGATCGACGGCCTCAATGCCGGCATCCTCGAAGTCCCGGATGTTGCGGGTAACCACCGCCATGCCGCGAGACCGGGCGATGGCCGCGCTCTGGCAGTCCGCCGGGGCGATCGAATGTCCGGCGGTACGCCGGCCCGCCGCAGTGCCCGCATAGGCGCGCACCGCGGCGCATTTGTATATTGCTGTTCAAGGTTTTCACGGAGTGCCCGCATAGGCGCGCACCGCGGCGCTGTCGAACGGCAGAAGCCGCTCCGCGAAGCCGGTGTCGAGCCATCGGAGCACGGCGGACTCAAGTTCATTTCGCCGTCTGCCCGCCGGCATGATCGCGACGCCGTACAGAAGCGCGGCCCGCCCGTCGTTCTCCGTATCGCGCAGGAAGAGGCGCGCCTCTTCCTCCATCAAGCGATGATGTGCCACGGCCCGCACACGCAGCCGCGTCTTCACGTCGTCATCAAGATTGCGGATCGTGATGCTCGCCATGCCCATGTTCTCCGCCTACCGGTCGGCCGCATCCTATCAGCGACGGCGATGCAATCAAGACACCAGCGGCGCGGCCCCCTGACTGGAGAGGCCGTGCCGACACCGCGTTCCCCGACATCCGTACCCGCTGTCTCCGCGTTCGCCGTGCTCGCCCTCGTCGGCTACGCCGACATCGGCCATCGCCTCGGCGCACTTGTCCGTGCACCACGCGCGTCGCCCGTGACGGCTTCGCCGTTCACCGGCACCCGCTGCGCCCCCTGTTCTGTTGCCCTGGATCGTAAACAGACAACGTGGAACGCACTCTGGTGTAGCGGACCGGTCGTCTCGCTCAATCGCCGCGGCGGCGCCATTCCCTTGTGAAGCCGGCGTTTCAGGCAGTGGTGGTGTGCAGGGCAACTTCGCCCAATCTCGACTCCATTACGCTGGTCGTCGATCCGGAGGCGGAATGGGAACCCGGCCAAGGGACTGCGGAGCGGATTGCGCAATGGACAAGGCAGCGGGGCGCTTCGCCGCGGCTGTATCCCGCCTCCCTGGTCTGGTGCGTCAGGAAGCCGGGGCGAAATCTCAGGGACCGCGCGGAGTTGTGGCTCGCCTGGCAGCGGGTCTCCCGCGAGGTAGCCGACGGTGTGCTCGGCACGGAGTTCGACCGGGCAGACCGGGACGAGGGGCGGACCAAAGTCAGGGACGCGGAAAACGCAGTGCGGGACGAGGCGTGGGGCGGCTGCAGCTTCGTGGCGCTCGCCGACGCCAGGGCCGACTCCGGCCTCAAGACCATCGACCTCGGCGCGGGGCACAGCAGCGTCAGCGGGACGCTCTGCGGCCGCGTGATCACGGCGCTCAAGACCGAAGCGTTGCTCAGCGAATCCGTAGGCGCGGGCTATCTCGACCGCCACTGGCCGCCGGCCTTGAGGGAAAGCGGGGCCTGGCCGCTCACCGGCCTGCGCCAGAGCTTTCTCGACGGGTCGCTGACCCGGCTCGGCGACCCGGATGTGGTCCTGCGCCGCAAGAGCGTCGAAGTCGTCGCGAGCGGCGTCTTCGGCCTCGCATCGGGCACGAGGGCGGACGGGCGGGGACGAACGGATCTGGCATGCCGAGCCGGTCGGGGCGGAGGAAGTCGCGTTCGAGCCGAAGGTATTCCTGTTGACCAGGGTCCGCAGCGAGGAGATTCGGGCGGCGGAAGCGCCCGGGCCGCCACTGGCACCGGCTGCCGATACGCCGCTGCCTCCCACACCCGGTCCCGCCGCCGTGCAGGAGCCCGGGAATGAAAACGAACTGCGCAAGACTGCCGCCCCGGTCCGATTGCGCCTGGCCGGAGTCGTGCCGCCGGAGGTCTGGAACCGGCTCGGCACGAAAGTCGTTCCCAGGCTGCGGGTCGGCAAGGGACTTGTCGTGGAGGGGAAGTTCGAAGCGGAGATTCCCGCAGACGCCCTCGCCGCCATGGAAGACCACCTCCGACGAACACTGGACGATCTCGACTTGGGGGATAAAGTCCGCCTCGAACGGCTATAGGCGCTGGCGGGTGGAAGCGCGCAGTCAGGAAATATCGCCGACCCTGGAAGCTCTCCGGCACGGAGGCGGTTCAACCCGCAGCGCTGGAATCCTCGGATGGCCTTCTGGCCTCCACGATTCGCATAAGGTGGTTCGCCAGCATCATGACTTCCAGGGCCTCCCGCGGATCGTTCATGTCGACGTCGCGATGCGAATTCGGGTTCTTGTGGGCGCCGATTGCCCCAGCGAAGAGCTGCATTCGCGCTACTTTTTCACTGTTTCCCGTATCCTTGTCGGTCAGAACTCCGCCATCGGGTTTGAACGCTTCCTGCATGAGCTTGACGCCGATACACGTGTCCGGGAATCGAGAGGCTTCCCGGACGAAAACTTCGACGCCCTTCATGGCTTGAAACACGGCGACATCGAAGTCGCCACGGACGAATGCCGCCCACACCTTGTCCGCGATCCGGGGATGGAGAACCTCTTTCGGGAGAATTCGTACGACTCTGGTGTTTGCAAACTTGGTTTCATCTTCGTATTGAAGCGCCCGTCGACTCAGGATGTGGAAACCGTCTGGGCCATTAGGGTCAGGGCTCGGGATGAGCATCCTCTACGCCACGGGCCCTGCCCTGAATGGCGGGGGTGCGGCCCCGCCCGGTGCTGGCCGACGCGGCTTACGACCCCCATGCCCTCCGCACCCGTCTCGCCGCCCTCACGGTCGAAGCCGTCCTCCCCGGCCCTCCCAGGCGCCAGCGCCTCCTCGGCGATGCCGCCGCACCCTCCACCCCCCGCCCCCGCCTCGCACGCTCCTTCCACACGCTCAACCCCTTCCGCCGCCTCGCCACCCGATCCGACCGAACAGCACTCTACTGCCTCGCCTTCCTACCCCCCGCTTCTGCTCTCGTGTGGATGCGATGAATGGCGATTGAACCTAGCCCGCCTTTTTGGCCTGAGAACCTCCCCGGGCAACCTCTCACCGACTGCCGAGGCTTCACCTTGCGTGAGCGGCCAGATCGGTACCTGTCCCGCACCGTGCGTTAGGGTGGGTCTCACGCGAGGCCTACCGGGGGCGAGTGCCGCGTTTCAGCGCAGCACTGAGTGGTGAAGCCCCGCTACTGCGAGAGACGTTAATAGCGAAACGTGATCGTCTTGCCGCGGCTCTCCAATACGAAGGGGCCGCTCGCGTCCAGCAGGATATCGAGGTACTTGACCACGTTCTCCATCCGCATCAGCGCCCTCATTGGATTGTGACGCGGGCGAATGCCCTGCTCTTATTGCCCAGCCGCCAAACCGGAACGGCCCAGGCGTCTCTCGTCCTCAACAGGCGCCTGATCGAGAACCGAACCGTCTCCAACCTGAGCGACCTGGAATATTTGGCGACGCTCGCGGAGAAACATTTTGATACCGACCGTGATGTCCCTCTACGCCCTCACGAAATTGACGCCAACGTGATTCTCTCCAGTTGGTTGCAGAACCCAGGGCAAGCGCGGAGCGCCATTTTTTCGATTAGCGCTCCATCGACGCTCGGCAACCAGTCGGACGAGCTTCAAACAGCTCCGAGCGCTCTCCAGCGGATTGCATTTGCGTGAAATTCAGCGGAGCGCGCGAAATTCTTTAGGCACTTGCGACCCGCCAAACTGCCCCCTATAGTTTGCCGACCATGACAGCAACGGCCCGCCTGCAGGAATTACTCAAGCAGCCCGGACCAACCCTGGTTCTGGGGGCGCACGACGCCCTGTCTGCCCGGCTGGCCCAGGAAGCCGGATTTGATGCCATCTGGGCCAGCGGCTTTGGCATCTCGGCTACCAACGCTTTGCCGGATGCCAATATCCTCACAATGAGCGAGACCTTGGAGGCGGTGCGACGGATGAGCGCCGCAGTGCGTATTCCGGTGATTGCCGATTGTGATAACGGCTTTGGCAACGCCATTAATGTCATGCGTACGGTGGCCGAGTACGAGCGTGCTGGGGCGGCCGGTATTTGTATTGAGGATAATATCTTTCCCAAACGGTGCAGTTTTTACGCCGGAGTCCAGCGCGCACTCGTCCCGATTGACGAGCACGCCCGAAAAATCCAGGCCGCGACGGCCGCCCGGCAGAATGCCGACTTTGTCGTTATCGCCCGCACAGAGGCTTTTATTGCCGGCTGGGGGAAAGATGAGGCCCTGCGGCGAGCCCGTGCTTATGCCGAGGCAGGCGCTGATGCCATCCTCATCCATTCCAAGGCGGCAACATTTGATGAAGAACTCCGAGATTTTGCGGCGAGCTGGGATATGCCCTGTCCGCTCGTATCCGTACCAACGACCTATGCCGATATCACTGCTCATGACCTTGCAGCCGCGGGTTTTCAAGTCGTCATTTTTGCCAACCAGACCCTGCGCGCCGCCGTCACCGGGATGCGAAATGCGCTGGCGACGCTCAAACAGGAAGGCCGGGCGGCAGCGGTTAACGAACAGATTGTTACGTTGCCAGAAATCTACGATCTCGTCGGGGTGCCCGAGCTTCAGGCCAACGAAAAGAAATTTCTCGTCCCCGGTGGCCGTGAGGTGACGGCGATCATTATTGCGGCCGGCTTTGAGGAAGACCTCCTGCCTCTGATAGAGGATCGCCCAAAGGCCATGCTCGAAATCAAGGGCAAGACCATTTTGGAGCGACAGATTCAGGTGCTGAATGAGTGCGGAGTCAAAGATATCGTCGTTATTCGGGGCTATCATAAAGAGCGGATCAATCTGCCGAATATCCGTTATTATGACAACGACCGTTTCCGAGAGACTGGCGAACTCGCTTCCCTCTTTCTGGCCGAGTCCGAGATAACGGACCGCTTCCTCTTCCTGTACTCAGACATTCTTCTCGATCCCTCCATTCTCGAAAAATTGCTCAAGTCTCCAGCTGATATCAGCATCGTGGTCGACCGTGCCTGGAACGATCACGAACTGAAACAAGTGGAGGGACGGGGAAAGAAGCCAGACTTGGTGGTCACCCAGAGACCGCCCAAGACAGGCTATCGCTATCTCCCAACCGCCGAGCCCACGACGCTGGCACAGATCGGTCAACACCTTGCACCACAGGATGCCGATGGTGAATTTATTGGCCTCGCCATGTTTTCCGCCTCGGGCGCACAGGTTTTACGAACAACCTATCAAGAGCTTCAGGCCTGCGGTTCGACACGCCGCTTCCATGAAGCGAGCACCCTGGAAACCGCAGCCTTCACCGACATGCTCCAGGAACTCATAGATCGCGATCACGACATCGCCTGTGTGGATATTTATAAAGGTTGGCTTGAAGTCGATACCTTCGAGGATTACCGACGTGCCTGGGCAAAAATCCACTAGCCCCAAGTATGGCTGGGGCGGGCAGTCAGGCTTGCGCGGCACGGTCTCGGGCGAGGTGCCCTATGAACGTACAAAACATTAATACGCTCGTTAACGATGAGTACGCGTTCTTCTTGCGCGAGCGGAACAATTGGAGCCTGACCACCGGTCCGCAGGACCTGGAACTCGTCGCCCACGCGCTACGCGTTCTCTTGCACGCACGAACCACTCCAGATTTCACGGACGACTACCTCGCACTCGTGGCCTGTCAGAATATGGACGGCGGCTGGAGTCCGATCTCTTCCGATACCGAGAGTACCGTCTGGGTGTCGGCGTTCTGCGGCCTCATGCTTCTTCGTGGCAACCGTTTTCTTCGGCACGCTCAACTGACTCGGTCGGTTCAGCAGGCCATCGACTACTTTCTCGGTACCCAGCACCGAGACGGTCGGTGGGTTGACCCAGCCTGGGCCGATCTGGACACGACCAGTCACCCGGTCAGTTTTTTTAATGTCGTCATGGCCTTGGGCGAAACCCACAGACAGCAAGAGGTCCGGTACGCTTGGCAGCAGGGTATGCGCTTTATCATCGACCGCCAGAGCCCGGATGGTGGCTGGTATGATGATGAATTTCATCCATCCGGTGTAGAGATTACTGCCCATTTGATCCAAGACGCGCTGGCCGCCGACTTGGTTATGAATCAACAGGTCGGCGGAGTCCGTGAGGCATGTGCCAAAGGGGCTGCCCGGTTGTGTGACTGGCAAGCCCAGGCGGGCTCGTGGGACGAAGAGAATGTCGACCACACGATGGACTGTACGCGATCACTCATGCTGGTGACTCATATTCTGCAAACCCCCCACGAGCGGGAGACGGTTCTGCGTGGCCTCAACTGGATTCTGGACAATAAGAACGACCGCGGCTGGGGCGATTTTCCAGGCATGGAGACAAATCTGGAACGCACCTGCGATGGCATCGATACCTTGCTGAAATACCAAGCGTACCGTAACTACGGCACGCACGATGTTGTGAGACTTTGGGGATACCTGCCCTAGCCATCCGTTGCGTCCGATTTATGCCGTCTCATGCTCCGGCAAAAAACGGCTGGCTGGCAGCCTGCCGAGTCGACGAGCTTCCCCCGGGAGAGCGGAAGCTCGTCACAGTCAACGGCGTGGAGATCGCTCTCTTCAACATCGACGGAGCCGTTTTCGCCATCAACAACCGCTGCCCTCACCGCCAGGGTCCCTTGATTCGCGGCTATACGGACAGGGAAGGCGGCATCAAGTGTCCGATGCATGGCTGGCGATTCGATCTCTGGACCGGGCAGAGTCGACGGCCAGCTCAGGCCACGACGCACCGGACAAAAATCGAGGCCGGGATTGTTTACCTGACCCTCTAGTTTTACTGATCGCCCTCTCCGCTCTGCCAGCCGATTTCCCCTGTCTCCCATGTGCTCCATACGACCTTCACGAGACAACGTAGGTGTAGCAGCCCTCCCTGCTGACTCAGCCCTCGACTCGTCTTCGAGCTCGAAACTCCGCGACCCCGCAGTACAGAACCGGCACGACAAATACGCTCAACATCGCAATAGCCATACCCCCAAAAGACGGGATGGCCATGGGCACCATCATATCGGACCCCCGCCCCCGCGAAGTGAGTACGGGCAGGAGGGCTAGGAGCGTCGTGGCAGTAGTCATCAGCACGGGCCGGATACGTCGTTGAGCCGCCTCAAGAACCGCAGCCCGGATGTCCCCGCTCGTTCGGGGCACCTGTTTTTCGAATCGCTGTTTGAGATAGGTTGCCATCAGGACTCCATTATCCGTCGCAATCCCAAACAGCGCAATGAAGCCGACCCATACCGCGACGCTCAAATTAAAAGGACGGACCTGGAATAGGTCACGGAGATTGATCTTGTCCAGACCGACATTCAAAAACCAGTCCTGGGCGTACAGCCATAGCATAAGGAAGCCACCGGCCCACGCGACAAAGATACCCGAGAAGATCAAAAAAGTCGTTATGACCGAGCGAAATTGCAAATACAGAATGAGAAAAATCACGAAGAGGGTAAGTGGAATAACGATGCCGAGTCGCTTCTTTGCCCGGAGTTGATTCTCATAGCTCCCGGTAAATGTATAACTGACCCCGACTGGCAGCTGCCAGTCGCCGCTCGCAAGTTTGTCTTGCAGATAGATCTGTGCTTCCCTGATCACTTCCACTTCGGCATGGCCCGGCTTCTTGTCAAAGCCCACATAGCTCGTCAGGAAGGTATCCTCACTCTTGATCACTTGCGCACGGCGCTCGAATGAAATGTCTGCGAGCTCACGGAGCGGGATGTGTTGGCCAAGGGGCGTAGGAATGAGAATTCCGCCCAAGGCTTCCAGATCGCTTCGAAGCTCCCGGAGGTATCGAATCCTTACCGGATACCGCTCTCGCCCCTCGACCGTCAGAGTCAACGGCTTGCCGCCGACAGCGACTTCGATAATGTCCTGGACATCCTTGATCGTCAGCCCGTAGCGGGCAATCTGGGCGCGGTTAATGCGGATCTCCAGATACGGCTTGCCAATGACGCGGTCCGCGACAACGGTTGCCGGTTCGATAGACGGCACCTCTTTCAGCAAAGTTTCAAGCTGTTGCCCAACGGTATCAATAGTTTCCAGGGTCGGCCCTTTCACTTTTACCCCCATGGGCGCACGTATCCCGGAGTGCAGCATGACGATACGAGCGGCGATGGGCTGGAGCTTGGGCGCGGACGTGACACCGGGGATTTTGGTGGCCTGGACAATTTCATCCCAGATGTCATCGGGAGTCCGAATATGAGTTCGCCACTGCCGATACGGCCGCCCGTTCGGGTCTGGAATCAACTGCCCCTGTACATCACGGATGAATTCCTCAGCGGCCTCGTCGTAGCGAAAATAGATCGGATAGCCACTGGCATCGACGATGTACTCCGACTTGTAGTTGATGACGTTCTCAAACATGGAAATAGGAGCCGGGTCGAGCGGAGAATCGACTCGTCCGAGTTTTCCCACGCTCAACGCGACCTCGGGAATCGCAGCAACGGCCATGTCGAGATTCTTCACCACCTCCAGCGCCTCTCCAATAGACGCGTGCGGCATGGTCGTCGGCATGTATAGAAATGACCCCTCGTCGAGCGGCGGCATAAATTCCTCGCCCATACGAGACCAGATCGTTCCGCCGGCTACTACCACACTGAGAGGAATGACTGCGAAAAGGAGTTTGTGCTGGAGGCACCAACCAAGGAGGCGCGGGTACACATCCTGGAAAAACCTGAAACAGGCCAACGACAGAGCAATCAGTACTCCCGCGAAGACCATATTGATGGATATCCCTGTTTCTACGCCAAGGGGGAGCCAAGACCGGCCAAGAAAGAACAGCGCGAGGGCGATAATGGCAGCCGGAACGAGGTAACATTCGTAACGGGAGAGCCACGCATAATGAGAGAGAAGCGGTCCGCGTATCAAGTGATAGACACCCAGCAGTATCAGGACGAGGCCAAGGAAATAGGATGCCCCCATCAGCAAGAAGCCTGCAACGATCGCTGCAAGAGACCATACTTGCATGAGTCCATAGCGTCCTGTCCAATCCCGAAAAAGGAGACAAGCTGCCGGGGGGATCACCACGAGCGAGACGACCATCGCCCCCATAAGGGCAAAGGTCTTGGTGTAGGCAAGCGGTGCAAACAGTTTTCCTTCCGCGCCCTGAAGGGCAAATATGGGCAAAAAACTCACAACCGTCGTCAGCACCGCGGTACGCACCGCCCCGGCGACTTCGACGGTTGCTTCGTAGACTATCTCCAGGCGGCTCTTGCCAAGCGGGGCGGCGTTGAGGTGGAAGAGAATATTTTCACACAGGACAATACCCATATCGACCATGGTGCCAATGGCAATGGCAATGCCGGAGAGCGCTACAATATTGGCCGATACTTGAAACGTCTGCATCAGGATAAAGGCGACAAGGATGGCCAAGGGAAGCACCAGAGCAATAAGGAAGGCGCTCATCGGGTGGAAGACCATGACGACCACCACGATGAGCGTCACAAGAATTTCCTCCGTAAGCGCAGCCCTGAGCGTCCCGAGCGTCTCGAGAATCAATCGAGTCCGGTCATAGAAGGGCACGATCGTAAGTTTTGACACCGTGCCCCCGGCAAGCGTCTTTTCCGGCAGGCCGGGAGAGATTTCGTCGATCTTCGCTTGGACGCTCTGGATTGTCGTGAGAGGATTTTCTCCATAGCGGACAACGACGACTCCCCCCACGACCTCAGCCCCATCTTTATCGAGCGCCCCGCGGCGCAGAGCCGGACCAAGACGCACCCGCGCGACATCTTTGACCTGAACCGGGATATTGTTCTCCCGAACGGTGATGGCGATATCTTCGATGTCTTGCAGGGTCTGGATAAAGCCTACGCCGCGGACGATATATTCCACCCGGTTCACTTCGATAGTGCGCGCACCAACATCGAGATTGGAGTTACGAACCGCGTTGATGATCCGGGCAAGACTGACATCATATGCCCGAAGCGCATCGGGGTTGATATCGATCTGGTATTCTTTGACAAATCCGCCGATAGAGGCCACCTCGGCAACGCCATCCGCCCCTTGCAAGGCATAGCGGACGTACCAGTCCTGGACGCTGCGAATCTCGTCCAGATTCCAGCCGCCGGTGGGATTGCCATCGGGATCACGGCCTTCGAGCGTATACCAGAAGATCTGCCCCAGAGCGGTCGCATCCGGCCCCAGAGCGGGCGAGACACCTCCCGGTAACATGCCAGGTGGGAGGCTGGAGAGCTTCTCCAACACCCGGGAACGGGACCAGTAGAAGTCCGCGTCATCCTCAAAAATAACGGAGATGGAGGAGTAGCCAAAATACGAGAAGCTCCGAATGGTTTCGACACCGGGTATCCCCAGCAGAGAGACCGTCAGCGGGTAGCTGATTTGATCCTCGACATCAAGCGGAGAGCGTCCCGGCCATCTCGTAAAGACGATCTGCTGATTCTCGCTGATATCCGGGATGGCGTCGACCAAGACCGGATTCCAAGGGAGGAAATTGGGCTTCCAATCGAAAGGCGCCACCATGATGCCCCACGCAACGATAAAGACAATGAAGAAAGCCACAATCAGCTTATTTTCAAGGCAAAAGCGGATGGCGGTGTTCATACAGCGCCCTCATATGTCTTCGGGTATCAATGGGCGTGCGCACCAACTGCTCGCCCGCCGTCTGGGTTCATCATGCTACGTTTTCCCTGAATCTGGAGGTCTGCATCGATTTTGAATGCACCGCTTGCAACGATACGCTCCCCCTCATGGACACCCGTTTTGACCACGTAATAATCTCCTGCGCGCGGACCGAGCGTAACGGTTCGGCCCTCGTATGTCCCAGTGCCCTGCTTCTGCACGTACACGAGGGCACGCTTCCCCGTCATGAGCGGTGCAGATGCCGGAATGACCAGCGGCGGCCCGGCTTGGTGTTCATGGCTGTGGCCAAGCAGGGGAAGACTGTCGGCCAGGATCAGAGTCATATCGCAAATGGGGCAACTGCCCGCCGCCTCGCGTATCACCTCCGGATGCATAGGACAGGTATACTGGCCGGTATAAGACGGCCCAACGACCGTTCCCTGGGCCGAAATCTGAGCCTGGATCGTTGCGGTGACGAAGAATCCGGGCTTCAGCCTGAGGTCGGGATTTGCCACGTTCACCCGCACCCGGACAGTCCGGGTCCGCTCGTCCAGGAAGGGCTGAACGAAGGAGACTACTCCGTGAAACTCTTCTCCGGGGAACGCCTCAGCCCGAAAGGCCACCTGCTGCCCGTAGCGAATCCAGGGCAGATCAGACTCATAGGCGTCCAGATACAACCACAGGCGTGACAGGTCGGCGATCGTGTAAATCTCGGTGCCCGTGCCCACATACATGCCCTCGTTAATCTGCTTCTCCACCACGACTCCGCCTATAGGAGCGTAGATCGTGACCTGCTCATCGGCCTGCCCCCGTTTCTCAATCTGCCCCACCTGCGCACTCGTCAGCCCCAGCAGGCGCAGCTTGTCTCGGGCGGCTTGTACCGAGCGCTCCGACGAGCGTTTCACGGTAGCACTGGGACTCCCGCGCAGTCGGTCGAGGGAGCGGGCCGCCTGAATCAACTCTTCCTGAGCCGACAGGAGCTCCGGGCTGTAAAGAGAGACCATATGGTCGCCCTGGTTGACGCGAATCCCGGTATAGTTCGCGTACAGGCGGTCCACACGACCGGACACCCAGGCGGTAATATGTTTGAGCCGCGTTTCGTCGTAATCAATCTTCCCGACCAGTCGCACCTCCCGGGCGACCCACTTCCGCTCCACCAGCGCGGTCTCAAGCTCGATCAAGTACTTGGCAGCGTCGCTGCGCCTCCTTATTTCCCGACCGGAGTTCTCCGCTGCTTTCGTCTGCGGGTCGGCGGTGTGCAAGGCGTGTTTCCGTGTGTCGTGACCAGCGTGCTGCGCCTTTCCAACTCCTGTCAATATCGCCAGACACAGGAGCAGGCCGTTCAGCGCGAGAATATCGATATTTCTCATGGATTACCCTCCGCTCTCCCCATCGGAGAGAGAATCACTATACCCACCGCTCAGCATAAAGAGCTTCGCTACGGCAATAGCTCGGTCCGCTCGGGCCCGGTTCAACGACAGTTCGAAATCCAGCAACCTCCGGCCCGAGTCGAGCACCTCCAAAAAGCTTGCCTGACCACTCTCATAGGCAGTAAAACTGGCTTCAATAGACTCCTCCGCTTTTGGCAGCAGCGTATGGGAAAAGAGGGCAATCCTGCGCCTCGCACGGCGTAACGCAAACCGCGCCCTGGCAAAGTCTGAGACTAACACCGCGGCGTTCTCCCGACGCTGCGCTTCGAGGCGGTATTGCTGCCACACCGCTTCCTCGACGGCCGCCCGATTCTTCTGCCCATAGAGCGGGAGGCTCATTGAAAGTGTCGGCAGCAGGGCATCTTTGCCGCTGTCGGCCGGCCCCGGACGTTGATCCGTCACGAGATAATCAAGGCCGAGCGTGAAATCGGGATAAGTCGCCTTTCCAGCCAATTCGACCCCTACCCGTCTTGCCTGGATGAGGGCGTCGAAGCGCGCCAACTCTGGATTACCTTCGAGGAGAGTCTCTTCGGTAAGCTGCCGGGACGAGTGCACTTCCGCATCCAGAGCCGGGTCCAGGAGCAGACGGGAAGGTATGTGAATGGCTGCCGTCGCAGGACGGTTCAACAAGACGTTAAACGCGACCTGGGTTGGTTGGATAACCTCGCGGGATTCCGCGAGGCGGTCCTCTAATTGTCCAAGTTCGGTCTGCACGTGGACCAGATCGCTATGGGTGCCAATACCGGAGCGAAACCGGACCTGGAGGACTTTTTCCCAGGATTGAACAAGCTGGAGCGTATCCTCGGCAATGCGGACCGTGGCGTGCAGATAGGCCAGTTCGGCATACGTCCTGACCACATCAAAAACGAGTTCGTTTTTGAGACTCAGAAAACGACAAAAGGCTGCACGTGCCTCGAAATCCACCTCTTCGCCGCGCAGCGCCAGCGTTCCGAACCACGGAAACGCCTGGCTCAGGCCGAGCCGATGCTGTTGTGTGCCGACCCGAGTCTCGACCGAACGCAAGAAATATCCATAGGTCAGTTTGGGGTCGGCAGGAGCGGTGACTTGAGGCCGTTTCCTGAGGGCCGCCCGATAGGCCGCAAAACTCCCCCGCAGTCTGGCACTGTTCTCGAGCGCATAGAGGACATAGTCATGGAGGATCTTCGGAAATCGCGCTGTCGTAGAGGCGGTAGACTTCGCTTGTTTCCCTAGAGTGCTGTCCGTGCCAGACGTCTCTTCTCCCACAAGAGGGCGGAAGGCACTGCTCTGCGGTACGGGAGATGGCCCTCCTCCAGTCCGTGCCGTGGACATGGCAGCCGTCGTACACCCAGACGGCAGCGGAGTTATGATGACAAGTGCTGCCGTCAGGAATCGCCATGCGAAACTGTTCGTCATGAGAGGCTACTTTCTCACTACTGGCGGAAGCGTACGTCTCCAGAAGACGTACAGAGGGGGGTTCGGCGTCAAGACGCCGTCGCGACACAGATAATGAGCGGCGGTCACCCGCTAGGTGAACGGGCAGGATTTAGAGGCGGAGAATGGAAAAGGACAGATACCGTCGGACAGCATGTCGCGCTTGTCCTTCCAAGAGTCGAAGATCAAGGGAGGGTGGCTGGGGGAAAAAACCAACCGATGCATCAAAGGGCGAAAGAGCGCGGGCCGGAGGGAGGCTTGCAGACGGTTCCACACCTCCCACTCCCAAAGGCTTGAGAAAGAAGCGCCCTCCGCAATCCGGACAGTTTTCGGGAGGGGAATGTGACTCCCTGTCCGGCGTATGACACGGGGTCGTCTGGGCGCTCTGCGTGGTATCAGGCGGAGAGACGCTGGTCGTCCGGGTCTGGTCGGCGGCAAAGCACATCTGTGAGCAATGTAGAAGCACCACCAGGAAAAGGCAGGTGACGCAAGAGCGCTGGTAGACTCGACCCATAGCGGCAGGCTAGCATATACGGGAAAGGATAGAAACCGTACAATCCGCTCGGAGGGTCTCAGGCCAGCCATGCCCACCGTTCAGGAGATAGCCCAGCCGAGAAGCGAGCACCCCGGATGGAATGCCAGCGCGATTTGTTTTCTTTGCCCGACGGTCAACATTACCTCAACTGTGCCTATATGTCGCCGTTGTTAAAAGCCGTTGAGACGGCCGGCATCAACGGCCTGAGACGCAAAGCCGTGCCCGCCGAGATTGGGACGGCCGATTTCTTTGATCCGGCAGAAGAGCTGCGCCAGTCATTCGCCCGGCTCATTCACACCTCGCCCGAGCGGGTCGCTCTCATCCCGGCGGTCAGCTATGGCATGGGTATCGCGACCTATAACATCCCCCTGAGACCGGACCAGAACGTCGTGATTCCCGGCGAGGAGTTCCCGAGCAACGTCTATCCCTGGCTGGAGCAGTGCAAGCGTACACGTGCTGTCTTGCGTCGAGTTGACCGGCCCCCCGAGTCGTCCACACCGGGAACGGTCTGGAACGCTCGATTTCTCGAAGCCATTGATACGCATACTGCTGTGGTGGCCCTGAGCAGCGTGCATTGGACGGACGGCACGCTCTTCGATCTGGAACGGATTGGACAGCGTGCCCGCGAGGTCGGTGCCTTGTTTATTGTGGACGGAACCCAGTCGGTCGGCGCCCTGTCGTTTGATTTCGAGCGGGTTCAACCCGACCTTTTGGTCTGCGCCAGCTATAAATGGTTGCTCGGCCCCTACCAGTACGGCTTTGCGGCTGTCGGTGATCGTTTGCTGAGCGGTGAGCCCTTTGAGCACAACTGGATCAACCGAAAAGACAGCCGGAATTTTAGCGCCTTAGTCAATTATCAGTCCGAATACCAGCCGGGGGCGCGACGTTTTGATACCGGGGAGCGCTCGAATTTTATTATGATCCCCATGCTTCTCGCAGCTCTCAAACAGATCGGCGAATGGGGGGTGGACAATATTCGACATTACTGCGCCCGGCTGAGCAAAGAACTTGGCCAAGCCCTTGACGGGACTCCCTACACGGTCGCACCACCACACGAGCGCGCAGCCCACTTATTTGGTGTTCGGATTGCCGATGCCGAACAGATCCCCGCTATTCTGGAAGCCTTACGTCAGCGCGCTGTGTACGTCTCACAGCGCGGCAGCTCCATTCGCGTATCGCCCCATGTCTACAATGCGGAGGAAGATGTTACGGCTCTAACCGAGGCGCTTCGGGCAGTCGTACGCTAACTCCCGCCGGTATCTTTTGACCCTACCTGCGAATTTGCAGCAGCTTTTTCAGGACTCCCGCCGGGAGTGGCGGGACGCTGAGTCGCTCTCCATTCCGCATCCAGCCGGGTTGCATGAATTGGGCTGTATCCTCACTCTTCGGCCCTAGCAGAACCGTTCGCCGCGTGGGAGCAACGGCTGGGAAAACCAAATCTGGATTACGTTTCCCCTTTTTCGTAATACTCAAAAACCCGAAAGATGATCCGTGTCGGTCTCAAATAAGAGGCGTTCTTATTGACGACCTGCCGCTTGACCGTTTGGGTCGTCCAGTTCCCAAAGGCATCGTACCGATAGGTGAACATCTCGGTGTAACGCTGCCGCCCGCTGTCCACGTACACAATGCGCTCGGTCGGATCACCATTGTTGTTGAAGTGCACATCCGTTCGCTCACTCAGCCGGGAGTTCGCCCCGTAGACATAAGAGACTCGGGTGATCATAGTTCCCCGGAAATCACGGTGATAGACGACCTTCTTCACAAGCGTATCGGCCGAGTCGTACCACGCCTGCGCTTCAATATTTCCCCGGACATCGTAGTGTGAAGCCGTGCGGCTCTTCAACTCACCGTTCGGTTGGTAGATATGGGATTCAATTTCTCTGCCATCGGCGTCATACTGAAAAATCACTCGTTTCGTCAGCCCATCCCTGCTCGAATAGGAACGCGACTCAGCTAGGACGCCATGTGCAGCATAGGATGAGACAGTGCGTCCAGAGAGGCTGTTCTCTGGCCCGTAGCGCCGCACTTCTCTCTCATTGGTCCTCGCGTCGTCCAAAAAGACCGATCTCCCGCGGAGCGTCCCTTCCGGGCCATAGGACAGGCGCTCGGTGAGATTCCCCCGTCGATCAAACCGATCGGTGCGAATCGGCAGTTCTTCCTGCGACTCCCACCTGTCCCCATGTTTCTCTACAGTGGCCCGAAAGATGGATAACGATCTAACGGGGCCCCGAAGTCCGAGAATGTCTCTTTCGGTCTCGGTCTGCTGGCTCGCACCAGGAGAACCCATGCTTTCGCAGGACAGGCAGAGCAAGCCGATGAGAAAGGTGCTAGGGAGCCGAGCCATCTGTCACCCCTTATGCTTGACGTTGTTTCCCCCATTTTCAATATGAGGGAAAAGTATGGTATACTCTGTATCATTGCCCCCGCCCAGATGAAGAATGCTCACCATGCTGTTCCGCGAACTCAACCGCAGCGCCACCAAGACCTATCTGATTGGGTGCGAGAAAACACAGGCAGTCGTCCTCATTGATCCCGTCCTGGAAAAAACCGAGCGATATCTCGCCCTGCTCGCCTATTATGGCTATACGCTCAACAGCATTATCGATACGCACACCCATGCTGATCATCTGACGGGGAGTTGGGAGTTACGGGATCTGACCGATGCGCCCGTAATCATGCATCGGCGTGCCCCCGCCCCGCATGTCGATAGGCATGTCGAAGATGGGCAGCTCATCCGAGTCGGGACGCTCGCCCTACACGTGCTCGCGACCCCGGGCCATACGCCCGACAGCATGTGCCTGCACGCTAGAGATCGGGTGTTCACCGGCGATACCCTTTTCATCCACGGCACCGGGCGGACCGATTTTCCCGGGGGTGATCCTGGCGCCCAGTACGACAGCATTTATCATAAGCTGTTTCCGCTACCCGACAGTACGCTCGTCTTTCCCGGCCATGATTACCGAGGGCATACCCAATCCACTATTGGCGAGGAGAAACAGACCAATCCGCGTGTTGCCGGTCGCAGTCGCGAGGAATATGTCGATTTGATGAACAACCTCCAACTCTCCCTGCCGGATAAAATTCAGGAGGTTCTCCAACCGAACCAGTCTGCCATTGAAGATCAATCCATCCAGTTTCCGAGCCTCTCTGCGCTGAATGGCGTGCGGCAACTTTCCGCACAAGAAGTCCAAGCCCAGCGGGCGAGCGTGCGCCCTCCGCTCCTGCTCGATGTTCGTGAGCCGGACGAATACAGCGCTGACCTTGGTCATATACCGGGTAGCATTCTCATTCCCCTCAAGGAGGTGTCGGCACGCGCAGGAGAAATTGAACACCATAAAGACAAGAATATCATTGTTGTATGTCGGGCCGGCGTCCGCAGTACAACGGCAGCCGCTATTCTCACCGGCCTTGGATTCGAACGCGTCTCGAATCTCAAAGGAGGGATGCTGGACTGGAACGAGCAACAGTTGCCTATTGCGCATTAGCCGGGAGAGCGTGGCGGCCCGTCCGAGATTCCGACGCGCACCGCGGGAAGGAGCAAGCCGCATGGAAGCAGCCACCGAAGTGTCCCACGCAGCGTCTGGAGTGAGATGGGCCAAGGTCATTGATCACACCAGATGTATTGGCTGCCATGCGTGCAGTACGGCCTGTAAATCAGAGAACCACGTCCCGGTCTCGGTCAATCGCACCTACGTGAAATACACCGATGTGGGCACCTTCCCAAACGCTCGGCGAGCTTTTCAGGTCACCCGTTGCAATCAGTGTCAGGAAGCGCCCTGCACCCACGCCTGCCCGACCGCGGCCATGTACGCCCGGTCTGACGGCATTGTGGATTTCGACAAGTCCATCTGTATTGGCTGCAAGGCCTGTATTGCGGCCTGTCCGTACGATGCGATTTTTATCAACCCGGAAGACCATTCGGCCGAGAAGTGCAATTTCTGTGCACACCGGATCGATATGAGCCTGGAGCCAGCCTGCGTTGTGGTCTGCCCGACAGAGGCGATCATGGTGGGCGACCTGAATGACCCCGATTCACGCGTGACGGCTACCGTGGGCCGAGAGCCCGTTGCGGTGCGACGTCCTGAAAAGGAAACCCGCCCTAAATTATTCTACACCGGGGCCCACCAGGCTACGCTCGACCCGCTGGCTGCCGCCCGTCCCGAAGGCGGGCTTTTTCTGTGGAGTGAGCAGGGCGGGGGAGCGCAACAGGTGACCTCAGGCCATCCGACCCGGCACAATAGCTCCGCCCAGGCCGTCCTGGCCTATGACGTGCCGCACCGGGCCCCGTGGGACTGGCGGCTGAGCCTATATACCTGGACCAAAGGACTGGCCACGGGAGCCTATCTGATTCCGGCCCTGCTGGTGCTCTTTGGAATACTGGGTTCCGAGCATATGCTCTGGCAACGGCTTGCCCCCATTCTGAGCGGGATATTTCTCGCCCTTACCGGTCTGATTCTCATCGCCGATTTGGACCACCCCGAGCGCTTTACGCTGATTTTTACCCGCCCGCAGTGGAGGAGTTGGCTGGTCCGGGGCGCTTTTATCATCCTGGGTTTTGGCAGTGTTCTGGTCCTCCATTTTTTGGCCAGTCTTTTTGCAGGCGGAACCGTATGGCAGTCGGGTCTGATGCTGCTCGGCATCCCACTTGGCGTACTGACGAGTGTGTACACTGCCTATCTCTTTGCCCAGTCGACTGCCCGTGACCTGTGGCAGAACCCGCTCCTTCCCCTCCATTTTCTGGTCCAGACGCTTATTGCGGGAGCCGCAGCGCTCCTCCCCTGCGCGGTCTGGTGGGCACCCGCCGTGGTTCCCCCAGTCGCCACGCTCCTGGGAGTCGGGTGCGCGCTGCATCTTCTCTTGGTGAGCCAGGAATTCACCCTGCATCATCCCACCGTCCACGCCCATCTTGCCGCTGCCGAGATGACGAAGGGGCAATACCGGATGTATTTTTGGGGTGGTCTGCTCCTCATCGCTCTCGGCCTGCTCGCGCCGTGGGCCGGCATACCGGCAGGAGGGGCGGCCCTCATTGGATTGCTGGCCTATGAACACGCCTACGTTCAGGCCGGACAAAGCGTCCCCCTCGCCTAGGAGATATGACCATGAGTAGCGAGAGACCCAATACACGCGTATCTGCCGCTCGTCAGGATACAGAAGCACGGGAGGAGACGTTCTATCCAGGACCGAGCCGCACCCACCTTGCGTCGTTTCCTCCCAAGGAGCGCTGGGACGATTGGGTTGAATTGGACCCCCGCGCGTGGCCGCAGCGCGTCGAACAACGCTCCATGCTTGTTCCCACCACATGTTTTAACTGCGAGTCGGCCTGTGGCCTGCTGGCCTATGTTGACCCGGAGACGCTCCGCATCAGAAAATTCGAGGGTAATCCCGAACATCCGGCCTCACGGGGCCGGAATTGCGCCAAGGGCCCGGCCACACTCAACCAAATCAACGATCCTGACCGCATTCTCTCCCCCCTGAAACGGGCGGGAAAACGCGGCGAGGGGAAGTGGCAACAGGTCTCCTGGGATGAGGCACTCCGTGCTATTGCCGCCCGTCTCCGGCGGGCGCTCCAGGAAGGCCGTCACAACGAGATCATGTATCACGTTGGCCGTCCTGGCGAGGATGGCTACACCGAGCGCGTCCTGGCCGCTTGGGGTGTTGACGGCCACAACTCCCATACTAATATCTGTTCGTCCGGGGCTCGCGCCGGGTATCATTTTTGGATGGGTGCGGACCGCCCCAGCCCCGACCACGAGCATGCCGAGGTCATCTTACTCATCAGCGCCCATCTGGAATCGGGCCACTATTTTAATCCGCACGCCCAGCGCATTATGGACGCCAAGCGACGTGGGGCCAAGCTCATCGTCTTTGACGTCCGCCTGTCCAATAGCGCCACCCATGCCGACCATTGGATTGCCCCCTATCCAGGGAGTGAAGCGACCATTCTCCTCGCCATGGCCAACCACCTTATTCAGACAGAACAATACAACCCCACTTTCGTGCGTACCTGGTGGAACTGGCAGGAATATCTCCAAGAAGAGCGGCCTGATCTAGCGCCTACGTTTGAGAACTTTGAAGCCGTTCTGAAACAGCTCTATGCGCCATACAGTTTTGCATTTGCAGCCCAGGAATCCGGAGTCAGCCCACAGGCTGTTGAGGCCATCGCCACACTGGTTGCCTCGGCTGGAACGCGGCTGGCCACCCACACCTGGCGGAGCGCGTCCGCCGGGAATCTCGGTGGCTGGCAGGTCTCGCGTGCCCTGTTTTTTCTCAACGCCCTCACGGGCGCAGTGGCAACACCGGGCGGGACGTATCCCAATGCGTGGAACAAGTTTGTGCCGCGTCCCATCCACACTCCGCCCCACCCAGCCATGTGGAATACGCTTTCCTGGCCAGCCGAATACCCACTGGCCATTCACGAACTCTCTTTTCTCCTGCCGCATTTTCTGAGAGAAGGGCGCGCTAAACTCGATGTCTATTTCACCCGGGTGTACAACCCGGTCTGGACCAACCCCGATGGATTTTCGTGGATTGAAGCCCTCAGCGATGAACAGAAAATCGGCCTGCACATCGCCCTGACTCCAACCTGGAACGAGAGTGCTTATTTCGCCGATTACATCCTGCCCATGGGCGTCGGCAGCGAGCGCCACGATACGCATTCCTACGAAACACACGACGCTCAGTGGATCGGGTTTCGTCAGCCCGTCCTGCGAGCCGCCAGAGAACGCCTCGGCCAGCCGGTGACAGACACACGCCAAGCAAACCCAGGCGAAGTCTGGGAAGAGAACGAGTTCTGGATCGAGTTGTCCTGGCAGGTCGACCCGGACGGCTCGTTGGGGATACGCCAATATTTTGAATCCAAAGCCCACCCAGGCAAGAAACTTACCCTTGACGAGTATTACGGGTTCATTTTTGAGCAGTCGGTCCCGGGGCTCCCGGAACAGGCTGCTGCGCAGGGACTCTCGCCGCTGGCCTATATGCGTCGCTACGGCGCGTTTGAAATACAAAAAAACATCGGAGCGGTCCACACGCAAACGGTCCCACCGGCTGAGTTGGACAATACCCGGGTTGATGGTCTTGGACGCGTCTTCACCGCAAGCCCCAAGCCCGCCGGTCCCAATATCGTCCCTCTGCCATCTCCTGACGGGGATACAGAGGGCCGACGGCGCGTTGGCATCAAAATAGCGCACCAAGACGGTCACGTGTATCGCGGCTTTCCAACGCCAAGCGGACGCCTTGAATTCTATTCAAAGACCCTTAAGGACTGGGGTTGGCCGGAATGCGCCCTCCCTACATATAGCAAGAGCCATATCCATCCCGACCGGCTCACCGACGACCAAATGGTCTTGATCCCGACCTTTCGCTTACCGGTCCAGATTCACACCCGAAGCGCAAATGCCAAATGGCTGGACGAGATTGCCCACACCAATCCGCTCTGGCTCCATCCCCGTGACGCCAAACGCCGGGGAGTGGGCACGGGAGACCTCGTCCGGGTCGAGACCGAGATCGGCTATTTTGTGCTCAAGGCCTGGGTGACGGAAGGGATTCGACCCGGGGTTGTCGGCTGTAGCCACCATATGGGTCGCTGGAAGCTTGATCAGGCTGGCCAGCGCCAGATGATGGCCACGGTCGGGCTCAGCCGAAACGGTACTCAGTGGCGCTTATCTCGCAAACAGGGAGTCCACGGCTATCCGAGTGAGGATGCCGATAGCGCACGCGTCTGGTGGACGGATACCGGCGTGCATCAGAATCTCACCTTTCCGGTCCATCCCGACCCGATCTCCGGTATGCACTGCTGGCACCAAGCCGTTCGAGTCCTCCCCGCCCAAAAGGGCGATCAGTATGGGGATATCCAGGTTGATACGGAAAAATCGCAGGCGGCCTATAAGAAGTGGCGAGACCTGACCCGGCCGGCCAGTCAGGTCTCGCCCGACGGCACGCGACGCCCCTACTGGATGTTACGCCCGCTCAAGCCGAGTCGAGAGCATTATCAACTGCCTGAGGCGGAGCGACCGCCTGAGGACTGATGAAGCGCTTTCTCCCGTTTCTCGACCTCCGGGCTTACCAGCTTCGTCATCTCCCTCGGGACCTGCTTGCCAGCCCGAGCGTGACCTTTCTCGACATTCCCCAAGGCGTGGCCTATGCCATGATCGCCGGTCTTCCTCCGGCCATGGGCCTGTATGCGGCAGCCCTGCCAGCCGTAGTGGGTGCACTGTTCCGCAGTTCCCGCCATGTCGTCACCGGCCCCACGAACGCGGTGAGCCTGCTAGTCGGCACTGCCGTCGCTGCCGAGGTGGCGCACGGGGGAGCGAGCCCCATGACCGTCGGAGTCACCCTGGCCTTTATGGTTGGCGTTGTCCAGTTTTTCGCTGGAGTGCTGCGACTCGACGCGGTAGCCGATTATATCTCACAGCCGGTTGTCCGTGGGTATATCTCAGGAGCTGCGGTCCTGATTGTTATCGGTCAGCTTCCCAATGCAACCGGCACGGCTAGCATTGTGGGCAATCCCGCCCAGATGATCAGCGGCTGGCTATCTTCGCTCTCGGAAGTCCGGTTGCTCGCCGTCCTTTTCACCCTCGGCACAATGGCCTGCGTCCTGTCTCTCCGTCACTTTTATCCCCGTCTGCCAGCCGCGATTATCGCCCTGGGGCTCAGCATCGTCGTGGCACGAGTCTTTCATTTGTCCGACGCTGGACTCCAACTGGTTGCCCACCTCGCCCCTCTGCCAGCCGGTCTGCCGCCGGTCACCGTCCCTCACCTGGACCGGTGGGCGGGCCTGCTTCCGACGGCGGTTGCCTGTGCCGTCCTGTCCCTGGTCGAATCCAGTTCTGTAGCCCGTACGCTTGCGGCTCGATCGGCGCAGCGGCTTGATATGGCGGCCGAATTTTCAGGCCAGGGACTGGCAAATATCGCGGCGGCTTTCTCGGGCGGCTACCCGGTCAGCGGCAGTCTGGCCCGTTCGACCTTAAATCAGCAAGCCGGTGCCCAGAGCCGTCTGTCGGCGCTGTTTTGCGGACTGTTCATGCTAGCCGTACTCCTCTTTCTCGGACCTGTGGTCAATCAGACCCCGATTGCCAGTCTGGCCGGCCTGTTGTTCGTCTTAGCATCGGATCTCATCGACAGGGATCGCATTCGGATGATACTGCGCGGGACTCAAGGCGACCGGATGGCATTTCTCGCCACGCTCGTCGGGACATGGCTCGTGCCGCTCGACCAAGCTGTCTATTTTGGCGTCGGAATCAGCATTCTCCTCTTTTTACGTCGCGTCCGCCTGCTCACGATCCGAGAGATGATAATAGGCGAGAAAGGCCGCTTTCGAGAGCGAGAGATGAACCACGAGCGGGAAGAGCGGGGGCGGTCCTGTTCCGCCATTCGCATTCTCAATCTGACGGGCCCGTTATTTTTTGCGGCGTCGGGAGAGCTCCAAGACGCGATTGAGCGCATGAATGCCGAGCCTCACGTCCGCGTCGTTATTCTCCGCATCCGCCAGACACAGGGCTTGGACATCACCATCGCCGACCTGCTCGAATCCAGCCAGCGGCAGTTGGAGCGCACCGGCAAAGCCCTCCTTGTCCTGGGTCTGCGTCCCGGCGCCATGCAGTTATTTGAAAAAACTGGCATCGCTAGCCGAATCGGACCGGCGAATCTCTTTCCTGCCCAATCCGGTTGGTTTACCGCCATGGAGGCCGCTCTCCGTCGCGCCCTGACCCTTGCAGGAGAGCATCCCTGCGGTGCGCACTGCCCGTTTGCCGCGTATCTCACCGCCCAAGAGGAATTCCGGGGTAATCCTGCGCTGTCACCTTGACAGAAGGCGCCCCTCTCTGAGAACCCTCATTCCCCGTCTCGGAGCAGCCTTCAAAATCCCCTTGCCTTGGCCTCTGTGTCTAGTTACGTTGATGCCGCTCTGGAGGAGGGGTTCGCACCCAGGGGAGGGATGTCACCGGATGTCGCAATACGTCGAAGGTCCAGATGCGGGTCTTGTTGTTGAAGACCACGCCCAACTCATCGCATACTTCTTTGACGCGGCAAAGCCCCGGTCAGACTGGCGTATTGGCACAGAATACGAACTGCTGGGCGTGTCACGTCGGAGTGGCCGCGCCGCCCGTTATTCCGGCCGGCGCGGCATTGAGTACATCCTGAGCCGCCTGGCAGACTCCCTAGGATGGGAACCCCAGGAAGAAGAAGGGCGCATTGTCGCCCTCCAGGGTGAGCGCGCCAATATTGCGCTTGAACCCGGCGCTCAACTCGAACTCTCCGGCGAACAGTGCGAGACCGTCCATTGTGCGGACAAAGAACTCCGTCGCCATCTCAAGCACCTGCTCCCCATTGCGGACGAACTGGACATTGACTTCGTGAACTTGGGAGTCCAGCCGGTCAGCCCGCTCGACGACATCCAGTGGATTCCCAAAACGCGCTACCAGATCATGGCCCCGTATATGGAGAAGGTTGGCACACTGGGGCATCGCATGATGAAGCAAACCGCTTCCATTCAGGTCAATTTCGACTTCAGCGACGAAGCCGATGCCATGTTGAAATTTAAGACCGGCATGGGCCTCGTGCCCCTCCTGACCGCCATATTTGCCAACTCCCCGATTTCAGATGGTCGTCTGAACGGTTTTATGACCATGCGCGGCCACGTCTGGACTGAGACAGACAAACGCCGGTGTGGCCTGCTGCCCTTTGCTTTTGCCGACGCTCCGACATTTGAAGACTATGCTGAATACGCGCTGAATATTCCCATGTATTTTATCGTGCGCCGGGATCAGTGGATCAATATGACCCATATGTCCTTTCGCCAATTTTTGGAGGAAGGATATGAGGGCGAACGCCCTACCCTGGGGGACTGGAACATCCACCTGACAACCCTCTTTCCGGAAGTGCGGATCAAAAAATACCTAGAGATCCGCTGCTTCGACAACCAGCCATTTGCATACATGCTGGCCGTCCCAGCCCTCACCAAAGGCATATTTTTTGACACCGACCCATTGCTGGCCGCCTGGGACCTGGTGAAAAAATGGAGTTGGGACGAACGCCTCGAAGTCTACCATCAAGCCCACCGCCAAGCCCTGGGCGCACGCGTACGGGGCATCCGCCTGCTCGAATTGGCCAAAGAACTGGTCGCGATTGCCTGGGAAGGCCTGGAGCGACATAACGACTACAACGAGGCCGGAGAAAATGAGACCATCTATCTTGGGCGGCTGCGTGATGAGATCGACAAAGGCCAATGTCCGGCCTATCGTGTGATTGAAGAGTGGATGACTCACTGGAACTACGATGCCAAACGCCTCGTTGACGGCACGGCCTATCGGCTACCGGACGAGGGCGAATAGAGGGGCCCCCTTCCCTTGACACGGCTCTCCGCCCCCGTGGCCTGGCGGGAATCGCTGCGTGACAGCCACCTCTTCCCTTAGGGTCACGTCGAGCCGTCAACCACGCACGGCCACAATATCGACGTTGTGATACTGTTGGTGGCGGGACGAGGTGAAGTGTCGCAACAATCACAGCGAGGGTTCACGCTCGTGTGGTGTTTCCGAGCAAGGCCAGGATGTCTTCGAGGTTTTCCTCGTCAATCGCCACCATAAACCCCAGCTTCACGGCACCGTCGTCCTGGTGCGTAATCACGTGCGGCCACCACTCTGCAAAGAGATCATCGGGTTGCACCCGGAGTGGCACAGCGATGTCGAGACAGGCATTCTGAAGACCCATGACAGGCGCGCCGTCAGCCCCGAAGACGCCAGAGCCCCCGCCCGCCGGGTTGAGCGGGCGGGGGCTCTGACCCGTCCCTGACAGGGCTTGGGGGTCGGTGTTGGAAACGGGGAGTGGAGAGAGGTCGGACAGGAAGAACTGGACACTGCCCGGGTCGACCGCGAACCGGCTTTCGAGGAGATGGCGTCGAGGGGGGCCATTGATGCCTCTGCGACAGCACCTTCGCCCCCATCATAATATGTTGTCCTGGAGACTCGTCACCTCAATAATGTAGCGCCAAGCCAAAAGGCGACGGCGGGGACAAGAAATCTAAGGGCGTGCAGTGTCCACAATGGATACCGCCTCATTGATATGTGACGAGCATGAAAAATCTCCACCTCTGGCTTCCTTATGCCTTTTTATGCCGACGTAGCAGTGGCTTGACACGGACTTTTACCCAACTAGGTTCAATCGCCATTCAGGATTCCCTTGGAAGGGATGAGGTGAGGTATGGTGCTCCCATCAATTGTCGGGGGGGGGGGGGGGCGATGGGGTCACACGCTGCGGGGACGGAGGCGCAGGGGACCCGCCTCGCAAGGCGGCGACGGGGCAAGCCGGGCGAGCCAGGGCGGGCGGGGGCAGCCACCCGGGCGGGCGGCAACGCGGGGCGGTGAGGGCGGCGCTCAGGGCCCCCCGGGCGCGCTGCCGCCCCGCTAGGGGCAGGGGAAGGCGGTGCCCAAGCATGTCATCCGCAGGACCCAAGCGGGGGGCTGGGTGCGGGGGTGCGAGACCCGGACGCCGGAACGCGCCCAAGCCTCGCTCAGGCCCGCCAACCCCATCGGGCGTGCGCCTCAGCCGGTGGCCCCCGGCAAGGGGGGGCGGGCTCAGGCGCGGGGGCGCTCCCGAGGGGCCTGACGCCCACGAGACCCCGCGCCGGTGCCCCCCTCGGTCGCCCGCGCCGGGTGCTCCGCTCGCCCGGACCGGCCGGCGATGCGCCACGGGCCCTGCCCTGAGGGGGGGGGTGTCAGCCCCGCCCGGTGCTGCCGCCCCCCCCCTGCCCTTCGCACCCGTCTCCCCGCCCTCAAGGCCGAGGCCGTCCTCCCCGGCCAGCCAGGCGCACGCACCTCACTCGGCTCTGACGCCGCACTCTCCCGCCCCCGCCTCGCCCGCGCCTGCCACACGCTCAACCCCTTCCGCCGCCCCCCCCCCCCCGAGACGACCGCACAGCCCTCGACTGCCTCGCCTTCCTCCCCCTCGCTTCTCTCCCGGGTGGAGGCGGTGCATGACGATTGAACCTGACGCAAGGCGACAGCCAAGAAGTACGGAGTGTTAGCGATACTCAAGAAATCGGCTGCCTCTAGCAGTTTGGGAGATTCACGAGCAGGAAAGGCAAGCGGCCTTGAACGAACATTGGCAGAAGAGGGGCAGTGTTTTTTGGAGAGAGGCGGTAGTGGCTATTATTCGACGGACAGCCGATGTGGCTCACGAATCAGAGAACAACACCCCTGAGACATGTTCTGCTTTTCCGTCCATGTAAGCCTGTGAGGGAACCAAATGTTCTTCGATAAATTTCCCGTATCATTCCCCATCCCCCCTTTCTGTTTCCCCCCTCCACGTTTCGTGTTATGAAGCCGGTACACAACGATTGCAATAAGGAGGTCGTATGGAAATTCCCAAAGACAAACTCCTCTGGATCTATGAGCGCATGCAACTCATCCGGGTGTTTGAAACCAGGGTCAGTAGTGAGTTTGGGAAGGGGAAAATCCCGGGCTTTGTGCATCTCTATGCCGGGGAAGAAGCGGTTGCGGTCGGGATCTGTGCCAATCTCACAGATGCCGACTATATGACCTCGACCCATCGGGGACACGGCCACTGTGTGGCAAAAGGGGTGAACGTACGGGGCATGATGGCCGAACTGTTCGGCAAAGCCACCGGGATTTGTAAGGGCAAAGGTGGCTCTATGCATATCGCCGATATGGACAAAGGCATGCTGGGCGCTAACGGGATTGTCGGCGGGGGGCCACCGCTGGCCTGCGGGTCCGGCTTGACCGCCAAAACCACGGGCACTGACCAGGTGACGGTCTGCTTCTTTGGGGATGGGGCGTCAGAGCAGGGCACCTTGCACGAGAGCCTCAACTTGGCCGCAATCTGGAAGCTGCCGATCGTTTTTGTGGCCGAGAATAACGGCTATGCTGAGTCTACACCGGCGCATTATCATTGCAGTGTCGAGAATATCGCCGACCGTGCAGCGGCGTATAATATGCCGGGCGTCACTATAGACGGAAACGACCTGTTTGCCGTGTATGAAGCGGCGCATGAAGCCGTTGCGCGAGCCCGGGCCGGACAGGGGCCGAGCCTGCTAGAGTGCAAGACCTATCGTCACCACGGCCATTTCGAGGGCGATGCCCAGACCTATAAAGTCGCCGAAGAAAACGAGCGATACCGCAACGAACTCGATCCGATCAAGCGTTTCTCGGACGTGGTCCTGTCCCGCAGCCTCATGTCTGAAGCCGAAATGGCGGACATCGATGGACGGGTCAATGCCGCGATTGACGAAGCCGTCACATTCGCGGAAGACAGCCCCTTCCCCGAGGTCCAGGAAACCTTCACTGATGTGTATGTGAGTTATTAGGAAACTTGCGGAGAAATACTATGGCGGAGCGAGAATTGAATTTTGGTGAGGCGCTGAATGAAGCCATGCGGCAGGAAATGCAGCGCGACCCGAAAGTGGTGATCATGGGTGAGGACGTTGCGGGGGGAGCCGATGTTGACCACCTCGCAGGCGATGAAGCCTGGGGCGGCGTCCTGGGCGTGACGAAAGGTCTGGTCAAGGAATTTGGCCGGGAGCGGGTGATCGATACACCCATCAGTGAATCCGGTTTTATTGGCGCGGCGGTTGGTGCCGCCGCCACTGGCTTACGACCCATTGCCGAGATGATGTTCGTCGGGTTTATGGGCGTATGTTTTGATCAGCTTCTCAACCAGGGCGCAAAACTCCGCTATATGTTTGGCGGCAAAGCGAAAGTCCCGCTTGTGATTCGGACCATCTGCGGGGGTGGCTACCGCGCCGCCGCTCAGCACTCCCAGGTGTTGCACTCCCTCTTTACCCATATCCCCGGCCTCAAAACGGTCGTCCCCTCGACACCGTATGACGCCAAAGGACTCCTCATTTCGGCGATTCGAGATGACGATCTGGTGATTTTCTTTGAGGACATCACCTTCGGCGGCCTAAAGGGCAGCGTTCCAGAGGAAGCCTATAGCATTCCGTTTGGAAAGGCGGACATTAAGCGAGCCGGCGAGGACATCACGATCGTGGCTATCGGCAAGATGGTCCATCATTCCCTGGCCGCGGCCACGGAGTTGGAAAAGCGGGGCAAAAGCGCGGAGGTGATCGACCCCCGTACCCTCTCGCCCTTTGACGAAGACACGGTTCTGACCTCGGTCGAAAAGACGGGCCGGCTGGTGATTGCCGATGAATCGCATCCACGCTGTAACATGGCAACCGATATCGCGGCCCTAGTCGCGGACAAGGGGTTTGATTACTTGAATGCGCCCATAAAGATGGTGTCCGCCCCTCACACCCCAGTGCCGTTCAGCCCGCCCCTGGAAGACCACTACCTGCCCAATCCGCAGAAAGTCAGCGAGGCAGCCCTAGGACTGTTTTAGGAACGAGAGACTGGGGGGCGGGGGATTCGGATTCCCCAACCCTTCAGTCCCCAACCCTAACCTCCATTTTCCCATGTCACCCGTCGGCATTATCGCAAACCCGCGCGCGGGCAAAGACATTCGCCGCCTCGTAGCGCATGGGTCCATCCTTGATACCCAGGAAAAAGTCTATATCGTCCGGCGGGCCATTCTCGGTATTCAGGGAGCCGGAGCGGACGAAGTGGTTCTTTTTCCCGACCCGGCCAATATTTTCACCAAAGCCCTGTCCGGGATAGAGAACGAGCTCCATCTCACCACCCGTTTTCTTGAAATGTCGGTCTTCGATGAGGCCAGCGATTCGACACGGGCGGCGCAGCTCATGCGCGAACAGGGGGTGGCCTGCGTCATCATCATTGGTGGCGACGGCACCAACCGGGTGGTCACCAAAGGCAGCGGAGGTATGCCGCTCGTTCCGCTTTCAACCGGAACGAATAACGCCTTTCCCCAGTTCCTGGAGTCCACTCTGGCAGGCTTGGCTGCAGGCTACTACGCGGCCCGACAATTCTCCCCGGAAACGTGCACCCGTCCGACCAAGCGGCTCAATCTGTACCGCAACGGAACGCTTGAGGACATCGCCCTAGTTGATGCGGCCGTGTGCAACTATCAGTTTGTTGGCGCCAGAGCCGTGTGGGAGTCCAAGCGTCTCAAGGAACTCTTTCTCACCCAGGGTCAGCCCACGAACATCGGCTTGGCCTCAATCGGCGGCAGCCTGCATCCCATCCGACCTGCTGACGGCGTCGGGCTGTATGTCCGCTTCGGGGGCAATACCCGCTCCATCAACGCGCCCATTGCCCCCGGGATGGTAGTCCCCGTCTCTATCCAACACCATGGCTTGATGGAGCTCGGCACGCGGATACCCATTACGTTTATGCCCTCGATTATCGCACTCGACGGTGAGCGGGAACTGATGGTGAGCGCAGATGACCGGTGGGAAGTCGAGCTTTCCTGGGACGGCCCACGCGTACTGGATATTGAAAAAGTTATGGACGCCGCCCGTCAGTCCCCGGAGTGAGCTGGCCCCACCCCAGGAAGACGCGCCACATGAAAATCGTTCTGTGCTCCACCCACTTCCCCCATTGTTCCGAGACGCTCCGGCGCCATCTGCCGGATGACACCATTATTGCCTGTCCGGCGGAGGAAGTGTTGAGCGCGACGGGCGACGCCGATGTGGTCGTGCCAACCATGCACCGCGTGGACGCAGAAATTATTCGGGGCACTTCGGCACGCATGATTCATCAGTTCGGCGTCGGGCTCGAAGGCGTGGACATTCCGGCTGCGACCGAACAGGGCGTCTATGTGGCCAATGTCCCAGGCCAGGAAGGGGCGGGCAACGCCGTCTCAGTCTCGGAACACGCCATTTTTTTCATGCTCGCCCTGTCCCGGAAATTTCCCCAGGCGGTTGAAAACGTGCGGAGCGGTGTCTTTGGTTCACCTATGGGCAAAGGACTCCCGGAGAAGACGGCCGCCATTCTCGGCGTCGGGAGTATCGGGACGGAACTGGCCAACCGCCTGCGCCATTTTGACATGCGGCTGCTAGGTCTGAAACGACACCCGTCCGAGCGCATAAAAAAAGAATACGGGTTCGACTTCCTCGGCGGCCCGCCTGACCTCAGTGACGTCCTGGCAGAGGCCGACTTCGTTATTCTTGCTCTTCCGGTCACACCCCACACGCGGGGGATCATCAATACGCAGGCCCTCGCCAGCATGAAGAACTCGGCCTACCTCATTAACGTCGGGCGCGGCCCGGTGATCGACCATGACGCCCTGGTTACGGCCCTGGCTAATCAAGATATAGCCGGAGCGGCCTTGGATGTTTTTTGGGATGAGCCAGCCGACCCGGCCGACCCGCTGTTCCAACATAATGTGATTGCCACGCCCCATACCGCGGGCGTGACCGATTTGTCGTATAACGACATCGCGCGTGGACTAGCCGCAAACGTCAACCGCCTGCGCGCTGGTGAGCCGCCCCTCAACTGTGTCAATCTGGCGGAAGTCCAAGCCAAATAGCCTCCCTGCTCTATGCGTTGCTCTCAACCGATCCGGCTGATTTCCATCGGGGCCCTGCTCTCTATGCTTCTGGCCTGCAACAGCCCGACGCCGTCCAAGCCGCCCCGCCAACCCACCCCACTCGACCTGTCTACGGTGGGCACGATCTCCGGGAGTGTCCATTTCGAGGGTACCGTTCCAGAGCAAAGCGTGCTGCGACTCGGCGGCTGGTCGGAATGCGCCGCCCAACACGAGGGTACGGTCTACGCCGGAGATGTACTGGTCACTGACGGCAGGCTGCAAAACGCCCTGGTGTATATCAAAGACGGGCTGGGAGAGCGAGTTTTTGCCGTCCCTGAAGAACCGGTTGAGAACGACCAAAAGGGCTGTGTCTTTCTGCCGCGTATTATGGCGCTTCGGGTCGATCAACCGATTCGCTACCTCAATAGCGACCCCATGGCTCATAATGTCCACGGCCTGCCGCGGAATTCGTCACACTGGAATTTCAGTCTGGGGCTCAAAGGCACGTCACGAAGCATAACCATTGATGCGGAGGAAGTCGGCATTGAGGTCAAATGTGACATCCACGGCTGGATGCGGAGTTATCTGGGCGTGTTCGACCATCCGTATTTCGCCCTGAGCGATCAGGACGGGCGCTTCGAGCTGCACAACGTCCCGCCCGGCGAGTATACTATTGCGGCTTGGCACGAGCGGTTTGGCGCCCGCTCACAGAAGATTGCTCTACCGGAAAAGGGAGAAGCGAAGGTCGTGCTGGCGCTTCAATCAGACGTGCATCAGAAGTAGCCCGTCACTCCTCTACCGGCCAGTCCCTGGCCACCTTCCCGCTGACCTGGAAAACCAGGTGATAGGCCAGACCGAAGCCGACCCCCAGGACAATAATCAGCCATAGCGGCCCAAAGGTAATCGACGGATAATGCCCGGAACCAGCGAACATACCGAACAGCATGGGAACGGATAGAAAGGTGTTTGTGCGAGAGGCGAGCAATGCCCTCTTGGAGAGCGCCGGGGGCGGTGCTTCGCCCTTGACCGTAGCGGTGATAATCTGCTGCTGGGCTGGCCAGATAATGAACCAGACGTTAAACCACATGATCGTCCCGAACAGCGCCCCCATGCTAATCCACAGCCCGGCACTCGATCCGAACAGGCCAGCATCGCCGGTGAAGCCACTCCCCAACAGGAAATATTTCCAGAGAATCATCAGCAAGCCGGACAGGAAGGTGAACATGGCTCCCCAGCGGAACCACCACAGCGTGCGCGGCATGATCTGCGGGACAACCTGTTTGCGCACCTCCGCTTCGAGCGCACCCTGAAAGTGGGCGTTAATCAAATTGAAATAGTACAGCAGTCCGATCCAGGTAATACCGGCCAATAGGTGAATCCAGCGGAATAGCGCCTGGAGAATATCGTCCACCGTCTTCCCTCCGTATGCCTCTTGTTTTTCTCCCGTACCGCCCACTAAAGACCGCCGCGAACCGTCAGTCAATAACAGGACAGCGTAACCGGTGAAGAAAAAGACTATCTCGCGACGAAACGCTTCGCCAAGGAATAGAGACAGGAGCCAAATATATTTGTGTATGGAGGGGAAAATCGCGTGCAGTATCTTCTGATCGGGATAGGCGGATTCTTGGGGGCAAACGCGCGCTTTCTGGTTTCAAGCTGGGCGGCACGGCTCTTGGGCACCAATTTTCCATACGGGACGTTTCTCGCCAATATAAGCGGCAGTTTTCTCCTGGGCGTCACCCTCGCCGTCCTGCATGACCGGGCACTCCTGGAAACCCCACAGCGGCACTTTTTCGTCGTGGGGTTTCTCGGTGCCTATACGACATTCTCGACGTTCACGTATGAGTCGATGCAGTTGTTTCAGAACGGCATCATCCTGCCCGGCCTGTTGCATATTGTCGGTAGCGTTGTCGTCGGTTTGCTGGCCGTTGTGGGTGGTTTCTGGGTTGGCAGATTATTGTAAACGTCCACGGCTTCCATTATCTATGCACGACACAGACCTGCCCCTCAGGGCATACCCGGGAGAGAAAAAACGTCGATGGCACACACGCCGCCAGACTGGACCGAACCTGAAACCGTGGCCGTTCGTCCAGAGGCTACTCTTGACCTGAACGTAGTGGATACCTATGTGCGTGCGCGTCTGCCCGATGCTGACGGCCCGCTGACGGTTGGGCAATTTGCCGGCGGGCATGCCAATCTGACCTATCTGGTGCGCTTTGGGAGCCACGAATACGTCCTCCGCCGGCCGCCCAGCGGTCCGGTGGCCGCGGGAGCCCATGATATGGCTCGGGAATTTCGGGCGTTGTCTGCCTTGTGGCCGGTTTTTCCACCAGCCGCGCGTCCCTATTTTTTTTGTGACGATGCGAGCGTCTTGAATGCACCGTTTTTTGTCATGGAGCGTAGAAGTGGCCTCGTCATCCATAAGGACCTGCCCGCAGAACATCTCGGGCAGCCGGGTGTGCATATCCGCCTCAGCGAAGCTGTTGTGGACACCTTGGTTGATTTCCACGCAATAGATTACCAAACGGTTGGACTCGAAACCTTGGGCAAACCTCAGGGCTTTGTCGAGCGGCAGGTTCGCAACTGGCGCAAGCGCTGGGAGTCGGCCAAGGTCGAAGAACTTCCACTTATGGATGAACTCGGACAGTGGCTCGCTCGCCATGTGCCAGTTGCACCCCCTCCAACCCTGCTGCACAATGACTATAAGCTCGACAATTTGATGGTCGATCCGACAGATATCACCCGGATTGTTGCCCTCCTTGACTGGGATCAGTGTACGCTGGGCGATCCGCTCATCGACCTGGGGCTGTTGCTCAATTATTGGACCCAGCATGATGACCCGCCAGGCCGACGGGAGATTGCGCAAATGCCCGTTCTACCGGGATTCCTGTCCCGAGACGACCTCGTTCAGCGCTATGCTCGGCGGAGTGGCCGTGACGTCGACAATATCAAATTTTATGAGACCTTCGCGTTGTGGAAAACCGCCGTCGTAGGGATGCAACTCTTTGTATTGTATCAGAACGGCCAGTTGAGGGATGAACGGCTCAGCGATTTTGACCGCCGCACCGTCATCCTCGCTGAGGCCGCGCATGCCGTCGCTCACCCCAGCCAGTTTTGATAGCGGAGTCGGTATTTTGCGTAGAGACTCATTGGATGCGAGACTAGGCATGTGCACCACAGTGTTTGTACGATTCGGTTGTCTGCTGGTTTGCTGTCTTGTTTTAAGCCAGTGTACGCCAGCACACCGCCTGCCGCCGCCTGCGCCTCGGCCACTCAAGGCGACCCCGCCGTCCCCACCGCAGACACCACCGGCTTCGGGAGAAGAATTGCTCAACCGGTTCAACACATCTCTGGACCGGGCATAATCCGGGTGGGGTTACGCCCGCCGGTGCATTGCCCCTGTGGGTACGCATACCGGAAGGTTCCCGAGCAGAGGAGGACTGGGCCTCCTGCTCGGGAGCGGTCTCCGCGGTATGCAAGTGAGCAGGTCCACCCAATCTCCAAACCGAGCGCATGAATCAACCGACCATGGCCGACGGACATCACAATCCGCCAGGTCGGTTCCGGGATTTCCGGCTCGGGAAAATGCCCGCGTAAGGCGTCAAACAGCGCAGGTGAGCCAAGTCGTGCCCCCCGGCCAAGATATCGACAAAGCGAATCGCGGCTTGCTCACGCGACGTAAGGAGGGCACTGGTTGCGTCTTGGGACAGCACGGCAATCAATTCTTCCGTCACGCCCGTGTCCTTGGCAAGGCAACACGGGCGTGCGTTCATAAATCGCAGTCGTTGCGCTCGACCACCTCGAGACGAGCCAACTCGGTGAGTTTGACCTGCACTTGACCCCATGCGCCTGGCACCAACGAGAAATAGAAATTGATAGACGACTCGAACGCCTCAGACGCATGGACAAATACCTGTACGAACTCCGACCCGCCAAGTTCCTGGGCCTATTCGTGCATCATTGCCTGAAGTTCGGTGTCAACCTGATCACAGGGAACCTTGCTCATCCGCCCCGTAACACTCCTTCTGTTTTTACGATATTTCCCCCTCTGTGATTTTTGAAAAAGCAAGCGCTGCTCCGCCACACTGATGGGTCGCATTGACAGGCAGGGGTGTTTTCTGAACCATGGGAGACCTGCATGCCCGTCTACCGACTGACTGAAGAACTCGTCTTTCCCAATCCTGAATGGGCTAACCCGGAAGGACTGTTGGCAGTTGGCGGAGACCTGGGTCTCAAGCGTTTATTACTGGCCTATCAACTCGGTATTTTTCCGTGGTACAGCAACGGGTCTCCGATTCTGTGGTGGAGTCCCCCGCAACGCTGTGTCATTGATCCGGGCGGATTTCACATCTCTCGCAGTTTGCGCCGGCTGCTCCGGCAGGAGCGCTTTTCGGTCACGTTTGACCGGGCCTTTGAAGAGGTGGTCTACGCCTGCGCGGAAACCCGGCTGCGGAACGGGGAAGGCACCTGGATTACCCCCGACATGCTGACCGCTTACTGCGCTCTGCATGAAGCCGGCTTTGCCCACTCGGCTGAGGTCTGGGACAACGGTGCGCTTGTCGGGGGGATTTACGGAGTGAATTTGGGCCGCGCGTTTTTCGGCGAATCAATGTTCAAACGGGTAGCCAATGCCTCAAAGGTCGCCTTCTGCCGCTTGACGCAGCAGCTCCACCAATGGCAGTTTCACTTGGTCGACTGTCAGATCGCCAATCCACATCTGCAACGGCTCGGGGCATATGAGATTCCACGTAGCGTCTTTCTGCAACGCCTCGCCGAGGCCCGGCAGTTCCCAACCCGCCGCGGGAAGTGGTGAGACGACGGGCACCCGGCGGAAAGCACGCTCGACGGTCAATCCTTCCTTGGAGGGAGTCATATATCGGATTACACACCCTCGAATGTCTTAAAAGACGGGGACAGCCCCATCCTTATTCACCTTCCAATCAAGCGGGTGCTTTGGTGCAAGTCGGCCGCCCTGCAAGGTGCCGCTAAAAGCTTCGCGCTCAACAAGGCCGATTCTCTGGCTATTCTCTTGCGGCCATTGCTGGAAGTCGATCTGTGAAACCGCCGGCTTCATGTGATGAACATTCTTTCTCCGACTCTCCCAAATCTTCCTTTTCCCATTACAGCCGCTGGAAACGGCCGTCCCGACAAAGCTCAATGCCTGTCGTAGGCGCTGGGGCAACTATGGGGCTTCAGGAAAGGATAGGCCCTTGCCGATCAATCCCCCAATGTTGTGGATCATCCATCAATGATGCCCACCCTTCTTCTTGCATATCCCCAGGCTCGCTTCCTTGTCTTCCTATGGTCCGAAGACGAGTTCTTGTGGAGTTTGCCTCCTCGGAGGGTGGCCCGCCTTACAGCCCCAACACGTCTTTCATCGAATACAGCCCGTTGGGCTTATCCACCAGCCACAGGGCTGCCCGGACCGCCCCGCGAGCCAGACATTCACGGTTCAAGGCACGATGGGTGAGTTCCAAGCGTTCGCCAAAGCCAGCAAAGTGCACGGTGTGCTCGCCCACCGTGTCGCCGCCGCGTAAGGTCATCATGCCGATCTCTTCGTCGGTCCGTTGGCCCGTAATACCCTGGCGGCCATACATCGCACACTGATCGAAATCTTTGCCCTGTGCCTCGGCAATAATCCGGCCCAGGGCAAGCGCGGTTCCGCTGGGCGCATCAATCTTGAAGCGGTGGTGCATCTCCACCACCTCAGGGTCAAAGTCTTTGCCCACAATCCTGGCCACATCCTCCACGACCTGCATTAAGACGTTCACCCCAACGCTCATATTGGGGGCAATCAGGACCCGGCTCCGGGGAGCGATGCGTTCCGCCTCGGCCCGCTGTTCAGCCGACAGACCGGTCGTGCCGATGGCAATGCCGGCTCCACTGGCGACTGCCGTCCGCAGATGGGCCATTGCCGCATCGGCCAGGGTGAAATCCAAAGTAACAGTATCTGGACCGGCCACGGTCGCATAATCGCTCGTCACCAGCACCCCGAGTGGTCCAACGGCCGCAACTTCGCCAGCATCCGATCCAAGGGCGGGATGAGCGGCCGCTTCGATTGCGCCAACGAGCCGGGCATCAGGATGTTCATGAATGAGACGCACCAACATTTTTCCCATGCGCCCGGCCGCACCGCAGATGACAATATTCGTTCCCATATCTCTGCCCCTCTTTTGCCCGTATGAAGAAAACCCCCTCACCCTGGCCGGAGTGAAGGGGCAAGGGCGAGTTTATTCAGCGTTTCTAGATCAACGCGTATTGCTTGAGCGTAGCTTTCAGCTTTTCCTTGTTAGCCGCAGCCATAGGGGCCAGCGGCTGACGCAGTTCGCTGCCACACATGCCCATCAGCCCCAGGGCGGTCTTGGCCGGAATCGGATTGGTCTCGGTAAACAGGGCGCGGATGAGCGGGACGAGGCTGAGTTGCAGGGCAGACGCCTTGTCCCACTCCTTGTTCAGCCCGGCGTTTGCCAGCTCGGCCATGGCCTTGGGTGCAACATTGGCTGCGGTGCTGATAACACCGGCGCCACCCAGCGCCATCATGGAAAATGTCAGCGTATCCTCGCCGGACAAGATGGCCAGGTTGTCGCCGCAGGCGAGCCGGATGTCAATCACCTGATCGACTGAACCGGAGGCTTCCTTGACGCCAACGATGTTCTCGATCTGAGACAGACGGGCCATGGTCCCGGGCAGGATATTCGAGCCCGTTCGACTCGGGATATTGTAAAAAACGATGGGGAGACCCTGAGCTGCCGCGGCCACCGCTTTGTAGTGCTGATAGATCCCTTCTTGTGGTGGCCGGTTGTAATACGGCGAGATCATGAGCGCGCCGTCCGCCCCAACCTCCTGGGCTTCGCACGTCATGCGGATGGCTTCCGCGGTTGAGTTCGATCCCGTCCCGGCCACCACGGGCACCCGCTTCTTGGCAACCTCAACAACCAGTTTGACCACCTGCGTGTGTTCTTGGTGAGAGAGCGTCGCAGACTCCCCAGTTGTTCCACACGGAACGATCCCATGCGTCCCGCTTTGAATATGCCATTCAACCAAGTCTGCCAACCGTTGCTCATCGACCGCATTGTTCTTGAAAGGCGTCACTAGCGCAACCAGTGATCCTGAAAACATGCTGCCCTCCTGTTTCCTCGCGGTGAGGGAGGAACGCCCACCCTACTCGACTTCGACGCTTCCTTCAAAGACTTCTTCTGCCGCGCCTGTCATATAGACGTGATTATCTTCGGCGCGCCATTCTATCTCCAGGTCGCCTCCACGCAGATGGACGGTGACTCGGCGCTCCGATTTCTCGTTGAGGACCGCGGCCACCGCCGCCCCACAGGCACCCGTACCACACGCCCAGGTCTCTCCAGACCCGCGTTCCCACACCCGCATATTCAGTTCGGACGGACGGACCACCTGAATAAATTCGGTATTGACCCGGTTCGGGAAGAAGGCGTGCCGCTCAAACTGAGGGCCGATTGCTTCCAGTGCGATGTCCTCGACATCATCGACAAAAGTGACGCAGTGCGGATTGCCCATGGAGACACAAGTCACGGCATACACCTGCCCGCCAACGTGCAGCGGCTGATTCACGATGTGGCCCTTTGCGGTAACGGGAATCTGCGGCCCGTCAAGGATGGGCTCGCCCATATCGACCGTCACGCGGGCCACGCGGCTGTCCTCAACTTCGAGAAAGAGGACCTTCAGCCCGTCGTCGGTGTCCACTCGGAGCGGATTGTCGGTCGCAATGCCGTGGTCGTAGAGATATTTCCCGACGCAACGGATCCCGTTGCCGCACATCTCTCCGCGACTGCCGTCCGCGTTATACATCTCCATGCGGGCATGGGCCGTCTCCGACGGGCAAATCAGAATGAGCCCATCCCCGCCGATACCCGTCCGGCGCGGACTCACCTGCCGGACGACTCTAGCGGGGTCGGGAAGCTGGGTGTCAAACGCGTTGACATAGATATAGTCGTTGCTGATGCCATGCATCTTGGTAAACGGAAGTTTCATACCTATTGCCTTACTACGGACCGCATACCAGCTAGGCCCCTCCGGCTTGCTCTTCCCAGACCAACTCGACCGTATTCGAGACATTGCCCAGATAGCCGTCCAAAGTGACGGCCAGGACACGGTAGCGGTATAAGGTGCCGGCCGTCAGCGGCTCGTCCGTATAGCTGAATTTTTTCTCTTGTTGAAAGCGGTCACGGTCTTCTACCGGAATCAGGGCCAGCCGGGCGAAAGGCTGCCGGCCTGCCCCGTCTCGTTGTGCTCGCAGTACCACAAACCCGCCCAGATCGTCCATCTGACTGCCATCGGCGTAGCGTTGGGGACGCCCCCAGCGTAGCGTGACACCCCGCTCTCCTATGGTCAGAGCCAAATCGCCAATCGCTTCGGGCGCAACAAGCGAAGGGGGACGAATATCGGTTTTATGTCCGCAGGCGGAGAACAGCAGGAGCAGTGCCCCGGCTCCAAGCAGGCAGACGGGAGCGTATAGCCTCATCACAGTCATACTCCTGCCGAGCGCAGCTGACGCTCAACGTTTTTTCGCGCCGTCCCGCCATACGATTGACGCCGCTCGACCGCGGCCTCCAGGCTGAGGCGCGGGAGCAGGTCGGCCTCGAACAAGGGGGAAAACTGCTGCCAGTCCTGAAGCGTCAACTGGTGGAGTTCTTTTCCCCCGGCTACACACCACTGGACCACGGCACCGACAACGCTATGGGCCTGACGAAACGGCATTTTCTTCTCAACCAGATAGTCGGCAACATCGGTGGCCAGCATGAGTCCGCCCAGCGCCGCCTCGGTCAGTCGCTCGGTCCGAAAGCGCAACTGCCCCAGCATGGGCTCAAGAACAGTCAAAATACCCTTGAGCGTGTCTACCGTATCAAACAGCGGCTCCTTATCTTCTTGCAGGTCACGGTTGTAAGCCAGCGGCAAGCCCTTGAGCACGGTCAACAGGGCAAGCAGGTTCCCGTACAGGCGGCCGGTCTTGCCGCGAATGATCTCCAGGACGTCAGGGTTCTTTTTCTGGGGCATCATGGAACTCCCGGTGGAAAAGGCCTCCGGCAGATCAATGAAGCCGAATTCGCTGCTCGACCACAGCACGATTTCTTCGGACAAACGGCTGAGATGCATCCCCAGAATCGCCCCGCTGGCCAGAAACTCAGCCACAAAATCTCGGTCGGCCACCGTATCCAGGCTGTTTTCACTCACCCGGGCGAAACCGAGCACACGCGCAACATAGGCACGATCAATCGGCAGCGTGGTCCCGGCCAGCGCCCCGGCCCCCAAGGGCAGAACATTCGTGCGCTCGCGGCACTGTTGCAAGCGTTCAGCATCGCGGCTGAACATCTCGTGGTAGGCGAGCAGATGATGGGCCAGCAGCACGGGCTGGGCACGCTGGAGATGGGTATAGCCAGGCAGCACGATGGCCCGGTGGCGCTTGGCCACCCTGGCCAGCCGTTTCTGCAAACGGCCGAGGAGCTTGCCAATCGCCGCGATCTCGTCGCGCATAAAGAGGCGTACATCCAACAGGACTTGATCGTTACGACTCCGGGCCGTATGCAGCTTGCCGCCGAGCGGGCCGATCTTTTGCGTGAGACGCCGCTCGATGGCCATATGAATATCCTCATCCGACGGCAGAAAGGGAAAGCGGTCCCGCTCCAACTCCCGCTCGATGGTTTTGAGTCCGGTCAGGATTTTCTGCCCCTCGGCCCGACTCAGGAGCTTCTGTTTGACCAACATCTTACAGTGCGCCACGCTGCCCTGGATGTCGTAGCGGGCCAGACGGCGATCAAAGGCCAGCGAGGACGTAAAGGCTTCCATACGCGGGTCGGCCGCGGCAGCAAATCGTCCGGCCCAGGCTTTTGTGCTTTTTGCTTTCATCGAGACATACCGGATGGGAACGTGCGGCTGGGCCCGCCCCGTCGCGGCCCGCACATCGGGAGGCGTTCGTCCCTACTTCTGAGCCAGCCCACGAATCCGCAAACGCAGGGAGTTGAGGCGGATAAATCCTTCCGCGTCTGCCTGTTGATACTCGCCACTCTCCTCGAAAGACGCGACCTCGGGATTGTAGAGGGTGCGATCGGATTTGCGCCCCACGACCATCACATTACCTTTATACAGTTTGAGTCGGACCGTGCCGGTGACGTTTTTCTGCGACTCGTCAATAGCCGCCTGGAGCATCTCGCGTTCAGGCGCAAACCAATAGCCATAGTAGACCATCTCCGCGTAGCGCGGGATCAGCGAGTCGCGCAGATGCACGACTTCGCGGTCCAGGGTCAGCGTCTCTAGCGCTCGGTGCGCCGCATGCAGAATCGTACCGCCGGGCGTTTCATACACCCCCCGCGCCTTCATCCCCACATAGCGATTCTCGACGAGGTCGCATCGCCCGATGCCGTGTTTCCCGCCTCGCTCGTTGGCTTTGGCCAGCAGGCTGGCCGGAGACAGCGCTTCCCCGTTAATCGCCGTGGGGTCGCCGGCCACAAAATCGATTTCAATATATTCCGGCTGGTCGGGGGCGTCCTCCGGCGAAACCGACAGCACGAACATATCTTCGTACGGTTCCCGCCAGGGATCTTCCAGGATGCCCCCCTCAAAACTCAGATGCAGCAGGTTGCGGTCCGTGCTGTAGGGCTTCTCCCGGCTGACCGGAATGGGAATCTGGCGTGCTTCGGCATAGGCGATAAGGTCGGCACGGCCCTGCATGTCCCATTCCCGCCAGGGCGCAATTACGGTGATATGCGGCTCCAGAGCATAATAGGTCAACTCGAAGCGAACCTGGTCGTTCCCTTTTCCTGTCGCACCGTGCGACACCGCATCCGCGCCCTCCTGGCGGGCGATTTCGATCTGGCGTTTCGCAATCAGGGGCCGGGCGATGGACGTCCCCAGCAGATACCCGTCCTCGTAAGACGTGTTGGCGCGCAGCATGGGAAAAACATACTCGCGCACAAACTCCTCGCGCAGGTCTTCGATGTAGACCGCGCTCGCCCCGACCGCCTTGGCTTTTTCTTCGACGGGTTCAAGTTCCTCCCCCTGACCGAGGTCTGCACAAAAGGCGATCACCTCGCAGCCGTAGGTATCAATCAGCCAGCGCAGAATGACCGAAGTATCGAGTCCGCCACTATAGGCAAGCACGCCTTTTTTCACCTCTCCCACAGGCAATGTCCTTTCAGTCCGGACGGCTCCGCGCCGCCCCCTCTTGAAACAGCCACACCATGATAGCCTTTTGGATATGCAAGCGGTTCTCGGATTGGTCAAAAACGACCGCCTGCGGGCCATCCAGCACGTCTGCCGTGATCTCCTCTCCCCGATGGGCAGGCAGACAATGCATGACCAGGGCTTCTGGTTTTGCCAGGCGCATCACCTGGGCATTGACCTGATAGTCGGCAAATGCCCGGCGACGGGCCGCCCCTTCTTCCTCCTGGCCCATGCTTGTCCATACATCGGTATAGACCGCATCAGCCTCACACGCGGCCTCGGCCACGGCATGCGTGACCGTCACCCACGCGCCGGCCCGACGCGTCTGCTCCAGGACAGCCCGGTCCGGCTCGTATCCGGGCGGGCAAGCCAGCACGAAACGAACCGGCAGTTTCACCGCGGCATGTAACCAGGAGTGCACCACGTTATTGCCATCGCCGATAAAGGCGATTTTCAGGCCCTCAAGAGTGCCCCGGTGTTCGAGCAGGGTCAAACAGTCGGCCAGGACTTGGCAGGGGTGGAGCAGGTCGGACAACCCGTTGATGACTGGAATCGTTGCGGCCTGAGCGAGTTCGGTCAGCGCCTGATGAGAGAAGGTCCGGGCCATAATGAGATCAACCCAGCGCGAGAGGTTCTTGGCGACATCGGGGACGGTTTCCCGTGTACCCAGACCGATATCCTGGGGTGAGAGATAGATCGCATACCCACCCAGTTGGTCCATGCCAGCCTCGAACGTCACCCGGGTACGTAAGCTGGGCTTCTCAAAAATCATCCCCAGCGTTTTGCCTGCCAGGATCGGATGCGGCCAGCCTTTTTGACGGTCGGCCTTGAGCCGCTGCGCCAGCGAAAAGAGCGCCTCGACCTCGTCCCGATTCAAATCGCCGATACTGATCAGGTCGCGCTTCATTGTCGGGCCAATATGCTTTCAAGGATGTCCAGGCCTTCGTCGATCTCATCTTTGGTGATAATCAGCGGCGGGAGGAAGCGCAGCACTTTTCCCGCGGCGCAATTGATCATCACCCCTTCGGTCAGGCAGGCCTCTACGATTTTTCCGCCTTCACGGTCGAGTTCAGCCCCCAACATCAGTCCTCTCCCGCGCACATCAATGATAAAGGGGAATTTTTCTTTCAGCGCCTGGAGCCGACTCAGGAAGTAGGCTCCCATCTCGGCACAATTGTCGAGTACGCCCTCGTTGAGCAGGGTTTCAACTACCGCAATACCAGCAGCGCAGGCAATCGCGTTGCCTCCAAACGTCGAGCCGTGGCTGCCGAGGCTGAGGCTTTCCGCCACCTCGGCTGTCGTCAACATGGCCCCAATCGGTACGCCCCCGCCCAGCGCCTTGGCGAGCGGCATGATGTCCGGGGCCACCCCTTCGTGTTCATGAGCGAAGAGTTTTCCTGTCCGCCCCATGCCGACTTGCACCTCGTCGAAAATGAGCAGCAGCCCGTTGCGGTCGCACAACTCGCGCAGTCCTCCGAGATAGCCGTCGGGCGGCACGACCACCCCGCCCTCGCCCTGAATCGGCTCGACCAGAATCGCGACGGTCTTCTCCGACAAGGCGGCTTCCATGGCTGCAAGGTCCCCAAACGGCACATAGCGGAACCCCTCCAGCACCGGCCCGAACCCTTGGCGTACTTTTTCCTGGCCGGTGGCGGCAATCGTGGCCATGGTCCGACCATGAAACGAGCCCAGCGTGGAGAGAATCTCATAGCGCCCCTCACGCTTATCCACCCCGTATTTGCGCGCTAGTTTAATCGAGGCTTCGTTCGCCTCGGCCCCGCTATTACAAAAGAACACCTTATCGGCAAACGAATGCGTACACAGCACCTCGGCCAGACGCGCCTGTGGAATAATATAATGGAGATTGGAGATATGCGTGAGCGTCGCGACCTGCTCCTGCACCGCTTTGACTACGACGGGATGGCATTGCCCCAGGTTCATCACCGCCAGGCTGGCAAAAAAATCCAAATAGGACTTCCCTTCCGCGTCCCATAGGCGACAGCCCTCACCTCGGACAAAGGCAACCGGGAAACGGGCATAGGTGGAACACAGATACTGATTATTCAGGGCAACGATTTCCTGGCTGCTCATTAGGCTTTTCCCTCTGGCTGCTTTCCGTCTGAAAACCACGCTTTTACAGTCGCAATACGCTCACACCTCTCACGCTTCTTGCGGAAGTCCACCCCTATACACCTGCCCCCTATTTTTGCCAAGAGCGCGCGGAAAAGCGCTCCCTCGTGCACCGGACCACTTCGGTCCCGATACCGGCTTTGGTCAGAATTTCTAGCAGGATGGCGTGACGCACACGGCCGTCAAGAATATGCGCCTTTTGCGCCCCGCCATGCAACGCGGCAATACAGCACTCGACTTTGGGGATCATCCCGGCGTGAATGACCCCTTCGGCTATGAGTGCCTCAGCCTCAGCCGCGGTCAGTGTCGGCAAGAGTTTGTCATCCTTATCCCTAATACCCGCGACATCGGTCAGTAAAACAAACTTTTCTGCTTGGAGGGCTTCGGCTATTTTCCCGGCAACCGGATCGGCGTTGATATTATACGTCTCCCCATCCAGGCCGATGCCGACCGGGGCGATCACCGGAATGAAGTCCTGAGCGGTCAGGGCATGAATCACGCGCGGATTGACCCCTATAATCTCTCCCACATGACCAATGTCACGCTGCACGGTCTGCCCATTTTCTTCCACATCGACCACCATTTGACGCGCCACGATGAGTTCGCCATCTTTGCCGGTCATCCCAACCGCGGGGTTCCCTTGCCGATTGATGAGGGTCACAATCTCTTTATTGATGCGGTTGAGCACCATCTCGACCACTTCCATGGTCGGGGCGTCGGTCACGCGCATGCCCCGTACAAAGTGAGAGGGCATGTCCAAGCGCTTGAGCAACTGTCCAATCTGCGGGCCCCCCCCATGGACGACAACCGGCTTCATACCCACATATTTCAGCAGGACGATGTCCTCGGCAAAGTGTTGCTTGAGGTCCTCGTCCTGCATGGCGTGCCCGCCATATTTGATCACAATGGTCTTGCCGGAAAAACGACGAATAAACGGCAAGGCTTCCAGCAGGATATCGGCCTTTTGAATGAGTTCGTCCATATCACATCCGTACTCAGGCACACGGCCTGAAGTCCTCCGTCCCACTGTGTAGTGTGACTTGCCCCGGGTCAAGAGCGGCTTGGTTTCTCGTTTCACTCGACTATAATGGCAGGCCATGCGGTTTCGTCTATTTCTCTGGCCGACGTCTTTCGTCAGTTCCCACTATTGGAGCGGTCTGGGGTGCCCGGCTGGGGCAAGGGCCCACCTCTCTCGCTGGACCGATGCGAGGGGGGCTATTCACAGTGAGGGTGGAAGCGTAGAGATTCCTGAGATGGATCAGGAGCAGGTTCAAATCTCTCGTGCTTCCTCTTCGGACGCTGGAGCATCGCCGGCCCTCATCACCCCGAGCCGCGAGTATGCCGCGTACAGCCAGGGGAGCTTCGCCCAAAAACTTGCCGTAGATCTTGGCCTGCTCGAAGACGGGAATATAAACGCCTTGGGCCCGCTAGATGGAGCCGGCATCCAGCCCGCGGAGGTTGGCAGGTGAGCCGCGTCCTTGACCCGGACAGTGTAGACCAGTTAGCGACGGCAGTTCGGCAGGCGGCAACCGCTCAGCATCCAGCGCTTCCCGATGATGGGGCCGAAGCGGTTATTCGTCAGGAGGCGCTTGACGTTATTCCGTCACCGCCGCCGCCCGAGCCCGCAGCCCGGGCAGAGCCTGACCTTGTCATTGTCGCACGCCCCCTGCACATTATCGGAGTCATCCGGGAGTCCTGCTCCATTGAAACACCTGGGGTCGTGCACGCCCTGCGGCCGTATCGTCCGTACAAGCGGCTCCCTCGCTTCCCGCGTCAGGGGAGCTTAGAGCGCGAGAGGTTTCCCGCCCGCGGCATACGATTCAGCACCTCAATCTCTCAATTTGTCCTCCCAAACCGTCCGTCCCCCATAAGTTTCCGGGCCACTCGATTCGGCGTGGCCCCGTTATCGTCAGCGCAACAACCCAGGCCGCAACGCCGTTTATCCGGCGGTGAGTTCCTCAGGGAGTTGGAGAAGTGATGGAAGAGCGTCCCGCAGCCATCCCCCCCGTACCGCTCGCCCTTGAAGGCTCGGTCATACTCCACCAGATGTTTCGCCTCCGCTGGCCGGACTGGAGGGCCCTATCCGCCAGTGCCCGGAACGAAATTCTGGATGACGCCGTGCGAACCTTCGTCGCCATGGAAGCGGAAGGCTCCGAACAGACGGGGCTCTTTTCCCTCTTGGGTCATAAAGGCGACCTCATGCTCGTTCACTTTCGGCGCACATTCGACATGGTGAACGAGGCAGAGCTACAGGTCGCACGGCTTGGGCTGAGCGATTTTCTTGAGCCCACGACGTCGTATGTATCGGTGGTCGAACTCGGGCTGTACGAAGCCTCGGTCCACCTGTACCGCAGTCTGGCCCAACAGGGCCTCCGGCCAGACACAGCCGAATGGCGTGAAACCGTCGAACAAGAGCTTGCTCGAAAACGCGAGGCGATGGTCGCTCGGGTCTGGCCGTCCATTCCAGCCCGCCGCTATCTCAGCTTCTATCCAATGGACAAAAAGCGGGGCGAGGATAAAAACTGGTACCAGCTTCCCATTGCCACCCGACAGCAGATGATGCGCGAGCACGGCATGATCGGCCGGCGCTATGCCGGCCAGGTGACCCAGATCATTTCGGGCTCAATTGGTTTCGACGACTGGGAGTGGGGTGTAGACCTTTTTGCCGACGATCCCTTGGTGTTCAAAAAACTGGTCTATGAGATGCGCTTTGACGAGGCCAGCGCCGTATATGGGCTTTTTGGATCATTCTATCTCGGGCTGCGCTTTCCGGCCGTAGAGCTCGGCAGTCTGCTGAACGGACGTGCCCCGGCCTTTCGGCAAGGCTAACTCCCGCTTGCTCTTTCTTTTCCATTGGTGATCCTTACAATAGCGGGCCATGACAAGTGCAGATGTCGTCGTTCTTGGGGCGGGCGTGATCGGCAGCTCCATTGCCCACACCTTCGCCCGACACCAATACAAAACCATCTTGGTCGATAAACAACAGCCGGGCCAGGAAGCGTCGGCCGCCGCGGCTGGGATTCTGGCCGTTTCCAGCGGGCGCTCGAAGCGCGGGCCGATGTATCAACTCAAGAAAGCCAGCCAGGCGCTCTATCCTGCACTGATTCAAGAGATTCAGCAGGCAACCGGCATTGACGTTGAATATCAAACCGCCGGAGTCCTCTGCCTCGTCCGCAACGAGGTCGACGAAAAGAAATATCGCAAGCTGTATGAATTCAGACAAGAACAGGGCCATCCCGCCACTTGGCTGTCAGCCGGGGCGCTCCTGCAAGCTGAGCCGGCCCTGAGCCCGGATCTGCGCGGAGCCGTCCATTTTTCGGGCGATCATCATCTGCATAACGGCAAACTGGCCGGAGCCTGGGCACTGGCGGCGGAAAAATGTGGCGCACAACTGAGAACTGGCGTAACGGTGACCGAGGTTCGCCGGACAGGAGGGCATGTCCACGCTGTCCGCATTGGCGGCGACTGGGTTGAAGCCGGTACGGTGGTGATTGCTACGGGCTCTTGGTCACGTCAGGTTGGGGAGCTGTTTGGTATCGCGATTCCGGTTGAGCCGGCCAAAGGTCAGATGTTGGCCGTCCGCGCCACTCGGCTCAACCACGTGATCTCGTGCGACGAGCACTATCTGGTCCCGCGCAAAAACGGCGAAGTCATTATTGGCTCAAGCGTTGAGTACGCCGGGCATACAAAAGACGTCACGTTGGACACGATTCAAGCTTTTATCGACCGTTCGGAAGCGCTTATGCCGGGGATCAGCAAGGCCCCGCTCAGCCGGTTTTGGGCCGGCTTGCGACCCTATTCACCAACGCGTCGCCCCATTCTCTGCCGAGCCCCCGCTCTCGACAATGTTGTCCTGGCCACCGGTCATCATCGCAACGGCATTGTCCTCGCCCCTATTACCGGCAAATTGATTTATGAACTGACCACAACGGACCAACCCTCCCTGGACCTAGCCCCCTTCGCCCTGCCCAAGGAGCCTCTGCCGCCACCGGGGCCAGACGAATCACCCGATGAGGCGGACTGAACCCCGTGTCGCATTGTCACGTCCACAGCAGTGTGCAATAATTTATCTTGTTCACACGAGAGGGAAAGTCACATTCCAGAGGGAGGAAATTCCATGGACGAGGTCAAAATTCGAGTGCTCAAGAACGGGCCGTACGAGATCAAAGGTGTAGTCGCGGTCACGGACCAGAAGCGTAACCCGTATACGCTTGAGGAGGACCCCATTTATCTATGTCGCTGTGGTCAATCGGCAAACAAGCCGTTCTGCGACGGTGCCCACACCGAAGCTGGCTTTAAGGCAGAAGAAACAGCCGGATAGCGTCTTAAGAAAAGGCAAAGACGCCTCCTTATCCCATTTGCATTGGTTTTCTTCCTTACATCGGCCCCAGCGCCTGTACGGGAGGCCTTGAGGTAGCCTGTAGTTTCCAGAATATCGGGAAAACGACCTTTCATTGTAACCTTGGGGGTTAACCACCACACGTGGTCTGGCGGCTCGGCTGGCGCTTCTCACACCCTTATCGGGAGCCCCTTTCACAATCGGGGCCAGGGCGTGCGAACACTTATGAGCAGTGGTAGGGTACCTCGGCGGCTGGACCTTCCCCAAGCGCCCGCCGCCCGTAGCGCGCGCCCTCTCCCGGTGTCGCGCGGCAAGGTCAGCCATTGCCCCCGCCTAGGGCTCACCGCCCGCCGGTCTGTCGCCCCGCGGCACCGAGAGCAGCGCGGACGCCTTCAGCTTGAGGCCCGGTCGCGGGCCAGCCCTAGCGGGCTGTCAGTGGCTGAGGCGCCGGGGTCAGCCCCCCGCTCGTCCCACGCTGGTCCTGGACCAGGCGCGGGGGGAGGAGCCCGGGGCAGGACCGCGCGCACCCGGGGCGAACGACGTATCCATATCTGTCTCGTTGGCAGAAACCGGCAGGACCGCGCGCACCCGGGGCGAACCTTGGGAGTAGGCACGGGGGAGGGACAAGCGGCGCAACGAGATCAAGCGGGGGTTGCAGCGGGGGAAGAGATTCCAGCGCCGCTGCGCACGAGGCGAGAGCCTCCGACGTGCTATTCCTTCGCACTCATCATTGAGGCGTTGCGATAGTGCGAACACGCCCTAGGCATGCTTGAGACCCCTATCAAGCTCGGGCGTTCTCATGTTTTCCGATCTTATCTGTTGAACCGTATCGCCCAACACCTGAACCGCTCGCACACCGGCCCCGCATCAATAGACCATCCCCTCCCCCAATACCCCTGGATCGTCAGACTAATCAACCCCATGCCGGCCAGGATGATGTACAGGGGCGGCAATTGCTCGCGAATCTGCAACCGCACCACAAACAGGACGATAAAAAATCCGAGCAGCACCTACCCACCGTATCCATGGTAGAAAAGCAGTTCCCCGACTTGGGGATCAAAGACACTGCCGGGCTGTGGGACCGGTTGTTCAATCCAGCCACTCAGGACGGCCAGACCCACTGCACCAACGCCGGCAAGAAAATCGATTTTGCCAGTCTGCTGCCAGTCTCGCCGTCCGCCAAGGCTCCCGCCGCAGTCAAGAAGCACACCGAAAACAACCAGGGCAATGGCAAAATGAACACATACGGGATGCAGCAAGACAATGAGACCGGCGTCAAGCGAGGGTACAGGAATGCCTTCATCAACCCAACCGACACCGACGGTCAGCACATGTACTGCGCGTACGCGGCATCCGCATGGAACCCAAGTTTCATGATGGCGATTTGGTCTTCGTGGATCCTCATGCCGATCCCGTCCATGGAAAATTTGTGGTCGTTATGATTGAAGACACCGCAGAGGTCACCTGCAGACAACTCAGCGTCGAGGACGGCCGTCAGTACATAAGGCGCTGAATCCAGAGTGGCCAAACCCGATCATCTAGGGTCAAGCAGAATGCCAGGATCTGTGGGGTTGTGGTGTTTAGGGGAGAGATGATTTAAGAGCAATCTTCCGAAAAACCCTGCATAGATAAACTTTTTGCCCGATTGACATCGCTGTTAAGAAACAGCAGCGCAAAGTCTACGGGCGTAATTCTAGGTGAATTTTTTATGAATGCACAGCAGTTTGGTGGTGAATGGACCGAACAGAAGCTGAACACACTTGAGAACTACTTGAGTGCTTATCTCACAATCTTTACGAAGAACCCGAAGGCTGCAAAATTCACACGCCATTATGTGGATGCCTTTGCCGGAAGTGGCTGGCGCTCTGTTCGTGATACTACTACCATGTCCCTTAACCTCGGGGAGGCCGGCGAGGCGTTCGCGTTCGTGGCTGGGAGCGTACGCAAAGTGTTATCGATGGGTGAGTACTTTCACAAATACTGGTTCGTGGAAGAGAACTCCGGCCATGCCGCTTCTCTTCGGCAAATGATCAAAGACGACTTTCCAGACAGATGTGCACGATGTAAAATTATTGAAGAAGACGCAAATAAGTTTCTTATCAGGTGGACTGATTGTCTAGGTCCGATGGATAGGGCTGTCGTCTTTCTTGACCCGTACGGAATAGCCGTACAATGGACAACGATCGAGAAGTTGGCAAGCACCAAGAAGGTAGATATCTGGATGCTGTTTCCAGCGTCCGGTGTAATTCGCATGCTGCCAAGGAAAGGACCGCCAGGCGAAGCATGGTCCCGGCGCCTTACTGAATTATTTGGGGATGAGAGCTGGCGTGACGAGTTTTATCAGGAGGAATGCCGGGAAGACCTCTTTGGAAAACATATGGCCGTGAATCGCAAAGTAACTGAAGATACTGTCTCCAAATATTTACTACGCAGATTAAAAAAGATTTTTGCCGGAGTAGTTGATGAGCCACTGATCTTGCGAAACTCACGTCAGTCCCCCTTGTTCATGCTCGTATTCGCCGCAGGTAATCCACACGGAGCCGCACCAGCGATATCAATTGCCGGCGACATCATAAAGAATGCTTGACAACGTCGTCATTTTGGCGATGCCTGCCGACAATTAATGAGATTAGGAGGATTCTGACATGGCAACTCAATCCAGCATCGAATGGACAGAACAGACGTGGAATCCGACTACTGGCTGCACCAAGATTTCACCGGGCTGCAAATACTGCTATGCGGAAACCATGGCCTGCAGGTTGCATACGATGGGGGCACCGGGATACGAACAAGGCTTCGCTCTTAGTTTGCATTCAGGACGGCTTTCTCATCCACTCAAGAGAAAAAAACCTACAACCTATTTCGTCAATTCCATGTCGGATTTATTTCATAAAGACATCCCCGACAACTTCCTCGACCAAGTAATGGAGGTTATTCGTCAGACACCTCAGCATACCTATCAAATACTTACTAAACGCGCAGATAGATTGCCTCGCTACTTTCATAAAAGAGCTTGTCCAAGAAATATCTGGCTTGGCGTGTCGGTAGAGGATCGGCATTATGGATTCCCCCGCATAGATCATCTTCGCCAGGTTGAGGCGCGCATACGGTTTCTATCAATCGAGCCTCTACTCGAAGATCTTGGATCTATAGACCTAGAGGGTATCCATTGGGTTGTTGTTGGTGGCGAGTCAGGCCACAAAGCCCGTCCAATGCGTTCTGAATGGGTGGAAAATATCCAGTATCAGGCAGAAGATGCAGGTGTGGCATTCTTCTTCAAGCAATGGGGCACCTGGGGAGTTGACGGGATCAAACGGAGAAAGAAGGCCAACGGCCGAACATTTAAAGGAAAGACCTGGAACGACACGCCAGACAACGACCTGCTTTTCGCCTAGGCAATTTACTAAACAATGCATTACCCAGGCGGAAAAGGCGCCAGCGGGGCATACCAACGCCTAATTAACCAGATACCACCCCATCGAGTTTTCATCGAAACCCACCTAGGTGGTGGCGCAATCACGCGCTTCAAGAAACCAGTGGAAATAACTATCGGCATCAATCTGGACAAAGATGTTCTGGACGTATGGCCAAAAACAGGCCAGATTCAACTTATTCACGCTGCTGGGGGATGCGCCCGCGGTGCCCGCCCCGGCGCCCCCGGGTTGCCCCGTGGGAGGAAGACCGGGATCTGGACAAACGGCGCCCCGCAAGCGCGCGATTGTTTCGTCGGGTGAAGGGAGTCCATCGCCTGTTCTCGCGATTTGAGCAACGCGACGTGCTCTATCCTCGGCTTCCTCGTCTTCGCACGCATCATTGAGGCGGGGCGGTAGTGGTAACAGGCCCTAGGTTGAAACGCACGCGGATACTACAGGAGGTTAGGAGTGCCACCGTCTGAGACGCCCCCTTCAGTCACTATTGCCCAGTTGGGAGAGATCAAGCCGGGAAAGACCAAAAAATTCGTGCTGTCAGTCGAGGGACGAGAGACCGAGTGTTTCGTGGTGAACTATGACGGCCAGTACTTTGCGTACATCAACCGCTGTGCGCATGTGCCCATGACCATGGACTGGATCGATAACCAATTCTTGACCGAAGACGGCCGCTATATCCTATGCGCAACGCATGGGGCCGCTTTCGAGCCGGATACGGGAGCATGTGTGTTTGGTCCGCCGTGCGGAAAATTTTTAGCCCGGGTCCCGCTCACCATAGACGGCGACCGGATTCTCGCTGGGTCAACCGATTGAAGACGAGGTAGGGGGCTGATTCGTCGAGCCGTCGGGATCTGGGGACATCCGCACTCGGGCGTTATTCCCACTCGTCACCAAAGTGGGCGCGTAGCAGGCGTTGTTTGAGATAATCCAGACTACCAAGGTCTTCGATGATATCGCCGCCGGTATCATAAAAGAAAATCTCACCGCGCTTATTGCGTCCGATCGCCACCAGCCATTCGAGTTCATCACGATCTTCCAGCAAGTAATTGATGGTCTGTGAGACCCCTTTGGCAGGGATCAGGGTGACTTTTGAAGAGTGTGGTTTTTCTTGTGTATGTGATGGCATGTTCCATCTCCACCGAAGCGCTTTTCCGGGTACGGTACGGGGATGTTGCAGGAAGCATAGGAGGCTGTTTTCATCAAGTCAATACAGCAATCGCGATTGTTTCAACGTGGTAGGTGTGGGGGAAAAGGTCAACGGGCTGAAGGCACTCAACCCGGTATCCCAATTGCCCGAGACGGTGTAGATCACGGGCGAGTGTCGTTGGATTGCACGAGACGTAGACCACCTTTTGAATCTTCAGTCGAGGGATAGCGTCGAGGCTGTCGGCGGCTCCCGCCCGAGGCGGATCCAGCACTAGGACGTCAGCCTCTCCCTTGCGCTGGACTACTATTTGCAGCCCGACCCGAGCCGGGGCGTGAACAAAGGTCACATTGTCCAGGCCCATCCGGGCAGCGTTCTCACGGGCGTCGGCAAGCGCATACCGGTCTTGCTCAATGCCGAGGAGTGCCCTGACCCGCTTGGCAATCGGCAGGCTCAGATTGCCGGCACCCATATGACACTCGATCACTTTTTGTGATTCCTTAAAATCGCCCAGCCGCAGAAGGGCCGCGATCAGAACCCGGTTGCCCGCAGGATTGACCTGCGTAAATCCACCCCGCTTCACCTCCAGAACCAAGTCGTCAACGCCCAGGTCCAGCACAATGCGGGTCTCGCCCCACACGCGGCGCCAGCCGCGGCCAAAAAGCATCAGCCCGTCAACATCGTCGTGCCTGGCGACAAAAGCGGCACACCACTCTTCATCCACAGTCTGAAATCGACCTTCTGCGTTCCCTATCAGGACCACCCCTCCGGTCGGTGCCCGGAGCGGGTCGCTCGTGATCAGCTCGATTCGTCGCACCGTGGTCCGCAGCTGGGTCAGCCAAGCGCGGGCGTGCGTCAAATAGGCCGCACAGTCCTCCCCGGCAATGAGACAGTCTCCGAGTTCGACCAATTCGTGGGACTGAGCCTGATAAAAACCGAGCCGGGCAGGCGGTTCGGTCCGCAGGCGGATACGATGGCGATAGCGCCACTCCTGCGGGCTGGGAAGAATCGGGAGTACGGGCGGGTCCTCCACCTCCCCAATACGCCGCATGTGCTCTCGAACGAGCGTTTCCTTGGCCCTCAGTTGTTCCGCATAGGTCACATGCTGCCACGGACAGCCACCGCAGCGCGGCACATAGGGACACGGCGGCACCCGCCGGGCCGGGCCGGGTTGCCGAACAGCGACAAGGTGGCCGTGTGCGTACCGTTTTTTTTCTTCGGTCAGGCTAACGTCCACTTGATCCCCAGGGGCCGTCTGCGGGACAAAGACGACTTTCCCCCCGTCTTTATCATTCACCCGGCCGACGCCCGCCGGACCATAGGACAGCCGTTCAATAGTGAGCGGGATGGGAACCGAGGGCATACAACCTGCAGCTTGGGCTTTTTTCCTTATCAGACGGCCACTCACCCACAGACTGTGCGCGACTGGTATTCCTGATCTATGTCAATATGTGGTAGGAGACAAGCCATGCTCACCATCCGTCGCGGAAGACGAACCGACCTCGCCGCCTGCCAGACGATGCTCTTCCCGGACACCCCTGAGGAGACGTGGCGCAAAGCGGATGTTCGCCACTGGCGGCGCCTCGCTCGAGACCCAGCGCTCGACTTCTACGTTGCCCAGCATGCCGGCGTGCTCCAGGGTATGATTCTCATCAGCTATATTCGCCGTCTCCGCAGTTCCGGTTGGCTGGCAATTCTCGATATCGCCGTCTTCCCTTCTGCGCCGGCACAGGTCGAGCAGGCGCTCCTCGATTTCGCAAAGGAGCGTGCCAAGAAGCGGGTGTGTCCCAGCGTGGTCTGGCTGCCGTGTTCGGGCCAATCCACAGCGCAGCTTCGCCCCACCTTTTTCAGGGATAACGGCTTTCAACAGGCCGGGGAGTTCTGGTCGTGCCCCTTGGAATAAGAGTTGGCGGGTGGATAACACTACGCCGAACACCAGTCCCCTACTTGACCCTGGAACCCGGCCCGAGCTATTTAGGAAGCGGATAGCACGATGTGTCGGGGTGTGGCTCAGCCTGGTAGAGTACACGGTTCGGGACCGTGGGGTCGCTGGTTCAAATCCAGTCACCCCGACCATTGCCCTCCCGCTTTCCAGGAATCCGGACATAGCCGCCAGTGATATTGACGGGCGAGGCAGGCTTGGACATCATACTCTCAGACCTCGACCGGGACGTTCTGATCCTTTCCAGTGTTGCGGCTTATCTGTGTGGCTCTATCCCAACTGGCGCCCTCATTGCCAAGCGACAAGGCGTCACGATCCAAGAGGTGGGGAGTGGGAATATCGGGGCGACAAATGTTGCCCGCACGGCAGGGAAAAAGGCCGGTATACTGACGCTTATCGGAGATATCCTCAAAGGTCTCTTCCCCGTTCTCCTCGTCCGCTGGCTAGGACTGGGCGAGGTTGTGCAGGCCAGCGCTGCCGTGATGGCAACTCTCGGTCATCTTTTTCCGGTCTTCCTCCGTTTTGCGGGGGGAAAGGGGGTGGCCACTGGGCTGGGGGTTTTTCTGGGCCTTGCGCCAGCTGCTATCCTGACAGCCCTGCTTGGTTTTGCCCTGGTGTTTGCGGTGTTCCGCATTGTCTCGCTTGCGTCTCTCGTTGCAGCAGCCCTCACCCCCTGCTTCATCTTCCTTTTCGCCTATCCGCAGCCTGTTCTTCTTTCGGGCATCGTCATCGCCGGGCTGATCATTGTCTGTCATCATGAGAATATCGGGCGTTTGCTCAAGGGTGAGGAGCAAAAGTTTCGGGCAGGAAAATCGGCACCCTCTGCCTAAAAAAAGGACGATGCCTGAAAACCAGGCAGCACGAGCCGCCTGCATCGCTGCTGTTTCTTGCGGAATCTCCGCTCCCGAGGCCCGCACGGACTGGCATTTGTCTTGCTCCTATCTATGAGTGCCGCAAGGGGGATTATCCCTCCGCAGGACGCCTGTCCGCTTTACATGGCGCATCTTTTATTTTAGACAGGGCCAGAGAGGGTCATGATATGAGCACAATGAAAAAGGTTGAAGCGATTATTAAGCCGTTCAAGCTGGATGAGGTGAAAGAGGGGCTGAACGCGGCCGGTTTGTCCGGGCTCACCGTGAGCGAGGTCAAGGGTTTTGGCCGCCAAAAAGGGCATACCGAACTCTACCGGGGCGCCGAATACGTGGTCGACTTCCTCCCCAAGGTCAAGCTGGAAATCATCGTCAGAGAGGAGCAGGTAGCCACTGTTGTCGAGACCATTCAGGAGGCGGCCAAAACGGGACGCATCGGAGACGGCAAAATTTTCGTGAATCCAGTTGAAGAAATTATTCGTATCCGGACAGGGGAACGCGGGGAAGACGCATTGTAATTCCGACCGCGAGCTGCACGGAACACCATCCCTAGTGGTAAGGAGGAAAAGAGTCACTATGACGCCACAAGAAGCTATCGCGCTGGCACAGGAAACGGGGGCTGAGTTAGTCGACCTCAAATTCATGGACCTGATCGGGACCTGGCAACATTTCACCATACCGCTCAGCGAATATAACGAAGATTTGTTCGAGGACGGGTCGGGTTTCGACGGCTCTTCGATCCGCGGCTGGCAGCCGATTAACGCCTCGGACATGCTGGTCATGCCCGACCCCACCACGGCGGTTATGGACCCGTTCTACGAACGGCCGACGCTCAGCCTGCTCTGCAATATCGTGGACCCGATCACGCGCGAGCCCTACTCGCGTGACCCGCGTGGGATCGCCAAGAAGGCCGCAACCTATGTGCAGTCCGGCGGGTTCGGCGAAGTAGCGTATTTCGGGCCTGAGCCGGAATTCTTCATTCTCGACGAAGTCCGTTTCGATCAGAATGCGTACGAAGGCTATTATCATGTCAATTCGGTCGAAGGGGTCTGGAACTCCGGCCGGGAAGAGGGGCCGAATCTTGGGTATAAACCCCGGCACAAGGAAGGCTACTTCCCGGTATCACCCCTCGACTCGTATCAAGACATCCGCACCGAGATGGTTCAGAGGATGGAGCAGGTTGGGATTCGAGTTGAGAAACATCACCACGAGGTGGCCACCGCTGGCCAGGCAGAGATCGACCTCCGATTCCTGCCCCTAGTCCAAATGGCCGATGCCCTGCAATGGTATAAATACATTGTCAAGAACGTGGCCAAGAAGCATGGAAAAACCGCGACCTTTATGCCCAAGCCGGTCTTTGGCGACAATGGCTCGGGCATGCATACCCACCAGTCGGTCTGGAAGGACGACATTCCACTCTTCGCCGGAGATGGCTACGGTGGCATGAGCGAATTTGCCATGCACTATATTGCCGGCATCCTGGCCCACGCCCCGGCCATTTGTGCCTTTGCCGCTCCAACGGCCAATTCCTATCGTCGTCTGGTTCCGGGCTTTGAAGCGCCCGTCAACTTGGCCTACTCTTCCCGCAACCGTTCGGCAGCGGTGCGTATTCCCATGTATTCCATGAGTCCCAAGGCGAAGCGCATCGAAGTTCGCTTCCCGGATGCAACCAGCAATGGCTATCTGGCCTTTTCGGCGATGCTGATGGCCGGCCTTGACGGGGTTGAGCGGAAGCTGAACCCCGGCGACCCGCTGGATAAAGACATCTACGCCCTGACCCCCGAAGAGCTGGACAACGTCCCATCCGTACCCGGCTCACTACCGGAGGCCCTGGACGCCCTGGAGAGAGATCATGATTTTCTGTTGAAGGGCGATGTGTTTACCCAGGATGTGGTAGAGACGTGGGTCGAATACAAACGGACCCAGGAGATTGACGAACTCCGCCTGCGGCCTCACCCCTATGAGTTCGCGCTGTATTACGACGCCTAAAGCGGGCGATTCCGCCCTGCTCTCAAGCCCTGGAGGATGGATTTTTCCAGGGCTTTTTTCTTGTGCCAGACGTCTCGCCGCCTTGACAAAGCCAAGTGTCTCAGGCAGACAAGGATGGGGTAAGCGCCCTGGTTTACTGAAAAATTCGGACTAAGGAGAAGAATTTATGCTGCTCGACGGAAGAGTCGCTATTGTGACGGGAGCCGGACGTGGAATCGGACGAGAAGAAGCCCTGCTCTTGGCAAAAAACGGCGCCAAGGTTGTGGTCAACGACTTGGGGGGCAGTTTCGATGGGACTGGCTCGGATGACAGCCCGGCCCAGCAGGTGGTCGACGGAATTAAAGCCGCGGGCGGGGAGGCGGTGGCGAATTTCGAGAGCGTCACCGACTTCGCGGGTGCCAAGCGTATTGTCGAGTGTGCGCTCGACTCCTTTGGCAAACTCAACATCCTCGTCAACAACGCCGGCATCCTGCGTGACCGGATGATCTTCAATATGTCCGAGGACGAGTGGGACGCGGTCCTGAATGTCCACCTGAAAGGGTCTTTCAACTGTGCCCGCCACGCCTGTGAGTATTGGCGCGAGCAGCATAAGCAAGGGAATCTTCTGCATGGCCGCGTGATTAACACGTCCTCGGACGCCGGTCTGCTTGGGAGCCCGGGCCAACCGAACTACGGTCCGGCAAAAGCGGCGCTGGCCACCATGGCCATCATCATTGATCGAGAGATGCAGAAATATGGAGTCACCGGCAATGCCATCGCCCCGCTCGCCCGCACACGGATGACCGTGGACGCAACGCCGCAGACTGCCGGCTTGATGGCCGGACCGGAAGAAGAAGGCGCGCATGACTATTTTGACCCCGCCCATATTGCGCCCCTGGTCGCCTGGCTGGCGAGCGAAGATGCCGCAGATGTCCACGGCGAAGTGTTCCGGGTTGGCGGGGGATGCGTGTGGCTGATGCAGGGCTGGCATTCTGTCGGAACCGTCAAGAAAAAAGGCTCCCCTTGGGATGCCACCGAGTTAGGCAAGCAACTCAAGGGCGAACTGGCCAAGGGGAATACCGCCAAAGAAGACCTGGGATCAGTCTTCAAGTCCCTCAAGCAGGACTAAGCCACTGACCCCAGACAGGCCGGAGACGCCGGGGCCGCCCCCTTGCGTCTCGCTGTTTCACTCCGGGACATTCTTGTGAGCCAGCCATCTCCCTATCATATTCTTATTGTGTGTCACGCGAATACCAGCCGGAGCGTGATGGCCCATGTCCTCTTGGAGAAGATGTTGGTAGACCGTGATGTCCGGCATATTGATGTACGCTCCGGTGGCATAGCCATTTACGCCAGGGACGGCATGATCGCGTCCCTCGATGCCTATTTCATCTTGCAGGAGCACGGGATTCAGATTAAACGCGACGAGTTTGTTTCGACCGACCTCAAACGGCACCGGGAGCTTATCGCCAACGCCGACCTCATCCTCACTATGACGGACGAGCAGAAATCCATGCTCGACGCCTACCCCGAGGCAGACGGTAAAGCGGCCTTTACCCTCAAAGAGTTTGCCGGTGAGCAGGGCGACATCGAGGATCCGGCCATGCAGGGCGAAGAGGCCTTTCGGGCGCGCATGGTCGAGATTAAACGCTGTCTAGAGCACTCGTTTGACGCCCTTCTGCAGCGGGCCGCGTGATCACCATGTCGCATCCGTCATCCTGGGCTGGTTTTACGAATCCAGACGACACCACGGTCCGGGGTATTCTGGGAACCCCACGGACCATTGCCGTTGTCGGCTGTTCGCCTGACCCGCGTCGGGACAGCCATCAGATCGCTGCCTTACTCAAGGCCAAGGGCCATACGATTGTTCCGGTGAATCCGCACTGCCAGGAGGTGCTGGGCGAGCCGTGTTTCCCGAGCCTGCACGCCGTGCCGACTCGCATCGAGATGGTGGACGTGTTTCGGCGCTCGCAGTTCGTCGGTCAAGTCGCCGAGGAATCCGTAGCCGCAGGCGCGTCCATACTGTGGTTGCAATTAGGTGTCATTGACCCTGCTGCGGCACAGCGGGCGTGCGCCGCAGGGCTCACCGTGGTCATGGATCGCTGCCCGGCTATCGAATACCGACGGCTATTTTAGCGTTGCGTTATGTCAGATTCGCCACCAGGCAAGCTCAAGCCCTGGCAACGTCTCGACTCTGAAACCGTCTATTCATGTCGCATCTTTTCGCTGCGAAAGAACCGCTCTCGTTCACCTCGGACAAACGAGGAGCACGACTTCTTCGTGCTCGATAGCGGTGATTGGGTCAATATCATACCCGTAACAGCCGATGACCGCGTTGTGCTAATCCGGCAATATCGGCACGGGACGAACGATATGACCCTCGAAATTCCGGGGGGCATGGTAGACCGAGAAGACTCCTCAGCATTGCACGCCGCCCGTCGGGAGATGCAAGAAGAGACCGGCTATGACTCGGAGGATATTATTCCGCTGGGCGCGGTCCATCCCAACCCCGCCATTCAGGGCAATCGCTGCCACAGCTTTCTGGCTCGTAATGTTGAAAAGTGCTTTGAGCCGAACTTTGACACGACCGAGGAAACCGAGGTCGTACTCGTCCCACTCGCTCATATCCCTGATCTTATCCGCCGGGGACATATTACACACGCGCTTGTTGTCGTGGCGTTTCACTGGTATGCCCTGCTCAAGTGCCCATAAGCGAACAGATCCCTTCTCCCTAGCATTGTCCATTGGCAGGCATCCGGGTAGGATAGTGTCCCTTCAGTTTGAAATCTGGCGGCGGACCGCACTCAGGGGATCCCTCCAAAGGGCGCCCGTGCTACCCCGTTGAGGATGTATGTTGCCATGAGCGGATATATTCCCCAGGTCTAGAATTAACCAGGGCGGATTTCCCAACGCCCAGCGGTGGAATATAGTAGACCCAGGAGAGGAGAGGGTCAGACCACAAGGAGCATATAAAGTCCGCGGGGGCCTCGCGCCGCCCCCCTAGTTCGTCAACCGGATTTCTATGTTGCCGTCGGTGACATGCAAGACATGGGAATTGCTCCGGGGCAGCGCAGGGTGGTGACGCGCGGGTGGCGGGTACACACTCCAGATCGGCGCCCAAGATTGCGGAGAAAGCCCAGCAGTCCGCGGGTATGGCGCATAGGATCGCCCCCTACTTCCCGACCCGCACGAAAGCCCCAGCAGCCCGCGGGTATGGCCCTATGGCGGCCAGACCTATGCCCAGATCCCCACATAACGAGAGCGGCAAGTGGCGGCTCCCTATGGGGGCCCCATGCGTAATCAAGCGACATTTCACACAACAGCGTGGCCACCGAATGGGAAGCACCCGACGCTCCGGGCCAGGACCTTCCCATGCTGGGGCTTGTGTTCGGATGAGGGCAGAGCGGAAGGGGTTTGGTGCCTTCCTGTCGGTTGTCCGTGTAGGTGTGTAGGTGTAGGTATCTGGACGGGCGATAATCTCGATATTATAAGCAGAATAAACGCGGTAGCGGTTGATCCTGTCTGCCTCTCGTGCCCCACCATTGAGATCCAAGGTAGCCTATGCCTCCCCGATGGGATCCAAGGCAGCAGGAGCCGCATTTGGAGACATGGGGGCTAAGGGCCATAAGTCTGGCTTGGCACGGCGAGATTCAGCGCACACAACCCGCCCAACAACCGGCAAGAAGAAAATTCCAAACTGCGCCACAAGCAGAAATAGGAGGAGTTTATGATAGACCAGCCTTACCACAATGCGAAGACCGCAGTCCTAGATATATGTAAGCGATATCTCCGCTACCATAATAATACCGGTGACAATGTCAAAGTCGCCCTGGAAACCCGTGTCAAGGAAGTGATCAATGGTCGATACGTGCTCGCTGTGGTAGGGGAAGCAAAGGCTGGGAAGTCTACATTGATCAATGCGCTTCTCGGAGAGGACATTCTACCGACCGGCACCCTACAGACCTCAAGCACCGTCGTCGAGATATGCAAGTCTGAGGAGAAATATCTTGAGGTTCACTACGCCGATGGACATTCTGAGACAGTGCCCGAGGACAAGGTATCTCAGTGCCTGAAACAGTTAGCGACTATCAGGGATAAAGACCGAAGCAGCCAAGGGGATGGAAACTCCGATAGCGCCCCTACTAAAATAATATACCACTTCCCCCTCAAGTACGCCTCCAAGGAGTTGCGTCTTGTTGACACCCCAGGTGTCAACGCCATCGGCAAAATCAAGGATGTTACCCACGGATATATCCGGGAAGCTCACGCGGTGTTGTTCGTCCTCCCGCTCACCTCTTCTGTCGAGAGTCAGTCCTTTTACGACTTCGTAGACGAGGTCGTGACTGAGCGCGATAAGGATGCGTTATTCCTGATCCTAACCCACAGCGGGAACAGTGAATATGGAACCAAAGAAAAGACCAAGGAGGCCCACCGCCTATATAATGGAGTGATCGGCCAAGATCGAATTCTGTCCGTGGACTCCCTACACAAAATCGTTTCCAGAGAGATCAGGGATTTCGGCTCTGCAGATTCACTAAAGAATTACTACCAATGTCAACAGCGGAACTCCAAAACAGATAGCGAAAAGTATATCTTTGAGGCCAAGCAGGACCTGCTGAACAAAATCCTTAGCCGTATTGGAAACAACTCCAATCTCGAGACCGTTCAGCGTGAATTGAACAAATTATCGAACTTCGACGAACTCGAAAGCCTCCTTAAGCGTTTCTCAATGAAGATACCTTCGATCGAACTCTCGGACCTTCTTCGTTTAGTGAGGGGAGCATACAAAAATCAAATCGTACAGGATGAAGAGAGTATCGACCATTGGGAAAAGAAGAGGAAACACCCACAGACGTTCGAGAACGATATCAACAAGATACAAGAGCTCTTAGCTGACTACCAACACTTAATGAACAAATTTTCCGAGGGCATCCGCAAGGACTTTACCGGAGTCGGGGCGGGATACATCCCTTCTCTTAATAAACTCAAGGAAGGATACAATCGTCAGATTAAGAAGGCCAAAAAAGACGTCGTAACCCGGAAAGCACTTGAAAATTTTTATATCGAACTGCACTCACTCATCGACGACACTGCTAAGAAGGTAGAGGTACGATTTAGAGAGGAATCGGAGCGACTAGGTGAGGAGTTCAAGGCTAAGCATGCCATCACGGCGCCTACCGTCAACGCTGAGAAAATCAAGAAGGAGGCAGAGGAGCTGGCGTATGAAAAACGCGAGGAGCCGAGAAAGCCCAAAGGGCTTTGGGAATGGGTTCAGAAGGTTGCGACTTTCGGCCTTAGACAGTTCAAGAAGAAGTCGAGGGTGATTAACAAGAGCAGAGCTCTCGATAACTTCAAAAGCATTGCCCAGAAGAAGATAGAGGAGGGGGTGGAGAACGGTCTATCGACTTTAAAAAGCATTGTCCACTACTATGGGAAGAGATTCCGGGATGAGCTGAATATCCTGATAGATACACGTAGCAAGACACTGGAGGAAATCAAAAAGAGCCAAGCCAAAAACAATGAGATACTGGAAAAGATCAAGAAGATCGGAGCAGAAAGAAAAGTCAGAGAGGACGAGGTAGAACGTATTGACGACATATTGGGAGATATTCGGTGAACCATCAAGCAACAGAGCGAATCGCGGCGGATATACATAGGGAGTTTAAGGAACTGCACAAAGATCTGAGCGGCTATCTTGAATCAGATGCGGACCTCGACCAAGAGCGGTGCCACCTTAAAAAGCACGTGCCTGCCAGGATCGACGCGCGGGCTCAGCTTCTCCTCGACACCTTGCTGAATTACCTGATGGAAGATGCCATAGCAGAATTGGCCGACGCCCCGACGGCGGCCAAAAATGCATTCTATGACCTCGACCTCCGGAGTCGCGTCAAGGAATCTCTCTCTCTGGAGCCTGAATCTCTAGAGTTTTCAGCCGACCCCCGGGTGATAGTTGGTGGGATTGCGGCAGGCCTGACAGCCACCACCGGCGGGTTCATGACCGCGCTGTTGCTGAGAGGACTGATCCCTCGCCTCGTGGGGGGAGCAGCGACTCTTGTCGCTGCTGCGGTCGCCTTCCGAATCGCCCACACAGCCACCAGCGGCACCGCTCTCCAGCGGCTACGGAACGAGGTGGACGATTACGTAACGCAATCAGAGCAACAGGTGACGGCGTGGTTGGCTAATGTTGAAGACTTCTTCGTCTCAGCCTTCAGGGAATTTCAGGACGACGGGGGATGGGCGAATGAGAGAGTGACCTAATGGATCAAGGCCGTCAGATAGAAAAGGCTCTCCGGGAGATGTTTCCCTTTTTGGAAGTATCTCCCGACGACGCTCTCGCGTCCTACGTAGAGGCTGCCCCGGCCAAGCCTGGAGGACTCCTCCGCAGATTCTATCTTTTCAGAGCTTCCTCAGCGGTTTTACCCGACGATGTGGACGACATTCAACCATTCATTGAGCAGCGTTACCGAAGCGTTCTGTCTGCCGCCCATAGTGCAAGATGGACCGTTCTCACCGCGGCCGTCGGCTCCCGTTCTGGTGTCGCGCTCTATCTCGGCTTCATGACGGCGGGCGATACTGGTGAAAGTGACCCATATGTGTTCGAGCGGAGACTAAGAGGTCTCCTTCCCGGTCTCGACCTTCGGTTCGAGGAAACGACAACCGTTGAATCCTTCACGCCAGGTAAGACTTATGGCGGGATCATTGCTGGCATACCCACGCTCAAGATTGACGACGAACGGCAACATTTCAGTCTCCCAGCCATATTGAGGGCCATGCACGGCGAGGAGTATATATTGCTCTTGATGGCGCGGCCAGTGGCGCGGGACGAGTTGGCCCAGCAACAGCGTGCCCTCTGGAAGGCGCAAGACACGTGCCACAAGATGGCACGGCGTACAAGGCAACACGGAGGCGGAGGCTCGCATTCATGGCATGAGGACAGGACCGACGGCGGCTCACGCTCAAGGGCGACAACAGAAGGCCCCCACATCGGCTCGCAGCTGAAAAACCTGCTCCTCGGCGGCCAGCTCTCGGAATCCTACCAGGAGACAGTAAACCAAGGTAGGACAAGAGGCGTCGGAGGCGAATCTCACTGGAGCGAGAGTCTCTCACAAGAGGAGCAGGACAGCATGGCGCTGGATTTGGAGCACCTTGCACAACACCATGGCGATCGGCTGATGAAGGCTGCCAATGTCGGCGCATGGGAGACCGCTATTACCTTTGCTACAGCCACGCAACCCGGACGGGACATTCTGGCGGGCGTCCTACTCGGAGCATTGGCCAAGCCCAGTACCGTCGCAATTCCCCCGCGTGCATACGCTGCAGATCTCAATGATGACTGCCCGTTACTTGTTCCCAAGGCGGATAAGGTGAGTTCCGTCTTCCCACGTAGCCTCGCTTCCTATCTGACCAGCGAAGAGTTGGCATCCCTCTCTGCGCCACCATCGGAAAACTTGCCTGGATATGAGATTCGCCGGACACCCGTCTTGAGTCTGACGGATGTCCGCCCCATCTCGTCTAGTGATAGTCATTCTCTGGGCAATATCTGTGACCACGGCCGTCCACTCGAAGGGGTTGACGTACGCCTCAGCTCGGCCGATCTCACCAAACACCTGTTCGTATGCGGCCTGACAGGTGCCGGAAAGACCACGACCGTCAAGGAGATACTGGCATCAGCGCACGTACCTTTCCTCGTGTTGGAGTCGGCAAAACGAGACTACCGCCAACTGCTGGGTTGCCCCTCACTGGCAGAGCGACTACGGATCCTCGCACCTGGAGATGCCTCAATCGCGCCACTACAATTGAATCCTTTCCATATCATGTACGGTGTGCCAGCAGGCGTTCATATTGATTATCTCAAGGCAATTTTTAACGCCAGCTTTTCACTCTACGGCCCGATGCCGTACATCGTTGAGCAGTGTCTCCACAACATCTATCGGAAGCGTGGATGGGACCTGACTGCCGGTACGCACCCGCAACTCCTTGACCCCGACGGCCAGCCGAACGAGCAGCGGTACAAGGAGAGAGAGTCACGGTGTTATTTCCCTACCCTTCTCGACCTGCGGGACGAGGTTCAGGACTATGTCCAGTCCCAGCTCGACTACAGGGGAGAACTCTCGGACAATATCAGGACGGCCATCATCACTCGGCTAGACAGCCTCGCCGTGGGCTCCAAAGGTCTGCTGTTCAACTCGTCAGAGCCGCCTCCCATGGAAGAGTTACTGGATCATCCGACTGTGCTTGAATTGGAGGCCCTCTCAGACGATGACGACAAGGCCTTCCTTGTCGGATTGCTCCTCACACTCATTAGCGAGTACCGGCAAACCAAGGATCCTGCTCGCAATCCCTACGCTCCAAGACAGGGATCTGAACTTCAGCACATTCTTGTCATTGAAGAGGCCCACCGTCTCCTCAGGAACGTTACGCAGGAGCGTCAAACCGAACATCTCGGCAACCCGCGTGGCAAGGCTGTCGAGTTCTTCGCAAACGCGGTCTCCGAGATGCGTTCGGTGGGCCAAGGGGTGATCGTGGTTGAGCAGATTCCATCCAAACTGCTGCCCGATGTCATCAAGAACACAAACACCAAAATTGTCCATAGATTGGTAGCGTACGAGGATCAGGCGCTGCTCGCCTCGACTCTCGGTTTGAAAGAATACGAGGCAATCTACCTCACCTCTCTCCAGACCGGCCACGCACTCTATGCAAGGGAAGGGATGCAGCGACCGATTGAAGTCAAAATCAAGCAGCCTCCCCATCCGCGAAAAGTCAGTGATAATAGGGTCCATGAGATCTACGAGGAGAGGCTCCCATACATGGCCGCAGATGCCGAGGAAACGGCCGAAGCAACGGCTGTCCGGCATACTCTGGGTCCAGATGGATATGCCGTGGTCTCACGACTCCTTTGTACGCTTGCATGCGGCGAATCGTCAGAGTGTCCGAGCTATGCAGATAGAGCCATCGCGCAGGTAAAGTCTCTGCTTCTCCAGCACAATCACAGCAGTTCGGAGTCATCCATCAAAAGCTTCCTGAGCACCGGTATCGTCGAACTGTTGGCGAACGGCACCTTTTGTTTGAAAGACGGCTCGGTCCGCACAGTCACGCCCCTCGTTACTGCCCTGCTGGACGGCGACGAGCAGGCTGGCCCGGACTTTCAACAGTGGATTGCGCAAGGATGGGGGGTGACGGACATACAGGATGGCGCGATCCGCCGGATACATGAACTCGCTCTCGACCGAGCGCTTGGAGCGAGGATTACGGTTGACGATGCTCCTGCTATAGACCGTATCGTCAGGACCTACTTTATTGTGGACATCCCTGACGTTCGACGGGAGACGGCAAAACGAGTCATAGCCCGGCTTGGAGGAGCACCGTGGAACCCTTGACCGCTGCAATAGCACGGGCTTCGGCCAGCGAATTGCTGGCCGAAGTAAAAATCGCTCAAGACCTCCGTGAGACTGCGACCGAGGCGGCAGAGACGCTTGTTGGCGAACAGGGGCTGCTCCAACAACTCGATACGCTCAGGTTCGACCCAATCGACTCCTTGGCTGCGCGCAATGAAGCGACACTGAGTGAAGTACGACGAGAGGTCTTAGCGACCAATAGAGAGGCCGGCCTCGTGCGAGAAGAGGTGGTAAGCGGCGAATTGCTACGCGAGTACCCCGGGGAGGCTGGCTACTCGATTGAGAGCCAGTCCTATCTACGTGACGAGAACAGGGGAATTGTCAGGGATCCAGAAACAGGCGAGTCTCGCAAAATCGACTTCGCGGTGATTAAGGACGGAGAGATCGTTAGGTCAGTCGAGGTGACCTCCGAAACCGCAGACAAGGCCGCTCAAGTGGCGAAAGAAGAACGAATCCGTGATGCTGGGGGCGACTACATCCTAGACCGTCGTACCGACGAGTTAGTCCGCTTCGCTCCGGACGTGAAAACAGAAGTCGTACGGAGGGTGTAATGGGAAGTGGGGCGACGTATGACAAGGTGTCCTGGCACTTTCCAGATGGGAAAACCTGCCCGAGTCTGCAAGCTGCGAAGGTCCATTTTTCTGTCGTGATGCGTTGGCTTGAGTCCCAGAACCTGCTGTCGGCGGAAGGACATGAGGCTGTAGAGATGGGCATCGACTCGGACTTTGCGCTCACCTCCTCCATGCTCACCGACACAGGCGACCGACTCCTGGGAACGTGCTATGCAAAATGGGTGCGCACCGTACAGTATGGTACCCGCCCATCGGTCAGGCTGTTGGAAAATTGTCTGCGAAAGTTTCAGAGCAGCAGATAAGGCCCTGTCTTACTGATTTAAGGCGATGACATACGGGGGGGGCTACGAGAAAGGCGAGAGGATACCCCAGTCGAGGGCGCAGAGGAGCGGATTTCCTCCTATCTGGAGTGGATACGTCTCCCGTTGGGTCGGCACGCTTCTTACGGGGAGCATCGTTGGTTTTGCCTTTGCCTCGGCCCTATGAAGGCGGGCCCGCTGATTGAGGGTCCGCCGGCTTCTGTGATGGTCGGTGGAGCAGCTTGGGTCAGGCAGGCCCATACGACCGGGCCGGCTCGCCTCCACCCCCATGACCGGCAAATGAGGCCTTTCCTTGCCAAGCCGCTGTCCCGTCGCCGGGCGCTTCTGAGGCCTCAGTTTTCCCCGCCTAACCTCTCCCGGACGAGCCGGCCCATTTCCTGGCAGCCGACGACGCGACACTCAGGCTGGGCAATATCCGGCGTTCGGTAACCATGCCCCAGCACCTGATCAACCGCCTCTTCAATCGCGAGGGCGGCCTCGTCCCGGCCGAAGGAGAGGCGCAGCATGAGCGCGGTGGACAGAATCATAGCCAATGGGTTGGCCTTGTCCTGACCCGCGATGTCCGGCGCTGTGCCATGAATGGGCTCAAACAGACCGCGGCTGCCTTCGCCCAGCGACGCAGAAGGCAGTAGACCCATGGATCCGGCTAGCATTGAGGCCTCGTCCGTCAAAATATCACCAAACATATTTTCCGCGGCAATCACATCAAAGTCGGCGGGTCGCCGGATCAAATGCATCGACATGGCGTCCACCAACACATCTTCATACTCGACATCCGGGTACTCTTGAGCGACTTCATGAGCGACTTCGCGCCACATGCGCGAGGACGCCATAATATTGGCCTTATCGACCGAGGTCAGCTTCTTGCGCCGTTTACGCGCCAAGTCGAATGAAGTGCGCATCAGTCGCTCGACTTCCCCTTCGGTATAGAAAATCGTATCGACCGCCTCCCGCCCGGACGCGCCGGTCCGGCGCTCGCTCGGCCGGCCATAATAGACGCCCCCGGTCAGTTCCCGGACGACCATGAGGTCGACGCCTTCCAGGACTTCGGGTTTCAAGGTCGAGGCGTACTGCAGATGGCGGTTGACCTGGACCGGCCGCAGATTGGCAAAAAGTGCCAACTCTTTACGCAGCCCGAGAATGGCTTGCTCGGGCCGAACCGAGGCCTTCGGATCGTCCCACTTCGGCCCCCCGACGGCGCCGAGCAGCACGGCATCACTCTCTTTGGCGAGTCGCAGGGCCGAATCCGTCAGGGCCACGCCGTGTTCGTCAATCGAGCATCCGCCCGCCAGAGCCGACTCAAAAGAAAACGCAATGTCACCTCGCGAGCCGACAGTCTCGAGGACCTTGATTGCCTCCCTCATGACCTCGGGACCAATGCCGTCGCCGCCAAATACTGCAATACGATGCCCCATGCTTTCTCCTTATCCGTCAGTCAAACCCATCATAAACCGGAGCACAGGCAAATAGGGGCGGCCACCTGGCCCGCCCCCCTTGATACTGGCCCGTCGGCACGCGAACGAGAGCTATGGCCCCTCACGGTGGACGCCGGACCGGTCTCCATAGCGTTCCATTTGCGCGAATTTGTTGAGCGCATTCGTGAAGGCCAACGCGCTGGCCATAATAATGTCGGTGTGGGATCCCTGGCCGTTCACGGAGGTTCCGTTTTTGCGCAGGAGGCACGAGACCTCGCCTTGGGCATCGGTCCCGCCGGTGATGGATTTGACCGAGTAGCGCTCTAACTTCAGGTCCATCTGCGCAATCTGGGCAATCGCCTTATAGCAGGCGTCAACCATCCCGTCACCAGAGGCGTTCTCAAGCAATTCCTCACCGTTCACCTTCATCTTCACGGTGGCATGCGGAACCGCCATGCTGGATGAGGTGACATTCATATACATCAGTTCGTACTTCTCGGGGAGGCGAGCCGTCTCTTCCATGACAATTGCCATCAGGTCTTCGTCGTAGACGCTCTTCTTCTTGTCGGCCAAGGCCTTGAAACGCAGGAAGGCCTTATTCATATCGGTCCCCGTGTAATCAATGCCCAGGAATTTCAGCCGCTCGATAAAGGCGTGCCGACCCGAGTGTTTCCCCAAGACGAGTCGATTGCTGTCCAAGCCTATCGTCTGGGGTTGCATGATCTCATAGGTCAGCTTGTATTTCAGGACACCGTCCTGGTGAATGCCGGCCTCGTGGGCAAAGGCATTGTCGCCGACCACCGGCTTGTTGATGGGAACCGTAATGCCGGTGATTTGCGACAGGAGCTGACTGGAAGGGTAAATCTGCTCGGCTACGACCTGAGTGGTAACATTGGCGAACACATCCTCGCGTGTTCTGAGCGCCATGACCACTTCTTCCATGGACGTATTCCCCGCGCGTTCGCCTATACCGTTAATCGTGCACTCTACTTGGCGGGCACCGTTTTCAATGGCTGCCAGGGAGTTCGCGACGGCCAAACCCAAATCGTTGTGGCAATGGGCACTCCACGTCACGTCTCCACCACCAGGGACCGTCTCCTGCAAATATCGAAACAGCGCCCCGAACTGATGGGGGACGGCATAGCCGGTGGTATCCGGGACATTAATGGTCACGGCTCCGGCCCGAATGACCTCCCCGAAAATCTGGACCAGAAAGTCACGGTCCGTACGAGAGGCGTCTTCGGCTGAAAACTCGATATAGTCCAGGGATTTTTTTGCGTATTCGACCGCCCAGACCGCAGCGTCAACGCACTCCTGACGACTCATCATGAGTTTATGTTTCAAGTGGATATCGGAGGTCGCAATAAAAATGTGCACCCCAGGATGCTTGGCCTTCTCCACGGCCCGAATGGCGCGCCGTATGTCGTCTTCCTTGGTGCGCGATAAGCTCAGGACAATAGGCGTTGAGACGAGCTCGGCAACACGCCGGACCGATTCAAAGTCGCCCTCTGACGACGCGGCAAAGCCAGCCTCGATCACATCCACATTGAGCTTTTCGAGTTGTCCGGCGACCATCACCTTTTCTTCAATATTCATGGTCGCGCCGGGCGACTGCTCACCGTCGCGCAACGTGGTATCAAAAATCTTTACACATTCGCGTTCCATAGCGTCCTCCTGTGTGTTCTCCATATAAAAAGAGAGGGCTGCGAGTATATCCGCAGCCCTCTAAAACAAGAGGCCACGGATCAGCGCTTCCGCCCGTGGCCTCCAAGAGTCTGGTGTGTCCTATACACCTCCCTCGGATCCCTCAGGCGGGATACTAAGCAGGAGGTCGAGTAGGAGACCTGACGTGTTTGTCATGTTCATCATGTACTCTATATCGAACCCTTTTTCTCATTGTCAAGTGAACGGGGCAACCGCTCAGAGGGTTCACCGGTCTGTTTTGGTTGGACAAGGGTAACGTCAGGTCCGGCTTTCTCTGGCCATCTATTTTTCCACAGACGCAGGGCCGCACCGACCGGGCCGGACAAGGTGTACGCACCGGTAATGGCAAATAACATGATCTGCGGTTCAGCGATAGTCAACTGTAGGAGAATAATGCCTACAACCAGCAGGCCAAAGGGCTGACGGTCCCGGAGATTCAGGTCCTTAAAGCTCGCGTAGCGAATCGTACTGATCATCAGGCCAGCCAGTACATACACCAACATGAGGAGGGTCATATGCTTACTTGTCGTCCCTTCCCCACCCAGGTAGTCGTACACCCAAATCGTCGTTGCGATGACGGCTGCCGCAGCCGGGATCGGCAGACCAACGAAACTCTCCTTATCCACCACTCCACTTTGGACATTAAAGCGCGCCAGACGGAGGGCACCACACACTACGTATAATGCGGCCGCCAACCACCCCCACGCGCCCCACGGCTCCAGCGCCCAGCGATAGGCCAACAACCCGGGGGCCACACCAAAAGCGACCAGGTCGGACAGGGAATCGTATTCCGCGCCAAAACGGCTGGAGGTTTTCGTCATACGAGCAATACGGCCATCGAGAGAGTCGAAGATCAGAGCAATCAGGATCGCGGCCGCCGCAACTCGGAACTCTCCCTGCAGGGTGGTCACGCTGGCATAGAACCCGCAGAACAGTCCGCCCGTCGTCAGAAGATTGGGGAGCAGATAGACGCCCTTGCGCAGGGGGGGGTGGATGTTTTTGCGGGTTGGCAGCCGTCGGACTTTTCTACGGGTCTGCATAGCCACGGGCAACTCCCTGTTACGTTTTCGCACGGCCGCGGTATGCGCCGATCACCGTCTCTCCGGCCTTGACTCGTTGTCCGACGGATATTTTCAACTCTACCTCTGCCGGACAATACACGTCCACCCGCGAGCCCAGCATGATCATGCCGTACCGGGCGCCTTGTCGGACCTGTTCTCCCTCCGTCAGACGACAGACAATACGTCGGGCCAGCATACCAGCAATCTGGACCAGGACAACCCGACGACCGTGGGCGTCCTGAATACTGACGGCATTCTGCTCGTTGACCTCGGCGGCATCAGTGGCAAACGCGGCGCGAAATTTTCCCGGCCGATAGCGAATCCGGGTGACCTTTCCGGTCACCGGCACACGATTGACATGCACATTGAGCGGAGACAGGAAGATGCCGACCCGGCAAGCAGGTTGCTCCGAGACGTATGGACCATGCGCCAGCGGCTCGACCGTTACCACCCGCCCATCGGCAGGAGAGACAATCGCATCGGTATCGTCAGGAATCTCGCGATCGGGATCACGAAAGAAAAAGGCAATAAAGAGGGTGGGCCCAAGAAGAATACAACCATAGAAGTGAAAGCCGAGCAGGCCGAGTACGAGCGAGAGCGAGCCAAACCCAAGGATCCAGGGATATCCCTCACGCGCGAAATGCATAATCAAAACGGAGGAGACGAAAAGAGGAGGCCAGGCTCCCCTCCCCGTAGGTCAGCCCCGTTGTGTCCCCAGTTAATTTTTCGCCTTATCGACCAACCGGTCTTGCTGGAGCCAGGGCATCATGCCGCGCAGATTGTCGCCGACAACTTCAGCCACATGACGCGCACCCTCTTTACGCAGGGCATGAAAGCGCGGTAGGCCAGACCGATACTCATTTATCCATTCATCGGCAAATTTTCCAGACTGAATATCAGCCAGGATATGCTTCATCGCTTCACGGGTTTCGTTTCCAATGACCCGTTTACCACGGGTCATATCCCCAAACTCGGCCGTATTGCTGATGGAATAGCGCATATTCGTGATCCCCCCTTCATAGATGAGGTCCACGATCAGCTTCATTTCGTGCAGGCACTCGAAATATGCCATCTCCGGCGCATATCCGGCATCGACCAAGGTCTCGAAACCCGCTCGCATGAGTTCGGTCACTCCGCCGCACAGAACGGTTTGTTCTCCAAACAGATCGGTCTCGGTCTCTTCTTTGAACGAGGTCTCCAAAATCGCCGCGCGTCCGCCACCGATGGCCGAGGCATAGGCCGTGGCCACCGACTTGGCATCCCCGGACGGATCTTGCGCTATCGCGATCAGGCAGGGCACCCCACGCCCTTTCTCAAATTCACTCCGGACGAGATGACCCGGCCCTTTAGGGGCGACCATGAAAACATTCACGGCGTCAGGCGGAACGATTTTCTTGAAATGGATATTGAATCCGTGTGCACAGGCCAGGTATTTCCCGGCTTTGAGGCCGGCTTTGATATCCGACTCATACATCTCGCTGGCGACCTCGTCGGGCGTCAGGATCATGATGATATCGGCGTCAGCCGAGGCCGCTCCGACCTCCTGGACCACAAAACCCGCCTCCTCGGCCTTTGTCCAGGAACCGCTGTCTTTCCGCAGCCCAATCTGGACGTCCATCCCGGAATCACGCAGGTTGAGGGCATGGGCGTGGCCCTGGCTGCCATACCCGACAATGACGATTTTCTGTCCCTTGAGCAGGGATAAGTCGGCATCGTTGTCATAGTAAATATTCATGCTCCTTACTCCTTTTGTCTGTATCCTCCCGAGTTCTCTCGCCCGTACTCATCATGGAGGGCCTCTGGATTTCCCTAGCGCAGCCGGCGGACTTTTCGCTGCCGGTCTAGTGTCGTGTCCGCGGCCGTCGCTGAGAGTGTCTGAAGCCCACGCTGAACAGCGACTTTCCCGGTTCGCACGACCTCCTTTATGCCCAGCGGCTTGAGCAAATCCAGGACGGCCGTCATTTTTCCCTCATCACCGGTCACTTCGACCACAAAGGAGCGCGGCCCAGCGTCGATCACTTTGGCTCGGAAGATATCGATGATATTCAGGATTTCGGCGCGTGTGCGCTCGTCTGCCGCGACCTTGATGAGCGCCATCTCACGTTCCACGTGAGGCGTGTCTTGGAAGTCACTGACTTTGATGACGCAGATCAGTTTATTGAGCTGTTTCGTAATCTGCTCGACAATCTGATCGTCGCCTTCCGTGACGAGCGTGATACGGGATAATGAGGGGTCCAGGGTTTTTGCCACGCTCAGGCTATCGATATTGAAGCCGCGGCCACTAAAGAGTCCGGCGACCCGGGCGAGAACGCCAAATTCATTCTCGACGAGGATGGAGATTGTGTGACGCATAGAGCCTGTTGCTCAACGAGCTTCTGAGAAGGCGGCATTTAGCCGGGCGACGACCCAGCCATGTGAACGGGGCTTGAGGGCCTCCTAGGCGAGTCGCAATCGTGAACGCCGCAGTCTTCGGTTATACGGCTTGTCGTTTGTGGCGGGCGAGGATTTCCATCATACGATCTTTACCCGCGAGTTTTTGTTTTTGAATCGTTTTTTCTTCGACCTCTTCTTCTTCGGTCGGGAAGGGTTTTGCTCTGAGTTCTTGAAGGCGCTGTTTGAGCTGAGCGTGTTCCTCATAGTGGCGGCGGAGTTCGGGGTCAGTCTCGAGTAAGGAGCGGATCAACTCTTCTTCTTTGGCATCCATAAGGAACCCTCCTGCAAATGAACGGCGAGCGAACTCTGGTATAGATAGTGTCTCGGTTTGCGATGTGAGCTGTTGTTTTTGCTGATGAGGACTTTTCAAAACGAGGTGCCACCCTAGTATAGCCCGAGTGAGATTGTCAATGTCTCGGCCTCCTCTCGTGCCCTGCGGACAGGCAGAGGCCTTCGCGGAATCGCCCATTTGCCTAATGGCTGGCTTCCTCTTTCGCCTGCTTGCTCTCCTGGATGATTTTTTCCGTTAAATGATGCGGCACTTGTTCGTAGTGCGAAAAACCGACCTCAAAGGTGCCGCGTCCACTTGTCATAGACCGGAGATCAGGCGCATAGGTCAATATCTCAGCCATGGGAACGGAGGCCTTGATGATCTGGTTATTGCCCTTGGCGTCGACACTCACGAGTCTGCCACGTCGCCGGTTGATATCGCCACTGATATCACCCATATACTCCTCTGGCACGGCGATATCGAGGTGCATAATGGGCTCCAGCAACACCGGCTTCGCTTTTTCCAGCGCGTTTTGGATACCGATGGACCCGGCAATCTGAAACGCCATGTCCGAGGAGTCCACCTCGTGGTAGGAGCCGTCATATAGCACCACCTGGACATCCACGATGGGATAGCCGGCCAGAAATCCTTTGCCCAGGGCCTCGACCACCCCTTTTTCCACTGACGGAATATACTGGCGCGGAATCGCGCCGCCTTTTATTTCGTTGACGAATTCAAATCCCGCCCCGCGGGCGAGAGGTCCGACTCGCAGCCAGGTATCGCCAAACTGGCCTCGCCCACCCGATTGTTTCTTCAAGCGGCCCTGGGCCGCGGTTCTGCCGGTAATGGTTTCACGATACGGCACCTTGGGCGCTTTCAGTTCCACGTCAACGCCGTATTTCCGCTTGAGTTTTTCGACCACCACTTCGATATGGAGTTGGCCGGCCCCGGAGATGAGAATCTCGTTGGACTGTTGATCCCGATCCACCTTGAGGGCGGGGTCTTCCTCATTGAGCCGGTCCAAGGAGGCCATAATCTTTTCTTCGTCACCGCGAGACTTGAGTGCCAAGGCGAACGAGATGGCCGGGTTGAACTCGACCAACGGGGGCAGGAGAACGGGATTTTTTTCATCGCACAGCGTATCGCCGGTATGCGTCTCTTTGAGCTTGGCCACACCGATGATATCGCCCGGCAATGCCGTGGTCACGGGTTCCTGTTTTTTGCCCTTCAGGTGAAACAATTGGCCGAGACGTTCTTTGGCATCACGGGTCGCATTATACACGCCTGAGTCACTCTCCACTTTTCCAGAAATCACGTGGAAGAGCGCCAGTTTGCCCGCCTGCGAGTCAACCGTCTTGAACACACGGGCGGTAAACGGCGCGGTTGGGTCGGGGCTGCGCTCAATCGCTTCCTGGGTTTTCGGGTCGGTACCGGTCACACTCGGACGGGAGGCCGGAGACGGCAGCAGGTCAACCATGGCATTCAGCACCGGCTGGATGCCCAGAGTCTGGCTCCCGGAGAGACAGAGTACGGGAAAAATCCGGGCGGCTGCCACACCGGCACTCAATCCCCGGGCAATGTCCTCCACGCGCAACTCCTCGCTCTCCAGATAGCGGGCCAGGAGACCATCGTCTGTTTCGGCAACCGCCTCAATCAGTTTTTCCCGGTAGTCATCCGCTTGACCTTGGAGGTCATCGGGAATGGCCTCGGCCTCGACTTCGCCCTTATCGCCGTGAAACATCAGGGCTTTCATAGACAACAGATCCACCACCCCCCGGAAGCCAGCCTGAGAGCCAATCGGCAGGTGAATCGGGGTCAGGGTGGTCTCAAGCGTCCGATTCAGAGCATCGATAGCCGCGCCGAATTCCCCCTCCTCGCGGTCCATCCGGGACAGACAGACGAGGCGAGGAAGCTGAATATCCTCGGCCCAATTCCACAGCCGTTCGGTCTCGACCTTGAGTTGGCCGGTTGGGCCGGCGATGAAGAGGGCTCCGCTCATCGCCTCCATGGCATAGCGGGTGTCCGGTAAAAAGTTCGCGTATCCAGGCGGGTCCACCAGACAGACGTCGTGTTTCTTCCAGTGCAGGGTATGGAAGGCCGTGGAGAGAGTGGTTTTGCGGCGCATTTCCTCAGGCTCAAAGTCCAACACCGAGCTTTCATCCTCCACCCGTCCCTGGCGGGTGGTCTCACCTGCGGCGTACAAGAGCGCCTCCCCTAGGGTCGTCTTGCCGGCTCCACCTTCAGCGAGTAGTCCAATGGTTCGGATGCGATGGATATCATCAGCAGCCATATTGCCCTCCTTCATGGAAGCGTCGCACGATCCGCGTTACTGCGTTGCGTCACAGTCGCCTGCATATCGCATCTCCGCTCTCAGTAATTTCGTTCATACAGAAGACGCAGACCCTCCAGGGTCACGAACTCATCAACCTCCTCAATGGTTCGTGATTCTGCCGCGATCAGCCGGGCAAACCCGCCTGTGGCGATCACGTGGGCCTGCGCGCCATTTTCATGCTGAATACGCTCTACCATCCCGTCAACCAGAGCCGTGTAGCCGTAATAGATGCCAGATTGGATGGCGTTGACCGTATTGCGGCCAACGATCTTGGGCGGCTTGACCAGTTCCACCCGGTAGAGTTTGGCCGTTTTGTGAAAGAGCGCATTCAGGGAAATCCCAACGCCGGGGACAATAGCCCCCCCGAGGTATTCTCCGGCTTGCGTTACATAGTCGAAGGTTGTGGCGGTCCCAAAATCGACGATAATCGTGGCGGTCCGGTAGCGTTCATAGGCTGCCACCGCATTCACGATCCGGTCGGCCCCAACCTCTCGGGGATTATCATACAGGATCGGCATCCCGGTTTTGATGCCCGGGCCGACAATGAGGGGATTCATCTGAAAATACGTCTGGGCGAGGTCTTCGAGCGTTTTTACCATTGCCGGCACGACGCTCGACGCAATAATACCGGTCACGCAAGAGAGGCGGAGTCCACGCGCAGTAAACAGACTTTGCAGCAATACTCCATACTCGTCTGCCGTTCGCTCCGCCTCGGTCACAAAACGCCAGTGATAGGCGAGATCTTGTGTGTCGTAGAGACCGGCGACCGTATGCGTATTCCCTACATCGACGGCAAGTATCATGGATGGCCACTTACTCAGTTCACGGTGCCCGTCTTTCGATAGCCCTCAACCACGGTCACCTCTCCAGTCAGGACACGCCGGACACGAGAGGACGGCCCTTCTGGAGATACGGATTCAACCAGGAGTGCACCGTCCCGGTCAATGCCGCGCACCGTCCCTGAGATTCTCCCTTCAGGCGCTGTCACCGTGATCGGCTTTCCCAACAACTCGGACGCATAGCCTTCCCAGGCCGCACCCACTGCCGGGAATCCTTCTTCTAGCCACAGAACGTATAGTTTCTCAAGATGGGTTAACAAACGGACAGTGAACGCCGCCCGGTCAATCGGCTCCCCACGCATCAGGAAAAGCGAAGAGGCCGTATCCTGTAGTTCCTCAGGAAATGATGCCAGCGGGGCATTGATATTGACGCCAATACCGACAATGACCGACCTGAGTTGCGAGCCGTTTGCCTGCATCTCAGTCAGGATGCCGCACACCTTTTTCCCTGAGACCAGGACATCGTTGGGCCATTTTATGGAGGGCACCAATTGCGTCTGTCGAGCGATGGCTTCGGACACGGCCACGGAGGCGAGCAGGCTCAATTGGGGTGCGGCTGAAGGAGGTTTCCGGGGACGAAGAATGACCGACAGATAGAGGTTGACTCCGGGCGGTGAGATCCAACTCCGCCCCAAACGACCCCTCCCACCAGTCTGCGCGTCGGCAATCACAATCGTGCCCTCGGCCGCACCCTCTCGTGCTAGCTTGGCAGCCGACGTATTGGTCGAATCGATGGTGTCCAGAAAACGGAGCGGGCGCCCGAGCAGCCGTGTCGCTGGTTGGGACAACTGAGACACCAGGGCGGTCTCGAAGCCGCGGTCAGGCCGGGCGTCCATGAGCGTACTCCAGCCCCGACGCCCCGGACTCACAGGTCACAGACATACTCAGGTCTGCGGCTGGAGTGGAATGGGTCAGGACACCGACCGAGATAAAATCCACCCCCGTTTCCGCCACTTCCCGCACACGCGCCAGCGATATGTTACCCGAGGCTTCGACCAAAGCCCGTCCGCGTATCAGTTGCACGGCCTCGGTCATCTGGGCGGTGGTCATATTGTCTAGCAGAACGATATCGGCCTGGGCGTCGAGGGCTTCTTCGACCTCGGCCATAGTTGTGCACTCCACTTCGATACGCAGCCACGTTGACGCCTGACTGCGCGCTTGGCGGACCGCAGCACCCACCCCACCGCAGACGGCGATGTGGTTGTCTTTGATCAACACCCCGTCGTCCAGCCCGAGGCGGTGATTTCTTCCCCCACCCTGGACAACCGCATACTTATCCAGCAGGCGCAGGCCGGGCAGGGTTTTTCGAGTGTCGAGAATCGAGCAGTGGGTGCCGGCTACGGCCGCAACAAATTTTCGAGTCAGGGTTGCCACCCCGGAGAGGTGTTGCAGAAAGTTGAGCAAGGTTCGCTCCGCAGTCAGCAAGCCGGCGGCCTGTCCCCACACCTCGGCAACAACCCGTCCAGCCGGAACCTGGCTCCCTTCTTGTACGAGCAAACGAACCTCGGCCGTTTTATCCGTCTGCGCCAAAACCATTGCAATCATTGGCAGTCCTGCCAGCACAACGTCAGCCTTGGCTATGATTTTTCCGCGGGCCGCCTGATTGAGCGGAATGGTCGCTCGTGTGGTCGCATCGCCCCGACCAATGTCTTCTTCCAGTGCGAGACGAATCAGCCGGCCCACCCCCGGATGGTCAAATGGAGACATGGCCTAGGAATGTATAGCGCCGGAGAGGCGGAAACAAGGTGAGGAGGGCTGGAGAGTGATTTCTCTTTACAGGGAACGGTACCCTGATTCACTGCCGGTGGATTAGATTCAATCGACATTCAGACTTCCCTTGGAAGGGATGAGGTGATGTATGGTGCTCCCACCAATTGTCGGTGGAAGGGGGGCGATGGGAAAATACGCTGAGGGGACGGAGGCGCAGGGGGATCCGTCTCGCAGGGCGGCGGCGGGGCAAACCGGGCGAGTCGGGGCGGGCGGGGGCGGCCACCCGGGCGGGCGGCAACGCGGGGCGGTGAGGGCGGCACGCGCGGCCCCCCGGGCGCGCGCTGCCACCGCGCCAGAGGCAGGGGAAGGCGGGACATACGCGTGTCCCCCGCGGGGCCCAAGCGGGGGGCTGGGCACAGGGGGGGCCCCCGGACGCCGGAGCGCGCCCAGGCCTCCCTCAGGCTCGCCCGCCCCATCGGGCGTGCGCCTCAGCCGGCGGCCCCCGGCAAAGGGGGGGCCAGGCTCAGGCGCGGGGGCGCTCCCGAGGGGGCCTGACGCCCACAAGGCCCCGCGCCGGTGCCTCGGTCGCCCGCGCCGGGTGCTCCGCTCGCCCGGACCGGCCGGCGATGCGCCACGGGCCCTGCCCTGAGGGGCGGGGGTGTCGGCCCCGCCCGGTGCTGGCCGCCCCCGCTGCCGACCCCCCTGCCCTCCACACCCGCCTCGCCGCCCTCAGGGCCGACGCCGTCCTCCCCCTCGCTGCTGCTCTCGGGTGGAGGCGATGCATGGCGACTCTGCCTAGCGCACCGGCAGAGCGATGAAGGTCCCACCGTTGCGACGGGTCACCTCGCGCATCAGAGTGGGAAAGCGGTCAGACCCAAGCGGAGAAACGAATCCAACGGCGTGTACCTTAGCCAAGCGCGTATTCGAGCCGGTGCTAGTGTTCAGCCTGTCCAATACCTCAATGACGGGGTCGTAGGATCCGCCAGAGTAATCATCGCCAAAGATGTAAAGAGAGAGCTTGACGCCGGGCTTGGCATAGCGCGTCAGGGCCGCTTGCAGCCCTTCCACCGGACTGCTGTTTGACATGCTTTGCCATGTTTTGAGGCGATTGATGACGCTCTGGCGACGTTTGGGGGTATCGGGAATCCAGCGTCCGGCATAGCCGTCAAGCAGAGGTACGCCATTATCGTTAAGAATCTGAAAGCCTTCGACCTTTGGATGGATGTTGATGACGTTCTCGAGTTCACGCACGACTTGAGGCCAGATGCCCTGCATGCTGCCGGACGTATCGACAATAAAGATCACGTAGTCGCTGTCTACCGGAATCCCGCCAACTTCCTCATCGCGTTGTTGGGCCGTATCGACCCGAGTGGCGGCCCGACGTAGAGCTTGTTGGGCCAGGACTAATCCAGACAGGTTTTCGTGAAGCGTTCGGTTCTCCTCTTCATCGGTCGCAACACGGGCCCGTGCCGCCTTTGCCGCGGCCCGCAGGTGGGCCCGCCGAACTTCGCGCGAGGCGATAACCTCGCGCTCTTGTGCTAATGCAGCACGCAGGGCTTCGACCTTCGCCTCAGTGTCCAGGATCTCCCGAAGTACGGCCTCGGCACGAGACCAGGGGCTTGTCGGGACAGCCTCTGAAAAATCGGAAATCAACACCAGCAACACAATCGCCCCGAAGCCACAGGAAACCACATCCAGGAAAGAAAGACTGAAAATCTCAGAAGACCGGGCAGGACGCTTCATGGCCAACTGTCCGCGGGCGTAATGAGCATCCCCCCCGACCGGGCAGTCCAAATCCAGTATCGATACGCAGCCTCTGGGTCACCCTCAATCGGGAGCAGGATGACATTGACCGGGGAGGCGGAGGAGGCGACTGTGCGAATGGCGTCATGAAACAGCTCGGCTCGACACGCCCCGGATACTACACGCGAGCCGCCCAACAACGACCCACACTCAGAAAGAGGATTAAATCTTCCCAAGCCCGTCCTCGCCCGACCCTGCGTCGGGAGGCCGTCGGTGATGAGATACACGGCGGTGGGCTGCAGAGCATAGAGGGCGTCAATACCGGCATGCAGATTAGTCGGTCCCGAGGGGACGATCGCATTGAGGTCACGTAGAATATGTTCGATAGCGGCCGAGGTACGGCCCGGTTTCCAGCCACGGCCGCCCAAATGCTGGACCGCTCCGCTGTAGGTGACAGCGGTGACCTCAGAGTCGGCCGGCAGGCGGGCCAGCAGCCAACCGACAATAGCCTGAACTCGGCGCCATTTGGGGCCGGCCTGTTTTTCTGCATCCGAAGCATTTTTTCTGCGGATCACAGCAATGAGGGTCTCGTCCGTCATGGAAGCACTGCTGTCGATCAGCAGGCCAATTTTCCTTCCTGCCACTTTGAGGCCGATGAGATACTGTTCCTCACCTGCCTGAGGGATGTCGATGGGGTCCGCGGTCTTGGCGTCCGCAGTCTGTCGGATGGCCTGTTCAAGGGATGCGATACGATCGCGCGTGGTCTGTGCGGTGATTTGACTGCGCTCCGCTTCGGCCTGCAAACGGGCGAGTTCGGCTGACAGTGCTTGAATTCGAGTGTCCACCGTACGCTGGCGTGCCGCAGCGGTCTGCCGATCTTGGTTGAGATCATGCTGGACTTGCTCAAGGCGGCTCAGTTCAGCCTCCAGTTGAAGGGGCTTGGGAGTGGGAGGTCCGGCGTTTTTCTTGACCAGCATGAACACGAGGACAATGGCACCCAATCCGCAGGACATGATGTCCAGAAAGGCCAAGTTAAATCCTGGTATGAGGCGGCGCGGTTTCAGTGGGAACCTACTGAACTGATCCGGTTCAGCAGGAAAGCCTCGCAGTAGTCCTGCGTATTCACTACGAGATTGTCCTGCAACCGTTGAAGTTGATGCAGCATGAACATCAGGGCGATACTAATCAGCAGCGCTACGAGCGTGGAATTGAACGCCACGCCCAGGCTCTCGGTCATACCAGCAATGTCGCCGGCAAGGGCTCGGTCCGCCTGCGATAAAGCTTGGCCGATACCGCGTACCGTTCCGATAAATCCGATCGACGGAATCGCCCAGATGAGATAGCGAATCAGGGAGTTCTCGGCTTCCTGTTTGAGCGCCAAAGCCTCGACGCTTGACTCAATAGCGTCGGACGTGTTCTGCACATCTTGCGTAATGAGGAAGCGGCGCAGGCTAGCCCTGAGGGTCCGCACCAGCGGCGTGTCGCGAATATCGGCGGGTAAGGTCTCGAGCGCGTTCAGCACGCTGATCAAATCGCGGGTAGGTTGTGGTGCCTCCTCGGCCCCATCCTCCTCCTCAGCGTCTGCCTCGGGCGCGGATTCCTCGAGCAGATCAATGGAGAAGAGATATTGTTCTCTCAGGATAGCTGCACACTTGACAAGGATAAGAAACATGCCCCACAACATGAGAATCAGGCAGATCTCCTGTTCGTAGTCCTTGAGAATGACGACGAGATGGCGGGGTGCGGACTGACCGGCCTGCCGTGCAGCCTCAAGCACTAGTTCCGCCTGCGGACGGATGTAGCCGGAGTACGCAAAGTGCACGGCGAGGACGGAGACCACTAGGCTGGAGAGTGTCTTCCACATATCAAATATCCACAGGAAAGGAAGCCGGAGAGTTGAGGCTGAACGAGGGACGTTTCGCCTGCGCCCAGGCGAGCGTCAGGCCGGCGCAGATCAACACCCCCGCGACCACGAACAAAAGGAGTCGCTTGTGTTCAATGCTCCCGCGCATGTGCGTCTCCTCCATAGACGTATCTGGCAATTCTGAACCCGACATCGTCTCGATGTCCACTCAGGCCATCTCGATATGCCGCGCGCAGGGGAGACAGATTGCCCGACCGCCAACTCGACCCTTTGACGACATGCCTGTCGCCGGGCGGTGGACCGAGCGGGTCAACAGCACCATCTTGGTCGTGAGGGGTGATCGAATAGGTGTCGTGCACCCATTCACTGACGTTGCCGGTCAGGTCGTGCAGCCCGGACGCCTCGGGCGGGAAACTCCCGACCGGCGCCAAGCCAGCGTGACCATCGGTGTAATTCGGAATGAAAAATTGCGTCGTCTCACGGGCGCTCTCATCAGCGATGTTCCCGGCCTTGGGGGGGAGGTGGAACTCGTCCCCCCACGGAAACACGGTACGTGCCTTGCGCTTTGCCCGACGGGCCAGCCATTCCCACTCGGCTTCGGTCAGCAGGCGATAGCCGTTCGAGTTCGGGTTGAGGCCGCGCAGCAGATTCTGATCAATGCGATAGAATACCGGTAGCTGCTCCTGATGACTGAGCCAGTTACAAAACATGGCCGCGTCTATCCAGCGAACGGAGACCGCCGGAAGCGAGTCGGCCCCGGGGTGGCTAGGTTTGAACTGTCGAAACTCGGCGTTCGTGACTTCATATTGCCCCGCATAAAACGGTTTGCGGAGCGTCACCTGCCGCTCAGTCTCGTTTGCGCGCTGCCCCCTTTCATGGCGGGGTGCACCCATAATGAAGCCTGTCGGGTGAAACAGCCGCAAGGGAGCACCGACAGCATTGCTGTACCGTTCCGCGGCTTGTGCAAGCTGTGCCGCGGCCTCGGTGACCAGGGTCTCATCGACCACCGTGGTGTGCGCACTCGACGGACGGACTGAGGTGTCTAGCGTCCGATAGCCCCGGCGGCGTAACGATACTGTGTGGGGTTTTGTAGGCAACGTAACGCTCACCGGAGTCTCTCCTCGTTCCACACCATCAATGAAAACTCGCGCCTGGGGGCGAGACCGGACCTCCACGAGCCCAAACTCTTGAGTGAGATGTAAGCGCACAGGGGTCGCTACCCCCGGCCGGGCAACAACCGTCCGGGCCGCCTTGGCATATCCGTCGTGGAAATAGGCGACATGGACCCGGGTGGCGGCCGGTACGATATAGTCCCGATCAGGCGCGACCTTCTTCCCGTCGACGAGTAGGCTGCCACCCGGTGGACTTACATCAAAAACCAAGTGTGCTGTGGGCCGTTCCAGTCGGTAAGTACGTGTCAAGGTCGACAGGTCATTGGTGACCACAACCTCTTCGGAGATTGTGGCATACCCGACGCGTGTCACCTCGATACGGTGCGGCCCGCCGCTCAACTGTCCACGGAGCGGTGTGGTACCGATCGGCACACCGTCGAGCGTCACCCGAGCGCCTGACGGACGGGACGCCAGGACTAGCTCTATGTCGAACGTCTTGAGGGGAATATCGAGGCTCACCTGTTCGCCACGGACGAGGGTAACCCGTTCTTCTGCCGGGGCGTAGTGTGGATGGTCGGCACTGACCTGATATACGCCGGGCGAGAGCTCGTGCTCAAGCCGGGCGGCCACGGCGACTTGGCTGTCGTTGATGGACCAGCGCGTGGCAGCATCCGTCGGATGGGTAGTCGCGATGAGCAGCCCGGGCAACTCTTCTAGAGGCACACTGATCGCACGTCCCCGCTCCTCCTGCTGAATGGTACGGTGGACCGATCGGAAGCCTGGAGCACTCACCACGATCACCGGGCTGACACCGACGGAATAAACAGCCCGCAGGAAGGCAAAGGCCACCCCCTGTATAACACTGACGGAAGCCGTCCGGGCAGCGTCCGTCGGAGTGACGTGAACGACGGTGCGGCTTGTATAGAGCATGGCGAATCCCACAACCAGCATACCACCGGCCAAGGCGGCCGCCACGATCGTAAAGTAGTGCAACTGACGCTTACGCGCCGTTTTCAGACGTTGGTCAAATTGGCTCATCGCAAACGACTGCCACCTGTATATCGGCCGTAGACGGCGTGAGCTGGACCGGGACGATTTTCGATTTATAACCGCCCCGGCGCCCCTCAAACCGATAGTCGCCCGGCTTGAGGTGAATCACCTTTGAGACAACACTCCCCACTCGTCCAACCCCCCTCACAGAGACATGCGTCTTGCCGTCAGATAGGACGCGGACGGGAATCGGTGTGGAATAGCGTTCGAGTACCCGTTGGAGCTTCGCGACGCGCGCTCCCAGCTTCGGGCTGACGTGTCCAACACGCAGACTTTCGTCGACCAAGGTCAGAACTTGCGCCGCCACGTCCGGTGAAGACAGTCGGTGCGGCATGGCGAGGTGGGCGTCAACCGCCTTGAGGAGAGACATAATGTGGGCCGCAGTCTTGCGGCCCTGCGCCGCCGGAGCACTGCCGGGAGCCCTCTGCTCTGCCTGACGGTAGGCGTTGAGCGCGGCTTCCCAATCGTCAGACGCGACCGCAGTGGCAGCTGTTTTCATCAGCCGCGCAACTTGGTCGGAGCGCGCGGCTTCACGCAGATCTTCCGCTAGCAGAGCCGTTTCGGCACGCCGAGGAAAGAGACGCTGCGCCTCAGCCAGATACTGGCGGGCCTCGTCAAAGGCTCCTTGCTCTACCGCGCGCAATCCGCGCGTGATGACGTGGTGGAAGCGCTCATCCCGGCGAGCAGAACGAAGGGCCGTGACGCGCGCGCGGACTCCTGTCCGTTCCGGATCTATCTTCATGACTTCTTCCAGGGCCCGCAGTTCTCCCTCTGGATTATTTTCCACGTCCGCAATCCTGGCCGCGCGTAGATGGGCCAATACCTGTGGCAGGAGCCGGATCCTGGCATATAGTCGTGCGGCCTCCGGCGATTTCGGCTGAATGCGGAGCGCTTCGGTGATGGACGCCAGAGCAGCTTCGTAGTTGTCATCCTCACTATATCGATGCGCTGCGGAAAGCGCCACGGTAAAAGCGGCTTCGCGCTCCCGCAGGGCAGCACGGCTGAGTTCGACCAATGCTCCGAGCTTGGCAACAGCGTCCCTATATTGTCCCTGACTGAACGCCTGCATCGCAGATGCCTTCATCTCTGCGATTTCCTGTTGAGCAGCGGCGTCCCAGGCGTTGAACGCCTCGCTTTGGATGGTGGGCTCGATATCCTCCACATACTCGCGGAGGAGTGCTTTGAAGTTGGCATACTGCGGATTGAGGCTCGCCTCGGAACCGGAGGAGACGGATGGGTGAGGAACCACTTTGGATGTGGCGTGGCCGGTGTCTGCGCAGACAGGGTGAGAGAGAACAATGGAAGCGATCTGCAATCCCAAGGCCAACAGGCCGCTGGTCGGCATGACCTTGCGCACGGTCAGAGTTCCACCTCCGGTGTTCGCTCCTGCTCGTAAATTTTCTTGAGAAACGCGCGCCATTGACCGAACTGTTCCTTGACCGTGCCGGTCAGTTTTTGAGTCTTTTCCTCAAATGCCACGATTTGCGGGGAGAGTTCAACATCAATGGATTCTCCAAGCTCGCTCAGCGCATCTCGATGAACCTTTGCCTCGGCACTTGTCTGGAAGCTTTTCGCCATCATGGCCGCACCGGCCGCACCGGCCACCGCACCGGCCGCCACCCCTCCTGCTGCCGTCGACGGCGACGAACTCATGGCAGAAGCGCCGATAGCGGCAATCGCCAGACCGATCAACAAGGCTCCCCCGACCCCTTGGAGCAGGGACTTCCGTTTGGCCGCCCGCTGGGCCTGCGTCTCGACGAGACTTTGTTCCTGCCAGACCAAGTAGCTCTCGTTCATCTCGTCTCCGAAGGTCCGATAGTGGTCCTGCAAATCATCGACGAATAGTTGGTCATGGACCCGAAGGTCTCTGATCCGCTGCAGCATGGGGTCACCATCGCTCGGATAACTCACCAAGATGAATTGACCGGATTCCTGTTTGAGATGTTCAACAAATGCATCCTCCGCCAAGCTCGTACCAAAGCGCATATCCGTCAGCATCTTGAGACGCGCAGCGGAATAGTCCTGTCGGGCGAGCTGCTCGACCAGGGCACGCGCAATGCTCTCGAACACCGGATCATAGGCATCTTTCCCAACATTCCTGCTATTCTTATGGAACCCCGCTTCGACGGTATGACGAAAGGATTTGTTCAACCAGTCGGCACCGGAAATATCGTTGACGACCACGTGAATAGCTACCCTCTCCCCGTTCGACTCCTCAATCCGTCCTAGGATATAGAGATCCGCGGTGGCAGTGGCGTCGGGGGTGACGCGAACCGCCCCAAAGGCCTCGGTATCTTCAAGCGCCAATTTCAGTTTATAGGCAAAACGGTTGGCCTCGGCCCGGCGCAGTTCTGGCCACACGCCTTCCTCGGCATACTTGGCGGCGGCCTCCGACAACCCCGGATCAAAGACCGGAATGGCAATGTCCAACCGCGGCCCCGGGCGGACGGGCGCTCGTGCAGCCTTTGTCTTGTGGAGGGGAGAGGAAGGTGGGGAGGGGCCGACCTGCCGAGACAGCGTACCGCTATGCACCGTGCAGCCCGCCAGCGCAAGGACAAAACAGGCAGGGTACACTATGAATCTATTACGGAGTTTCATCTTTCTCCTGTACCGCCCGGTCTTTATACCGGCGATACTCTTCCCACAAACGCTTCTGCTTTTCTGGGTCGGCTTCCCGCATCGCCGCCTGGCGTATCTGCGCCGCCAAGATGCTATCATTGTCTGCAGCCGGAATATCTTCCGGCCCACGTCCGTTGGGTAGTAGGATCCCTTGCTCCCGCCCAACCACCGTCTTGGCGACGGGTATGTCTCCGGCGGTCGGCAGAGTGGACGGGGCCGATTCGCTGCGGGCCGCCGGGGCCTCGGTCCCCGCTATTTCGGATGATGCAACTGCCCGAACCGGGTCGCCTCCGAGAGTTGCATCAGCTTCTGGGGCTACCTGTCCTGCAGCCACGGAAGTGGAGACGGCAGCTGGGCTGCTCACGGCGCGGCAGGCGTCAAATTCTTCAAGGGACCGGCTGAACGCCTCGTCCATACGTGCCAGTTTTTCTGCCCGGGTGAGGAACGGATCGTCCTGGTAGTCAACCGCGATGGTTGTACAGTCGAAGGGGGGCGTTCCAGACCGGATGTCGGCTTCCGAATCAGTAGTTTCCGCCTGTACTGGCCGGTCGGTCACGATGCATATCTCGGTCACGATTATCAGGGCCAAGCCTACACTACGAAATGAGCAGGGCATGCGGCACTCCACTCCTCAGGACCTGGAAAACACGGCGGGCAGTCTCTCTACCGGCAGAAGTATACGAGGCTCTCCATTAGGTGTCAACCGGAGACAGATGAGAGTGGTGTCTCACTTTGGGCCGTAACCCCTTGTTTTGATTGGCCAAAAAATTTCAAACTGAGGCACTACCAGATGGGGGGCTCTGCTGAGCAGGAAAGACGGTACCGTCCGTCCCCCCCCCCTATGCATCCTCAGGCTTCAGGCCACCCTCCCGACTCTCGTACACGGCGCTGACACCCGAACGGGGGGCCTGCCGCGCGACTGTCGACCGTCTGTCCCTACAGGGATTCCTAGACTCAGGATCTGTCAATTTCTTGTCACTGGGTGCTGGATGTGTTTGATGACGCCAAGTAGAGGGGGCGCCTGTCATGGCGGGTCCCCAGTGCTGGCGGTCGGCAGCGACGGCAGGTGCCCGCTGGCGTGGCAGCGCCAGAAAGACCCGGGCTTGCCCGGCTCCGCCACCGGCGGCGCCTCACAGGCCCGAACCTCAACCCCGCCCGCTGCCGCAAGCACAAGCCCCCGGTCCCGGCAAAGCGCGGCCCCCCGCGCCTGACGCCCGTCCCCCCCCCTTCCTCAGCCGTCTCCTCCGCGACCCCGCCCCGCCTTCTTCGCCCGCCCCGCCTGCTCGCCCCCCCCCCCCCACAGGCCGCAACCGCCTGCGCAACCGATTCGCGGCCGACCTTGGGCTGGCGAACCCCTTCAACCCGCCGGGCTGCAACGCCCACTCCCGCCACTCAGGCAGCAAAACTGTCCCTAGCAGGCCCCCCTCATCAGCCAGCGCCAGCTCGCCTAGGCGGCGCCCACCCGCCCAAGGCTACAGAAGTCTCACGCACTAACCAAGTTAACGCTTATGGGGGGGGGGCGGGAGGGCCCGGCCCCCTCTGGCCCTGAGACGCCGCGCTCCCACCGCGTCACCTGGTGGAGCCAGCCGGGCGTGGGGGCGGCTTTTTGCTCGGCCTTGCGCGGCACCAGCAGGGGGAGGCGGGCCCGCCTCCCGCCGCCGAAGCGGCTGCTCGCAGACCGCGCCGACGACGCCCGCCGCCTTCGCAACTGGGTGAACAAACGGGGCTGCGAGGCCGTCCTTCCGCCAAACCCGACGCCCCCCCCCGCCTCTTGACCGCATCGCCGCCCGAGGCCGCCACGTGAGCGCGCGCCGATGCTGCCGGTCAAGGCTTTGCGACGAAGCGCAACCCGTGACGACCAACGCGCCGCCACCTTCCTCTCCGCCCCCCTCAGCGTCGCCACACTCCTCTGGGGGCTCAATTGAGTTCGGCCTCTAGGTTCAATCGCCATTCAGGATTCTCTTAGCGGGGATGATGTGAGTCAGGGCGCTCCACCCGATTGTCAGGGGGAGGGGGGCGCTGGGGCAGCGCTCTGAGTGGACGGAGGCGCAGGGGGGGGCGCAGCGCAGGGCTGCTGCGGGGCCAGCCGGGCGAGCCGGGCCGTGCGGGGGCGGCCCCCCGGGTGTGCGTCCCCGCGGTGCGGTGGGGGCGGCCGGGCGGGCGCCCCCGGGCCCGCCCGGCCGCCGCGCGCCGGGCCGTGGCCGGCGGGTCCTACGCGTGTCCCCCGCGGGGCCCAAGCGGGGGGGGGGGGGGGGGGCGATCCCCGGACGCCGAAGCGCGCCAAGGACGCTCTCAGGCGCGCCCGCCCCCTCGGGCGCGCGCCGCAGCCGGCGGCCCCCGGCAACGGGGGGGCCGGGACCGGGCGCGGGGGCGTGCCCGAGGCGGCCTGACGCCCCATATCCACCGCGCGGGCGCCCCTCGCGGGCGCCCGCGCCGGGTGCTCCGCTCGCCCGGACCGGCCGGCACCGCGCCACGGGCCCGGGCGGCGCTGGCGGGGGGCCGGCCCCGCCCAGGGGCGGGCCGCCGCCGCTGACGCCGCACTCGCCCAACCCCGCACCCGCCTCGCACGCTCCTTCCACACGAGCAAACCCTGCCGACGCAGCGCCACCCGAGACGACCGCAAGGCCATATCCTGCCTCGCCTGCAGACACCTCGCTGCTACTCTCGGGTGGATGTGGGGAATGTCGATTCTGCCTAGAGCCCTCATTGAGGGACGGCGGGCGGATATGGGGCGGATATACCCCCCTTGAGGGGCCGGGCCGGTTCGGCTTCCTCGCCTGTGCTCGTGCCGGGTCCGGCCCGAGGAGGCTGGGGACGGTTTGGACACCGCTCTCCCCAGCCCCGCAGGCCGGGTCCGGCTGATCGGGGTGTGCTCCGGCCAGTCGTTGTCTGGCCCCCTTCCTCCCCCTCCCCGTGGGGGGCGGCCTCAGGCGGGCGATCGAGCAACAGTTCCGGGCCCCTTCCTCCCCCTCCCCGTGGGGGGCGGCCGGCGCAAGCGGTTCCGGTCGGAATGCCGGCGGGCTTCCTCCCCCTCCCCGTGGGGGGCGGCCCCAGGCCAGCATCCACGCCCCCGCGCTCTCGGCTTCCTCCCCCTCCCCGTGGGGGGCGGCCTCTTTGCCCCTTCTCTTGCACCACTGCCCCGCGGTGATAGGGTATGGGCATGGGAGAAAATGATCTCCGGGTGCAGATGGCTCGGCTGGAGGAACGGATGAACACCATGCAGGCGGAATACAAGACGGACATTGCCCTGCTGGCCGAACAGTTGGCCGAGCGCGAGGCGCGGCTGGCGGAACGGGACGCGCGGCTGGCGGAACGGGACGCGCGGCTGGCGGAACGGGACGCGCGGCTGGCGGAACAACGGACCGAGCGTGATGCGCGGCTGGAGAAAGAGTTGGCCGCGGTGCGCACGGAAGCGGCCCAGCGAGAGACCGCCTTGGTTGACCGGATGACGGTTCGGGTCGGCATCGGGGTGGCAATCCTGGGCGCGATTCTCGCCGCAATCCGCTATCTCCCCTAATGCGCAGCATCACCATCAAGCCGCGGCGACAGACCGCCCGCTGGATGCGAGCGCGACACGCCCTTGGAGGTGACAATTGAACAAAGAAACGGACCCTGTTGTCCTTGCCTCGGTGCTTTTCCATGCTCGCCTGTGCCGCCGCTCTTTCGGCGAAATCGATGTAAAACAGATATCCTCGGCGCGCAGACGATGAGCTCTTCGGACTGCCGCGCGAAGATCGTCACCATTGCCTCCTTCCTGGGAGTCCGTCCAGACTACAGCGTCCATTCTGACCTTCCGACCCTGGGACGCTTCTGGCTCAAGGAGGGGGGCGACGAGTCGATCCTCGTCCCTTGCTCGGAGCGGGATCGAAAGAGGGCGGTGGTCCTACCCTTCGACCCCTCAATCCGCCGGGGCCCGGAAGCAGGGTCTTACTGCCAAGCCGTGCCGCCCTCCGAATACCTGGCTGGATTATACCCCCTCAATGAGGCGGATCCGTCCCGTAGCGTGGACATTAGGTAGCACAGCGGGCCGGGCCCCGGCTGATCGAGGGAGTGCTCCGGCCAGTCTTTGCCCGGCCTCCTTCCGCCCCCTCCCAGTGGGGCTACTGGATTCACACATCGTGTTTGAGTTGGTATCCGCGTTGGATAGCACGGATCTGGTAGCGCCCGTGGAGCCTGACGACGGGTCCGGGTTTTCCATCGTATCCGGTCCCTCCGCCGAGGCGTGCACAGCCCCAGGCAGCAAAGGCGAGCGCGCCTTTGGGATGGGGGTTTTCTGTTTTTGGGTCGTGCCTTCGCGCGAGGCGGAAACGGCGTCAAGGGCGGGGCGGTCCGCGGCGGCGCAGCCGTCCTGGCGCAGTCGTCCGGCGGCGGCGCCGCGCTCTGGGCCCCTCTGCCGGACGGCGAGGCCGGCCTCAAGCCGCAGGGCGCAGCGCGTCCTGAAGGGGGCGGTCTCCAGGGAGGCGCGTTCAATGGCGAATCTCCTGGTCTTGACGGTGCGGAACACCTGCTCGCTCACCCCGCGCCGACGGGAGAGAGGCGGGAGCCCGCACGCTGGTTCGAGGGGCGCGACCCGGGGGCGGGTCAACCGTCACCAGTGCGCCGGCCCCACCCCGTCCGGGGGGCTCCTCGATTCCCACATTGCCTGCGCTGCCCTATCCGAGTGGGAGTGCCCGGAATGGATCCAGCCCGCGCCCCATGCCCACCGGGCCCGGTTTCCCCTCTTCTCCGGTCCAGCCGCCGCGCCGGGCGCCCCCCCGGGCCGCCCAGGCAAGCGCGCCCCTGGGCGGCGGGTGCTTTGGCTGGGCGGTCTGGCCGTCCAGCGCAGCGGAGACGGCCGCAAGGCCCGGGGGCTCCGGCGCCTCGCATACCTCCGTGAGCGGGCGGGGGCCGGCGCCCGCCCGGGCCGGCCCGAGTGGCCGGCATGATACCCCCGCGCTACACGTCCTGGCGCAACGCGTTTGGAAGGGCGCGGGTTCCATAGACACGTTTTCGAGGTCGAACCCCTGGGTCTTGCTGGTCCCGAAACCCGGCTCAAGGACCCCGCGCCGCCGGGAGCGTGGCGTTAGCCCGCGCGCCTGTTCGCCCGTTTCGCGCCGCGGGCGGGTCAGCCGGGGCCCCTGTGCCGGCGGCCCGCCGGCGGGCGGGTCGCTTGCCCGCGCCGCGCCGATGGAGCCGGCCGTGCGGGCGGGCACACCGGGGTCAATCGGGCTGTTGGGGGGGGGGCTTGCGGGGCCCGCCCGCGAAACGAACGCCCCGGCGGGCCGGGCGCTTCTTTTGCCCGGGGCGCGCGGGCCACGCGCCCGGAGGGGCCTGCGGCGGCCAGCCCGCAAGGCGGGCAAAGCGCGGGCCTGGGGGCAGCGCACAGCCGGCGGGCCTGGGCCGCCCGGATCAACCCGTCCCCACCTTCCGGGCGACCTGCGCACCTCTCGAAGCTGTCCCCTTCACGGGCGGCTCCACCCGTGCCATTCGCCGCCGCGTTCAGCACGGTGGCACTGGTCGGCAGGGCGGCAAGCCCGCGGGCGCTCTCCTGTTCGCGCCGCGGGCGGGTTCCGGGCGGCTTCCGGCTGCCGCCGGAGCGTTCAAGAAGGGGCCTGTCGCCCACGCCGCGCCACGGGCCCGGTGCCGCCTCCCGCGCGCGCGGGGCCTGGCCGAGGGGGTTGCCACCGGCACGACGTTCGTCCCTCCGCCTCCCGCGCGCGCGGGGCCTGGCCAGCCCCTCGATGAATCGGCGGGTTAGTACTAGCCCGCCTCCCGCGCGCGCGGGGCCTGGCCGCGCCCTTCAGACCGTCATGCAAATCCTGAAGTCCGCCTCCCGCGCGCGCGGGGCCTGGCCGCACCTCGTGGCAAGGGGGCCGGCCCGCCCGACGCCGCCTCCCGCGCGCGCGGGGCCTGGCCTTATCATAGCCGTATCCCCAGCAGGAAGAAAGCCCGCCTCCCGCGCGCGCGGGGCCTGGCCGATACGTCATTGGGACCCCCACCGAAGATTATTCCCGCCTCCCGCGCGCGCGGGGCCTGGCCTTTCTTCATTCCTGTCGAAACTGAAAATATAAACCGCCTCCCGCGCGCGCGGGGCCTGGGAAGGGTAATGCTTTGATTTTTTATGGAGGAGCAACCGCCTCCCGCGCGCGCGGGGCCTGGCCATAGCTCGATGCTGTTGAAGCTGTTTTGCTGCACCGCCTCCCGCGCGCGCGGGGCCTGGGAGCGCGGACTAAAGCGTTCAGATGAAAACGCAGACCCGCCTCCCGCGCGCGCGGGGCCTGGGAGAAGCGCTGGAGATCTTCTCGGGAGCGGAGGGCCCGCCTCCCGCGCGCGCGGGGCCTGGCAGCGAGGGCATAGAGAGTCCCCCGGAGGGGCACGCCCGCCTCCCGCGCGCGCGGGGCCTGGGAAGACGGAAGGAGACAACGATATGGAGTGGTTAAACCGCCTCCCGCGCGCGCGGGGCCTGGGAAGGGGGATAGGCACGGGCGCGTTCGTGACGATGTCCGCCTCCCGCGCGCGCGGGGCCTGGGACCCCGGTGTCCTGATTGTCGCGCACGATACCGCACCGCCTCCCGCGCGCGCGGGGCCTGGCCTCACCGCGGCCCCCGCTTTTGCGGGCAAATCCCCCGCCTCCCGCGCGCGCGGGGCCTGGCCGGCCCCAATGCCTTGGGCGACGCCGCCACGGACCCGCCTCCCGCGCGCGCGGGGCCTGGCCGCGCGTTCGGTTGTTGCTATATGTTGAGGATCCCCGCCTCCCGCGCGCGCGGGGCCTGGATGCGCTGATCGACTCCGCCCCAATCCCCTGGCCCCCGCCTCCCGCGCGCGCGGGGCCTGGGATACGATAGTGACGCGCTCCAGAAAAGGGGTCCCCCGCCTCCCGCGCGCGCGGGGCCTGGCCGAACTTGGAATCCGTTATGCATTTGCTTTTTCACCGCCTCCCGCGCGCGCGGGGCCTGGCCGGCTAGGTCCTTGTTATACCGAACGTCGCCCCCCCCGCCTCCCGCGCGCGCGGGGCCTGGCCGCGTCACCAGCGGCCCGCGCTGGCGCGCCTACCCCGCCTCCCGCGCGCGCGGGGCCTGGGAATGCGTCGTGGCCGGCATTGAAGCGGCAGGGCCCCCGCCTCCCGCGCGCGCGGGGCCTGGCCGACAACACCGTTGCCCGCCCCGTCGGCACGGAAGCGCGGTGGGGCTTGACTCGCCAGCAGAGGCACCCCGTCCCCGCGCCCGGACGGGGGCAGGGCGGCCTTGGCGCCGCTCTTGGTCACGGGCACGGTCCCCGGCCTCACACACCGGCCAACGCGGCCAGCGCGCCAGCGCGCTGGCCGCCCCCCCACGCACCGCCACCCCACGCGGCCCGCCCTCGACAAGCCGCGCAGGCAAACACCGCTCTGCCGGATCCCAACGCAGAGCCCCACAATACGAACCCGCGTTTTGCCTCTCTCCTCCCCCCTGACACCACAAGACAGACGAGAGCATCGACAGGACAAACGGCAAGTTTCCGCAACCCATGACGCAAGCGGGAAAAGATGTGTGTATGCGGCAGGGCGGGGGGGGGCGATTTCGCGGGCCGTGCCACGGGAGCCGGCCGGCTGCGCCAGCAGAGCGGGCGCCCCTGGCCGGTTCTACGGGCACCGGCGCGGCGGGCCGGGCGCGTCCTGTGTCCCAGCCGAGCCGGCCAGGGGCTCCGGTGCTCCGCCTCCGACCGGGCGGCTAGGTGGGAACAGCGCTTGCCCGCCCCCGCCGAGCCCGCCCGGTCCTGCGCCGCCCGGACCAGCACATCCACCCCTGCGGCTGGCGGCGAACCACTCGTATCGGTCGCCCTCGCGGTCGGCGACCGCAAGGGCACCGGCCCGACACGGCGGTGGCCTCGCGGTCGCGGCAGCTCTTCGTGTCCTGGATCGCCCGCCTGTCCAGCCCCGCCCCGCGAGAGGCCGGGCCCGCCGCCGCCAGCCCCACCCGCTGCTCCACCGTCCCCGTCCCGTTCCGCAGCCACCGACCGATCTGGACCGCGCCCCCACGGGGCCCCAAGACGCCGCACCGCACCCCCCGGCGGCCAGGCCTGACCGAGCGGGCGGGCCAAAACCCTGCGCCCGGCCCACCCGCCGCGCGCCGCAATACGCCGCCGCTTCCCCCAGACCGCAACGCATCTTGCCCAGGGACAGTCCCCCTCAAACGACGGACTCAAAACTGCTCCCCCTGCGCCAACCCTCCACCCCAAAACGCCGCGGCGGCGAGATGTGGGCATGCGGTAGCCTAGTGGGGAGGCGGCATCTTTGCCCCTTCCCTTGCACCGCTGCCCCTCGGTGGTAGGGTACGGGCGTGGGGGAAGAAGATCTCCGGGTGCAGGTGGTCCGGCTGGAGGAACGCATGAAGACCATGCAGGCGGAATACAAGACCGACATTGCCCTACTGACAGAACAGTTGGCCGAGCGCGAGGTCCGCTGGCTGAACGGGAGGCCGAAATGAAGGGGCAGATAGAGGGCTGGCGCGCCGATTTCCACCGGGGCCAGTGGCAGATGCTCTTGGCCGTCGCAGGGTTAATCGGGCTGGCCGTCGCAGTGCTGCAGCTCGGCTAGCGAGTGCCTGGCGTTATTGGAACCTTGCCACACCCTCACCCTGACGGGTGCGGCCCGTAGCATAGACATTCACTAGAACACGAGCGGAGGATCGAGAGGGTGAAAAATCGGCTGGCGAGGCACCCCTTGGCCGATATGTCGATTGGGACACCAACCGAAGATTATTAGGCGGGCGTCGGTTCGGGTCCGGGCCGCGGCGGCCGGACCGGGCGCGGTCTCGCCCGTTCTGGGGGTGTTCGGTGGGGAGTGTGCCTTCGATTATTCGGCGAGACGGGCGGTTTGCCTAACACACCGCGCCCCTCAATGAGGGGGTAGGGATGCGGTTTCGTACGTATACCTCTCTAGAGCGAATGCGCAGGGGATTAAATCGTCGGGGGAGTCCCAATCGGTTGATGAGGTGATGCACGCTGGGCGCTGGTGCAGGAGGCCCGCTCGCAGGGCGCACTCTCTTGCTGTTGCTCTGCGTCGTCGTGGTGTTGCGGCGGTCGAGGCCGGGAGGTCCCGTCGGCCGGCGGCGGCGCGCTTGGGCGGGGGGGGGGGGGGGGGGGCGTCTGCGCTCCGCGGGGTCCCCCCCTCGCGCCGGCCCGGCGCTCTGTCGCCGCAGTCTCGCGGCGGGCACCGTCCGGGGCGCATAGAGGGTCATGGCGAGCTGCTCCTGGCGTGGGTCGAGGCGGCGCCCGCCCGGCCCCGCCCGGCGAGCGCGGCCAAGCTCGAGGGGGCGGGGCGGCGCTCGCCCGCCGCCCCGCGTGGGGCACGGGGTCTGCACGCGCCGCGGCCTGCCGCGCCACAAAAGCCGGCCCCTGCGGCCGAGCAGCCCCGCCCGGACGGCGCCCGCCCGCGCCACGCCTGGTGCGCAGCCCCGCCCGCCCTTGCCCCCGCGCGCCGGCTCTGCATCGACGAACGCGGGCCCTCGACCCAGAGGACCCGCAGGGAGGGGCGCGCTGCCAGGGGCGCGCGTTGCCGCGCCCCCGTCCCCCAGGGCCACGGGAAGACCACCCCCTGGGTCGCCGGCCTCACCCTCGCCGGCGGGGGCGCACCGAGGACCAGCAAGGGCGCGCGGACCGGGGCCGCCGGCCTGGCCTCTGGCGCACAGGGCCTGGCCCCGCCCCTGACGCCCGGCCCCCGCGTCCTCCGCGATCCCCCGCCCGGCCCCCAAGCCCCTCGCCCTCCGCGCCGCCCTCCCGGCCCCAGGCGCTGGCCTCCTGTTCCGGCCGCCCTACCGTCCCGACGGCCCCCCCAGCGCGAGGGCCTGCCTCCAGCAGGACTTCTCGACCCAAGAAATGGTGCGACGGCCCCCCCAGCGCGAGGGCCTGCCCCCAGATCAAGGCGCTCCTGCAAAAGGCCGCCGCCCGCTCCGTACCTGCCCGCTGGGAGGCCCTCCGCCACGCCAGCGACCCCGTCACGCCACACGACGCTCGCAGCTGCTTCCCTGCCTGCGGAGATGAACCCACATGAAACGAATCCGCCCTAGTCCATGCCCCGGAGCACGGCGGGGCGATCCTGAGGCTGTACCAGGGTCCCGACCCGAACCCCGGAGGGTGTATTTACCTCCCTAGGGTCTGTCCTCAATTAGGGAATTCGCATTTTTGGGATTGATGCTTCAAGCTCTCCGCAGTTAAAAGGAGGCTGGGAGGGCCCGTTCCGTGTTGTGGCAGAGCGCCGCCGCATGGCGACGGCTTGCCCCTTGGGTGCCGCTCGGGCGCCGCGGGGCGCGCCGGGTGGAGGACCGGCGGGGAAACGCGGGCATCATGCCCGTCCAGAAGACGGGGGCCGGGGGCGGGAGGGCCCGGCCCCCTCTGGCCCCGGGACGACGATCGACAACCGCTCCACCCGGTGAGCCCGCCGGCGGGAGATGCACCCCCGTCCCGGCGCCCCGTTCGGCCTCGGGCGCCAACAGGGGGCCGGCGCGCACGCGATCGGGCGCAGAATCGCATGACGGCACGCTAGCACGGGCCGGGGGGCCGGCGCGCACGCGATCGGGCGCGCACGCGGGGGCAGGCCGCCCACACTCTGCCGCTGGCCCGTCTTGCCGGCCCGGGAATGCCCGCGCCGGGCCAGGGGATCCGCTCGCCCCACCCGCCACCCCGCGGGCCGGGCATAAAGCCCCAGGCCGCCCGCTGCGCGGGGCCGCCGCGCCTGCGCCCGCGCGCTCCGCTCCTGGCGCACCCGGCGCCCGGCCCTAGCGCCGGAGCGAGCGGGCTCGGCCCCTTCCGCCTCAAGGCGCTCGCCCCGGGGGCGCCCCGCGCTGGCCGCGGCCAGCCCCCGGGCCGGGGCCAGCTGCCAGGCGGGCTCGAGGAGCCGGGCCCCGCGCATGGCCAGAACCGGAGCCCGCTCAGGCGCGGGCGTCGGGACCGGCTATTGGTTCATGCTGGCCCTTCGGCACCGGAGCCCGCTCAGGCGCGGGCGTCGGGGCGAGCCGCCGGGCCAGTCCCAACTGCTTCCGGGGGCCCAGCACCACGGCCACATGCCCATGGGGCAGGGAGCGGAGGATGTCGCAGGCTGCGGCGCGAGGGCGGCCTGCGCCTCCTCCCGTGAGCCGGAGGCGTAATCCCTCGACGAGGGCGGGCGGGCGGGCGACCACCTGGCGCGGCGCGCGCGGGGCCGCAACTGGACCTTTCCAGCTGCGCGGCCGGACTCGCGGAGCCGGAGGATGGGGGGGGGGGGGGGACGCGAGTACAGGGCTACCCAATAGAGACAGCGACCGCTACCTCTCACGCACAACATCCATCTCTACCGGGGTCCGCTATGAGGCCTGACAACTTCGATCAACCACGCACCATCAACACCTTGACGTCAATATCAACTGAAAATCAGCTGGCACTTCGGCCTAGGGCCTGTTCATACCAACACCGTCTCTTCCTCGACTCTAGGATCAGAGTCGAGGAAGAGAATTCCAGGGGAATGGAACTCGCACGAGCCTAATCCCAACGTCTCGCGTCCCGATTTCCACGCCTCGCGCAGTCATCTGATGGTGCTCACCACGCTCCCGTCCGCGACCGAGCCGGGGGCAAGGGAGACTGCCTGCGCACTCTGGCCACCGGCCTCTCCTCTCCACCCGAAGGAACCGCTGGCCGCGGGGCGAGGGACGGGCCCCCGGTGTTTGCAGAGAGGCCGCGCCAGGATATCCTGGCATGGTGGGTACAGGGGCATCTCGGGCGCTGAAAAAAGCGCTCCAGCCTGGGGTAGGCATATGGGCAGGGGCCCCCAAGATCGGCATTTTCCACCTTGCGGGCGACCTTCTCGCTGTGGCGAAATAGATGCCCCCGAGTGTCCACCCAGCGGATAGATTCTCAGTAGGCAATATCGGCTTCTTGTGTCGGACCTATCTGAAAAACTTCAATAAAATTCAAGACTTCTTTCCCTTCAACGAAGAAGGAGGATGGTCCTAAACAGGTGAAAAGCCAAGCCCCTCACCTGCTATTCCGAAAAGATATATTAAATGGCCAAGCGACATTGATATCGCAGCCTGACGCCAGGGAGCGTCAAGCGTCTACCCCAACGCAGCGAGATGCTCGTTGAGCGTTCCTAACCGCGCCTCCATGTCGGCCAGCTTGGAGCGCTCCTTTGCGACCACCTCGGGGTTTGCCCGTGAGAGGAATTGCTCGTTGCCGAGTTTTTTCCGGACGCCCCCAAGTACGCCCATCAGCTTTTTGATCTGTCCGTTCAAGCGTGCCCGTTCTTTCTCAAGGTCAATAACCCCAAGCACATATACCTCAAGCTCGCCCACAACCGCGGTGGCGGCATCACGCGTCCGCTCGGCGCCCGCTGCCATCTCAACCGACTCGACCCCCGCCAAGCCTTGGATGTGGATTAGTCCTCTGTTCAGGATATCCGGCGCTTGGTCTACGGTTTTGATACGCACCTGCACCCGCTGTTTCGGTGGTACCGTATATTGGCTACGAATATCGCGTATGACCCGAATGACGTTCTGTAAAAAGTCCACCTGCTGTTCGAGCTGCTCATCCTGCCAGTTCGCATTCGGCTGCGGCCAGGGCGCGTGGGATATCGTGTCCGGCGTCTCAAGCCGACTCTCAATTCCGCGCCGGGTGGCATGGGCGTTCAGGTGTTGCCATAAAAAATCTGTCACGAAAGGAATGAACGGCTGCAATAGCCGTAGCGTCTGATCAAGGCAAAAGGCTAGGACTTGTCGGGCTCTGTCCGCGCTGTCCAGGCGCAGACGCGGCTTGATCATTTCCAGATACCAATCGCACAACTCCGACCAGAAAAAATCTCGCGCCGCGGACAGGGCGGCCGACGGATTATAGGCCTCAAGCTGTTGCTGCACTTCGACGATTGCCCGCGTCAGTCGTGATAATATCCAACGCTCTTCGAACGGTAGCGTATCTGGATGCTGCTCAACGAAGGGAGCCCGTTCGAGATGCAGTAAGGCAAACCTCACCGCATTCCACAGTTTATTGCAGAAGTGGCGGCCGACCTCAAAGCGGTCGCTGATCAATTTGGCCGAAGGGATATCCGGCATGGTGCCAAGCACATCAAACTCTTTGCCGGTTTTAGGGCACACATAGGTAAAAATGCTGCTGCCGTGCTTGGCTTTTGCCAGGTCTACGGGCGTATTGGTAAACGGCGATATGGCTTGAACGGGGAGGCGAATGTCCTGGGAGCCGGTTTGCATCTCACACAGGACGTAGCGCATGGCATCACAGCCGTAGCGTTCGATAATATCTACAGGATCAATGCCATTGCCTTTTGACTTGCTCATCCGCTCACCTTTACCATCCAGAATCGTGGCGTGGATAAAGACATCGGTGAACGGGACATCGCCTAGGTTATACAAGCCCATCAGGACCATTCGGGCAACCCATAAGGTAATGATGTCACGCCCGGTCACTAGGCAGGAACCTGGATAATAATACGAGAGGCAGTCGGGAGAGCCGCTTTGTGTCCCCAGAGGCGACTGACCGGATTCTGTGGCCGCCGTATTGGGGTTAGGCCAGCCCAGGGTACTGTGTGGCCACAACCCGCTCGAAAACCAGGTGTCCAGCACGTCGGGGTCACGCACAAAGCCAGCCGCTTCCAGGTCGCTCACCACGTCCGCTTGGCTGGCCGGCTCGCGCACGCAGACCAAAATTTTTCCGTGGACTTGCTCCGGCGTAGCGTCGGCAATGGGTCGGGTCAGATGGCGGGGCGGACCGGGGTTGATGAGTTCGTTGGTATCGCCCGTCTGCAAGCGGGCGACCACATCCCCTCGTGTCAGATAGGGTGCGAGCCAGACGAGTTGTTCCTGCAATGCTTGGCCCTGAAAGTGACCTGACCAGATCGGGATCTGATGTCCCCACCAGAGTTGGCGGCTGATACACCAATCCCGCTTCTCGGCGAGCCAGGTGATATAGGTGTTGCGGTAACGGACGTCCGGGTGAAACGCAACGTTTTTGCCCGTGGGCGAGTGCCACTTGTCTGCGACGGCGTCAAGGGCGGCCTGGGCGAGTCCGGGGGCGACAAATTCATTGGCCGTCCCTCGACCGCAGACGACACCACCGTCCACATCGCCCATGCGCACGAACCATTGCTCCGACAGATAGGGCTCAACCGGGGTCTTGGATCGGTCCGAGTGGCCGATTTCGATCTCCCGGTCTTCGATGGCTTCGAGGAGGCTGAGCGCGTCCAAATCCTGGATAACTCTGTCTCGGGCCGCAAAGCGGTCGAGTCCTTGGTACGGCCCGGCTTGATCGTTCAAAGAACCATCGACACTCAGAATGTTCATCATACCGATCTCTTCGCTATGGCGGCTCCACACCTCATAGTCATTGGGGTCATGACCTGGGGTAATTTTTACACAACCACTACCAAGTTCGGGTTTTGCCCATTCGTCACAGATGAGTGGAATCGGGCGGTCCAGCAGCGGAAGGCGCACCAGACGGCCGGCTCTGGCCATGGCCACAATCTGTTCAAGCTGCGGCAGATACGTCCGACATCGTTTTTCAAGCCGCGCCACTTCCGCCTCCAGTTCTGCCCGTTCTTTTTGGCCAGCTCGGGTCAGGCGTTCCTGTGTTGTACGAAGGAGTGCTGCCAGGGCTCCGCGCGGATCAGGATGGCAGGCCACCGCCGTATCGCCCAGCATGGTTTCGGGCCGCGTTGTCGCAACCACAACGTATTCCGGCTCACCGGGCTGAGGATGAATGACCGGATAGCGCAGATGCCAGAAATGCCCCTGCACCCTTTCATACACAATTTCGTCATCCGCGACCGCAGTCTGTAGGTGACAGTCCCAGTTGACCAAGCGCGTCCCACGAAAAATCAGACCGTCCCGGAATAAGTGAAAAAAGGTCCACTGGACGGCCCGGGCACAGACCGCGTCCATGGTAAAGCGCTGACGGTCCCAGTCGCACGAACAGCCCATGGCCTGCTGTTGGCTGACAATGCGGGCCTGGTACTGCTCTTTCCACTCCCAGATACGTTCGACCAGGGCCTCACGGCCAATATCATGGCGCGTTCTCCCTTCCAGTTCGAACAGGCGCTTTTCCACAACAGCCTGCGTGGCGATGCCAGCGTGATCCGTTCCCGCCATCCACAGCGTGTTCTCCCCCATCATGCGATGCCAGCGCGTCAGCATGTCCTGCATGACGTTGTCCATAGCGTGCCCCATATGCAGCGCGCCGGTGACATTCGGCAGCGGCATCATGATCACATAGCGTCGGTCGTTGTCGTCCGGGGTCGCGGCGAAAGGTTTCGTCTCGGCCCAGCGTTGGACAATCGTCTTTTCTAGTGCGGCCGGGTCATATTGGCTGGCCAGTTCGTTTGGCATCAACTCGCTCCTTGGGAAAGCGGACTCATACGATGGAATGGAGACGATCTAGTGCATCAGCATCCCAGGAAAAAGGGGCTTCCCTCTTTTTGAGAAAAGCCCCCTGACTATGCGAAAGGGGGGACTTGAACCCCCACGGGTTTTACCCCACAGGATCCTGAATCCTGCGCGTCTGCCAATTCCGCCACTTTCGCGTACGCGTAAAGTACGTGAAGTACTTACCCGCCGCCCTGTTCGCCTGTCAATCCCGCAGGGGTACCGCATTCCGGGCCGAGGGACGAATCATGCCTGAACAGCCGCCCCTGACATAAAATGCAGGGTCTATCGGGAAGGGGTCCCCCGCCCTTACTCTGGCTCCTGATGGCCCGTGTTGGCGAGAAATGACACCAGCGTGGCCACACTGAGTGCCCCCAAGACGCCCAGAGTCATGGCCCCAGTCGATACAAACCCCTCATCGGAAAAGCCCGCAGCGGACCAAGAACCGACAAACACTGCCGCTCCAACGACGACGCCTAATACTGTCCCAAGCATGCGCGCAACTCCTTATCTTTCAATACAACCTGTTGCTTCCCTTACCAGTTCTCCGGTTGGAGGACTAGGGCACTCCGGGGGGCTCAGCGGACCCCCTTGCCCCGGGACGGCAGTCCTCAGACATGTAGGCTAGTATTTTTTTGGGATTCTCGGTAAGGGGAGAGGGGGAGGAAGTCCCATACGGCACTAAAGGAGGTTTATATGTCAACGGGGAACGGTGAAGTCGGTCTTGAGGGGTCCATCGATTGTGATGGCCATATTTTGGAGCCGCCCGACTTGTGGGAACAATATCTTGAGCCGCAATACCGCGAGCGGGCCATTCGGGTTAAAACGGACGATGAGGGCTGGGAGTATTTCGAGTTTGACGGCAAACCGTCCCGCCTGTGCGAGCGCGGTTTTCCCGGCATCCTAGGCGCCATGGGCCAGCCGGATATCGTACCCGGTCCAGACCGCCGTTATATTGATGGCGCCCCGTTTGGCTCAATGGACGCCAGGGAACGCATTGAGCGGATTGATGGCGAAGGGCTGGCAAAAGCGATTCTCTACCCCACCATCGGCCTGTTATGGGAGAGTGAGGTCCAGGACCCGGAAATCTCAGCTGCCTATTGCCGGGCTTATAACCGCTGGATTGTGGATTTTTGCGCCGAGTCGGGCGGCCGCCTTATTCCCATTGCCCATCTGTCTGGCACGGACGCCAACGAAGCGGCGACAGAACTGGGGCGTGCGGTCAGGGCGGGTTGTAAAGGAGCTTTTTTCGCGCCGTTTACCTGGACAAGGAAATCGCATGGGCATCCAGACTATGATCCGGTCTGGGCAAAGGCGCAGGAGTTGGATGTGCCCATTGCCCTGCATCCCACCTTTGAGCCCCTTCAATTCATGCCCCACGGGCGGTTTGAAGAACTCGTGCCAACGGAGCCGATCGACTTTAACTGGTATTTTGATGTGCTAGTCGCCCAGAACATGCAGCAGGCGTTTGTCTCCCTCTTTCACCACGGCGTATTCGAGCGCTTCCCCAGGGTGAAGGCCGTCGTGCTCGAATCCCAGGCCGGCTGGATTGGCTATTTACTCGACCGGATGGATGCCGTGTTTGAGGGTCCGCTAGCCCATTCGACTCAACTCAAGGAGCGGCCCAGCTTTTATTTTCGGCGCCAGTGCTGGATTTCAGCCGACCCGGACGAAAAAGCTTTGCAGAGAATCATTGAATTCGTCGGGGCGGACAAATTCTTCTGGGCCTCGGACTTCCCGCACCCGGACCACAGCGACCAGTATATCCCGGCCCTGAAGCGACTGGTCACGCCACTCTCCGAGACGGCCCGGCAACAGGTCATCGGGGCAAACGTGGCGGAGGTCTATCAGTTGGGCCAATAGCTCTTGGTGGGTTGATGGAGGACGACTCGCAGGCCCGCAGTTGTTGCGGACCTTTTTACTGCCGCCCGGACCGGCCGGGCACAGGCCGCCTTCCGTATGCCATCCCCCGGGCATTACAAATTGCTGCTCGAATACGACGGAACCAATTACCACGGCTGGCAGATTCAGCCCACGAGTTCCACTGTTCAGGGGACGCTTGAAACCGTCTTATCCCGACTTCTGAATAGGCCTGTTCGCGTACGGGTGGCGGGACGAACAGACGCCGGGGTTCATGCGCTAGGCCAAGTGGCCACTTTTCAGGCTCTTCCTCCTCTCGACCTTGTGCAGTTGCGAAACGGCCTCAACTCAGTTCTGCCTTCGGATATCGCCATCCACGCAATCAGCAAGGTGGCGGACACCTTTGATCCGCGCTATGACGCGCGCAGCAGGATCTATCAGTACCGCATCTGGAACCGGCCCTACCCCTCGGCCATTCAGGCCCGCTACTCGTGGCATATCCCCTATCCTTTGGATCAGGGGGCCATGCACGCTGCCGCGACCTTGCTGACCGGGCATCACAACTTTGCGTCTTTTCAGGGGGCGGACTCTGTAGAGCGAACACCGTGGCGCACAATGGTACACAGTGCCGTCTGTCGCGAGCACGATTTTCTCGTGTATACTGTCGAAGCCCAGTCATTTCTGCGCCATATGGTCAGAAACATTGTGGGCACCCTGGTAGATGTCGGTCGAGGCGCTTTGAGCACAGACGAATTTGCCGAGGTCTTTGCGGCGCACGACCGTTCCCGGGCCGGACTGAACGCACCGCCGCAGGGCTTATTCCTGGTCGCCGTCCGATATTAAAAAGGGAGACACCTATGGGACTTCTCCAGGAGATCACAGCAGTTCTCGCTCCCGTCGGGCTCAACCTCATCGGGACAACGCCAAGGTCTGACTATGAGGCCATGGTTCCGTCGCAGTATCATATCAAGCAGCAGTTTCCGGAGACCGAAACCGTCGTTATTATTGGGAATGGTGGGAGGGAATTTTGGAGACACTTTCAAGAGTATGCCGAAGGGCGGCCAGACTATCTTCAGCAGCATGACCATCCGCTGGATGTCTACACTGTCGACGTAATAAGAGCACGGCTTACGCTGCTTCTGGACGCGACCCACGCGCAGTATCGCATTATCTACCCGTTTCAGTTTTTCAGCGGACTGGCCGTATCCTTCATGCACTTGGCACAGGCCGCGCGGTTGTCAGTGCCCAGTATCCTCGGCGTCCAACTCCATCCCCGGTATGGACCCTGGATAGCTTGGCGCGCCGCGGTTTTGATTGCTCACACCTTCCCAGCACTCTCGGCCCCGGCCCAAGACTTTGATCCGTGTTCCACCTGCGTGGAGCGGCCATGTATAGCCGCCTGTCCGGCCCAGGCCGTCAGCATCGCACGAAGCTGGGATCTGCTTGCCTGCACGCAGCATCGTCTGCGCGTCCCGACCGATTGCGCCGCGCACTGTCACGCCCGGTATACCTGCGTCTACGGCCGTACGCATCGCTATCCTGAAGATGCCCTCGCCTATCATCAGGGTTTCAGCCTTGCCACCGCACAGGCGTACTTCAGGAAGTCCGAGGGGGCAATCTAGGATCTGTTAGCGCTACTGCAACGCATTGATAACGAGTGCGAAGACGATGCATCCGAGGACTCGCACGGCGTGTTGCTCGCAGCGCGAGCAGATGCGACGGCATCCCGGCAAGCGGCGCAACACCCGCGCGATTGCGGTGCCCCTCGAGTCCAGCACCCGGGCATACACCCAAGGCCCAACCCGGATGCGCCGCGACGGCCCCCCCAGGCTCCTCCCCCCGCGCACCACGGCCAAGTGTTTCCTCTGTCCGGGCCAAGGGCGCGGCTCACCTCCATCCCCCCGCGCACCACGGCCAAGTGCCGAGTCTTGGCACCCTCGTCCGCCCGGCCCCTGAGCAGCGCGGGCCTTTCGGGGGGCGGGCCAAGACGATCTCGCCACGGGCGGCCCGCCGGGGTGGCGGGAGCGTACCCGGGCGAAAGCGGGCAGCCGGGACGGAGAAGCCGTTCCTTCCCTGAGGCGTACCGGCGTACCCGGGCGAGAGCGGGTAGCCGAGGGCCGCACACGCCTCCGCGGCACCCAGAGGCCTCTTGGGAGGCCAGCCGCCTCGGGACCTGTCGAGGGATGGGGGACCGTTTTTGTGAGCACCCCCATCCCGGCGGGAGGAGCCTGGACGAGGGGGCGGGCTCTCGACATGGCCTCCCGCTTGAGGCGCACAGCCCCGGGCGAGGACGCCGGGGGGCGACCAGCGGGGCAGCCGGGGGGAGAGGGAAACCGGGCCGGTCACCTGCGCCCTTTGCCATCCTGCGCGGCCACAGACAACATGGCGGTGAGCATGTGGCGGGTGGACAGACTGACAGGGCCGCACGGCACCGGGAGGGGGGGACGATCCGGGCGGAGTGCGCTTGCGTGAGTTCCATCCACCGAGGAGACCAGAATCATGCTCGGTTAGTGGTAACAGCCTAGTCGTTTGGCAGCAAATTTCCCTGCTCATCAAGCCTGAGGGTCGTCCGCTTGGCTTGCTCAACCACTTTCGGAGCCCAAGCCACATGACCCGCATCGGTTCCGCCGAGAATGGCCATTAGATGTGCGTCGGTATCCCCGACATTCTTAAATCCGCGCATAACGCCGGGCGGGACTGAGATCGTATCCCAAGCGTCCAGGATCACCTCTTGTTCACCCTCCTCTCCCCAGTAGATAGACCATTGCCCTGACAACGGGATAAACACCTCAACCGTACTGTGACTGTGCAGCGCTGCCCCTTTCCCCGGACTCGCACCGACATAGGTAACATTAAAGTCCTGGACCGCGGTAATCGCAGGATTGAGGTTCGTATCCTCGGTCACACCTCGGCCGATCACGTTATAGATATCCCGTTCATGGCCTGGGATCTCACTATCAAGAAATGCCTGTGCGCTAGACTTGAGCTCTTTGAAACGGGCAACGCGTTCGAGCATCGCTTCTTTTGAAACGTGGGTGTTTGCCATTAGTCCCTCCTTAGCAATTTTCTACCGTGATTCTTCTTCCTTACCTCGGTCTGATCGAGAGGTGCAAGAGCTGAATAGAAGAGTGGGAAGCAGCACCTAGCCCCCTCCCCAGAGAGGAAGGAGGCTTGCATGGCCGGAGGGGGCTCAGTAAGCGTAGGAAGTGGCGACAAAGAGCGGCCGCGGCCAGGGGAAAGAGTAAGCGGGCCCGCCCCTCAGACAAAAAGACTGGGGAGGTGCACCCTGTTAAGCAGGCTCTGCACGAAGAGGCAATCCTGCAAGCAAGCCACGGCAGACTGTTTCGGCGAACAGGGCTACCCCGCAACGACGCTCGAAACCGTTGCCGAGCGGCTGGGGGTCTCCCGCGTCACCCTCTATCGTTGCTGTCCGAGTCAAGAGAAGAGCCTCGGATTCGAGTGCTTGAGCGTTCTATTGCCATCTTTCAGCGCGGCCTGCGGCAGATTGGCCGGCATCAGGTCCGTCTCATGGCTAGCCACTACAATTTTCTGACGGTTTTTCAGTAAAGAGCGTAATCTGCCCCAGGAAATTGCCAAACGGGCGCGGGCCGAGCGACGGGGGTATGACGGACTTATTGAGGAGGTCATTGCTGCGGGTGACCGGGCGACTCGCCCCGCTCCCGGCCAAGCTAGGGCCGGTTACCACTCTCGCAACGCATTGATGATGAGGGCGAAGCCGATGCATCCGAGGAAGAGCCCGTCGCGTTGCCCGCATCGCGAGCGGAGGCGACGGCATCCCTTCAAGCGACGCCACCCCCGCGCGATTGCGGTGCGCCGCGTGTCCAGCTCACGGGCAGACGCCCAAGGCCCCACCCGGGACCGCCACGGCGGCCCCACGGGCTCAGACCCCCGCGCCCCGGCCAGGGTCGCCCGGTCCCTGAGCAACGCGGGACTCTCGGGGGGCGGGCCCCGGCGAATCCGCCACGGGCGGCCCGCCGGGGCGGCGGCGGGCCCGGGCGAGTGCGCGAAGACAAGGGCCGTGTGCGCCTCCGCGGCACCCAGAGGCCTCTTGGGGGCCCCCCCGCCGCCGCGGGATCGGCCGAGGGAGGGGGAGCCGGGTGTTTTCGCGCCCCCGTCCCGGCGGGAGGGACCTGGACGAGGGGGCGGGCTAGCGACAAGGCCGCCCGCTTGAGGCGCCCGCTCGGTTCGCGGTGCCGAGGCGCGAAGGCTCGGGCGAGGACGCCGGGGGGCGACCAGCGGGGCAGCCGGGGGGGCGAGGGGGAGGCCAGGGGCCAAATCGGGCCGGTCATCCGCGCCCTGTGCCGCCCTACTCGGCCACAGCCCAGCGAGCGGTGCGCCCGGGGCGAGGGGAGAGGCGGACCGGGCCGCGCGGACCCGGGAGAGGGGGCACGGGCCAGGCGGAGTGAGCTGGCGGGAGGTCCATCCACCGAGGAGACCAGGATTGCTCATGAGTGGGAACAGGCCCTAGTGTCGTTTGCTATTCTTGACAGGTGCAACTAGCTGTATCAGCGGGACCAATCCGAAGGGCCGCTCTTTGCCGATGGGGTTGCACGCAACTTTATCTGAGCGGGGCTATATACGCGCCGGTCCACAACGGGAAATTCTTCGGCGTTTAGAGCGAATGGATCCGCTCTGTCGGATTGCGGTACGCTCAACAACCGGAGGAGTAGTAAAGGTCTACTCTCCGTCCCGCACGGGAATTGGAGAGTTGCACCAGCGGCCACCGACTTCGTCATAATGTGCCCACCACCGCCGACCATTTTTATGAAAAAGTTTGAATGCACAGCCATGATCGTCACACCACGGCGGGCTGGGTTCCGTCCGGGATGGAGGGAGAGTAGGCTGCTGGGACTGAGGCCGTTGTTGCTGGGGCCGTTGCCGCTGGGGCTGGGGCCGTTGAGCAGGGTTCATTTTTGGCTGACGGGGGGTAAAACCCATGGCTTCGAGCTCGACGATAACGGCGGCCATACCGCCGGCCCCATCAACCGGCATCTCCAGACGGCACTCATAGCCCTCGGGGCTGATACACCAGACCTCACACGTTCCCATTATCACCTGCGGGCTGGGCACCGGCAGAGGCGATTCTTCCGGAAGAACATCCGCAGGCTGCTCCCCGGGCCACTCCTCATCCCAAGCGGGAGAAGCCGGGAAGGAAGGAACAAATCGTTTGGATGATTTACGCTCCACTGACCTCTCGTCGGGCAAGCTGAACTCCTGTCACCAAGGCTCCCAGCTTGGCTCGGGCTAAATTCCGGGACGACGCAGAAAAGCCACAATCGCAGGTCGGGTAGAGCTTTCCCGGATTCACATGTTCGAGCGTCAGACGAATACGCTCGGCCACATCTTCTGCCGTCTCCAGGCACATGGATTTCGCATCAATGACCCCGGCTGCAAACTCACGCCCATCACCGTATTGGCTCCAGAGTGCCAACTCGGCCATTTCTCGATTCGCAAATTCCAAGGTCAATTGATCGACCTTGACGTCAAGAATACCGGAAAACAGCGGTTTATAGGTTCGCTTCATAGCCGGTCGACCCTGATCGTTACCAAAGCAAATGTGCAGGGCAATCTTGGCCTCCACCCCATCCAAGGTGATGTTGAACGGCCTCACCGTTTCGTCCATGGACAGGGCTGGCTCCCGACCCACGGCGGATGGTTCGTCAAGCTGGATAAAGGTCGCACCAGCCGCAACGACACCACGGAGCTCCCTGTTTACAAGCTCTGCCAAGTCGTACAGGAGCGGTAGATAGTCTCCCTGTGGATAGCCAGCCTTGAGCCGGATGGGCTTAGCGGCCGTGAGCGGGCCGGGGCAGCAGACTTTGATCGGCTTATCGGTTTGGGATCGGACAAAGGTAAATTCGTCAACCAGCCCGAAGCCGTCAGGGGCGCTGACCCGTTCGGTTGTCTCAAAATGCGGCGCTCTCTCATAGCTCATGATCCCGATCTTGCGTTGCGCACGGACCATATCGAGGCCGGATAATTTTTCGGCCACGTTCCAGAGAAAGCGCTGGCGACGGATCTCGCCATCAGTCAGAATGTCCAGTCCGGCTTCTTCTTGGTCCCAGACGGCCGTTTTTACGGCATCTTGAATGGCTTCTTCGGCGTCTGCCGGACCGGCAGTCCCGGCTCGGAGGGCTCCTCTCGGCGCAATCAACCACGATGGCGAGGTATAGGAGCCAACCCCCATTGTGGGGCAAAGTCCGAGATCGGTTCCGTTGAGTGTCGGCATCCCTACTTCCCCATTCTTCTATAACGCTTCTGGAAAGAGGGCGAGCAACTCCACCCCGTCCGGGGTCTGCCAAGCCCCGCGAACCATATAGGTTTGGAGGGTTTCTACCCGAAAACCCACGGCGAGCAGCTCTCGTAATAATGCTGCATGCCGCGTAGGAAAACGCATACGCAGGGTCCTTCCCCGTTCACGCTCTACCGCAGACAAAATCAGTGCGCGTAGGACCGACGGTTGCGTTGCTGCGGCGGGACCAAAAAACGTTCCTGCCTCTGTGCGAAGGAAGCACAGGTACCCCACGAGTTGCCCCTGAACGAGAGCGGCAATATGCGGCGGCTGGGCGTGGAAAAACCGCAGGTCCTGTTCACGGACGATACCGGTCAGGCACGTATCCAGCGTCGCTAGGTGTTCGATATCCTCCGTCACCCACTCCCGGATTTCGACATCCCCTGGAACGGCTGCCTGAATGTGCTGTCCAACCAATGAAGCAATAATGCCACGTGCCTCAAAACCAAGCGTACTATACAATGGAAAGGACACCATGTTGAAAGCGTCTTGCACCAGCCGGAGTGAAGGACACGCTCCCCCCGCCGCAATCACGGCCTGCATCAGCACTCGTCCGGCCCCTTGGGCTTGGGCGCCTGGATCAACAGTAATCGGGCCTATCCCGGCCGTATCGCCCCGAAGATGGATGAAACCGGACCCAACGATCTGCCCATCCTGGAGCGCGGTGAAGCACTCGTTTGGCTCAAGCCGTGCATACCCTTGTACGATTGATGTTCCGGCGGCTGGCGATGGAAACGGCTCGTGGTACCCGTGACGGCGGAAGAGGCTGTTGAAGGCGGCGGCCATGACTGCCCCGACGCGAGGGATATCCTCCGCTAGCATATGGCGAATCGTCACGGTCATTACGCCCCCTCTTCCCGTCCCCTACCTGCCGACGCCAGTCAGAGATATAGTGTGACGCGGCACCATAACAAAAAACTTTCCTGCTGTCTGCCCATGCGCGAATATCTTCTTGAGGTGCATCGGTGTGAAGGAGAGTGAAGGAGGCAGCACCTTCCTGACTTTTCCCCCCTGTCTGAGCGTGGTAGCGTAGCCGAAATTTTTTCGTCATCGGTAAGAACAGCCGAGAGAGGAAATGAATGTATGGAAGCCTGTGGTGAGTTATCCCCGCCTCCCAGAATCCTGTTAGGTCCTGGTCCGAGCAACGTCCATCCTCGAGTGCTACGTGCCCTGTCCACCCCGCTTGTTGGTCACCTGGACCCTGAGTTTATTCAGTTGATGGAAGAGACCAAGGCACTCCTCCGGTTTGTCTTTCAAACATCGAACTCCCTTACCCTCCCGATTTCGGGGACCGGCAGCGCCGGCATGGAAACCTGCTTTGTCAATATGGTCGAGCCCGGAGATGAGGTCGTCATCGGCGTCAACGGCGTATTCGGTGCCCGCATGGTCGATGTCGTGAAGCGCTGCGGCGGAACGCCCGTTATCATGGAAGCCCCTTGGGGGTCCGTCTTTAGCCCGGACGATGTCCGCACTGCGCTCAAGCGTTGCACTCGACCAAAGGTGGTGGCTCTCGTCAATGCCGAGACGTCAACCGGAGCCTGGCAGCCTTTGGAGGACATCGCCCCGCTCGTCCACGAGGCTGGAGCCCTGTTTCTGGCTGATGCGGTCACGTCGCTCGGCGGCTGCCCTCTCAAAATAGATGAATGGCAGATTGATGTCTGTTACAGCGGGACCCAGAAGTGCCTGAGCTGCCCACCCGGCCTCTCGCCCGTCACCTTTAGTCCGGCCGCCCAAGAGGTCATACGGAACCGCAAGCACAAGGTGCAGAGCTGGTATCTGGACCTGAGCCTGCTCGAACAATATTGGGGTGAGGAACGCGTGTACCACCACACCGCCCCTATCTCGATGAACTATGCCCTGCGGGAGGTCTTACGGCTGATTTCCGAAGAGGGCTTAGCTGCACGATTCCGTCGGCACGAGGACAATCATTTGGCCCTCGCTGCCGGCCTCAACGCGTTGGGGATGCGGCTTGTCGTTCAGGAAGGTGCCCGCCTCTGGATGCTCAACAGCGTCGCTATCCCCGAAGGCATTGACGACGCAACCGTTCGCAAGCACCTCCTCGCTGAGTACAATATCGAGATTGGTGCAGGCTTGGGAGTGTTCGCCGGAAAAGTCTGGCGTATTGGCCTGATGGGAGAGTCCAGCACCCGTAGCAATGTCCTGCTCGTTTTAAGCGCACTGGAGGCGGTGTTACAGCAAAACGGTCGTGCTTGCGCAGCCGGGGCTGGCGTCAGCGCGGCGCAAGCAGTCTACGCGGCGCGAGAGTCCGGGGACGCCTCGATAAGTCCCGAGATGCAGTCATGAGAGCATCCGTTAGCCTTCTTTTCTGGCTGCATTTTCTCGTCCTCCTGCTGCCGGTGACAGATGGCCGGGCTGAGCCGACACTCGTCCGGCTATCCGCCAGTCAGATTCCCCCTTTAGTCGACGACCTTGACCACAGAGCTCTCAGAACTGTGATCCAACAGAGCCTCGCAGCCCTGGAGCAGAAACCTGACTCCCAGGCATTTTCCTTTGGACGGAAACAGGTCAGTGTCGGCCGGGTCCGGGATAGTCTTGGCGCATTTCTTGCCCTGCTCGGTCGGCCCGACGGTCTCGCTCTGGAGGTTCAGCACAAATTCGACCTCTATCGTGCGACCGTACCCGTGCTTTTCACCGCCTACCACGAACCCGAACTGCGGGGCAGCTTTCTTCGCACCGAGCGTTATCGCTACCCCTTGTATCGTCCTCCCGCTGACTTAGTAAAAGTTGACGCCTCCCTATTTACGACCCGGCGGCTTCCGCCAGACCTGTACGGTCGCATCGAAAACGGGCGCCTCGTCCCCTATTTCTCCCGGGCTCAGATTGACGGACATCATGTCCTCGGGTCTCAACACAAAGAGATCGTCTGGCTCGATGATCCCATTGAGCGCTTTTTTCTCCATATTCAAGGCTCCGGGAAAATCCGGCTGCCGGACGGCGCTTGGTTTCGGGTCGGCTATGCCGCCTCAAACGGCTGGCCGTATCGGAGCATTGGAAAACTGCTCCTCAGTCAAGGGAAACTCCGCCCTGGAGAAGCGTCGGCCCAGGCCATCCGTCGCTATCTGCGGCAGCATCCGGCCGAACGAGAGCGGATATTGTTCCATAACCGCCGCTATATCTTCTTTCGGGTTGTCTCTGCCGGGCCGCTGGGCAGCTTGGGCGTCCCGCTGACACCAGGCCGTTCGATTGCAGTCGACCCAAACTGGTATCCACCGGGTGCACTCGGCTTTATCCGCACCACCAAGCCTCATCTGGAAGAGGACGGACAGGTCTCATGGCGACCCTTTTCGCGTTTTGTGGCTCTGCAGGATCGTGGTGCCGCCATTACCGGTCCCGGACGCGCGGATATCTATTGGGGGAGCGGGCCACAACCAGAAGCCGGCCTGATGGCTCAACGCGGCGAACTGTATATTTTTCTCAAAAAGTCGTAGCTCCCCTCCTCGACGCACATCTGATCTGTCGCAATCCTTATCTCCTCGCGGGAGGACAACCATCCATGGCATCTGAGGCAAAAATTTCCCATTCCGGCCTGCGACATGTTGCCCTGAATGTGGCAGATGTTGCCGTTTCGGTTGAGTTTTACACAACTCTGTTCGGGATGCAGGTCGTCTGGCAGCCCGACCCAGACAATGCCTACCTCTCCTCGGGTTGTGACAACCTCGCCTTGCATAAGGCAACATCCCGAAGCGGTCGAACGGGCCAACACCTCGACCATGTCGGATTTATTGTTTCTCAACGCGACGATGTCGACCGAGCCGCCGAAATACTAGAGACGCACGGCGTCCGGATCGTCAAACCAGTGCGAACCCACCGGGATGGCAGCCGCTCCCTGTACTGTGCAGACCCGGATGGCACGATCATCCAAATTCTGTATGAGCCCACCCTCAGCCGACAGCGCGTTATATGAAGTGAGAGATCGCACACGTTTTTTTGCCGCCTGGGCAGTCCACACCTACACGGCTTGCGGTGTCATCGCTGGATTTCTCTCCCTCCAGGCGATTGTCCTGAGCAGGCCCCGGTCAGCCTTTGTCTGGATGTTAGTCGCGGTCCTCATTGATGCGACCGATGGTGCTCTGGCAAGGGCCGTTCAGGTGAGACGGGTTTTACCCTGGTTTGACGGTGCCAAGCTGGATGACATTGTCGACTATTTTACCTATGTCATCATCCCAGCTGTTTTTCTCTATCAGTTCCAGTTGCTTCCGGTTTCTGGAACGCTGCTCTTCGTGGCAGCGTTACTCCTCTCCAGCGCGTATGGTTTTTGTCAGGCCGAGGCCAAAACACAGGATTTCTTTTTTACTGGTTTTCCCTCCTACTGGAATATCCTGGCGTTCTATCTCTATGCAGGTGGTACACCCATTTGGCTGAACGGCAGCTTGGTGCTCCTCCTTGCCATAGGCGTCTTTATCCCTATTCGCTATATTTATCCCACGCGTACCGTTCGGCTGCGCTTCCTGACGAATGTGCTCGGTGCCATTTGGGTTTGCGTCCTTCTCCTCCTGCTCTCCCAGCTCCCCCATCCCCAGCCTTGGCTCGTCATGGCCTCGCTCTACTATCCCTTCTACTACACTGCCCTCTCCTTCTACTTCCACTTCACCACCCCGCGTCCTTCCTCAAAACCCCCGGCTCGGACTTGACAGCCAGAAAATCAGACTCACCTTTCTGATAACACTCACTAAGAGGCAGAAACATATGGAGACAATTAAGGACCGTGAGGAAAAAGCATCGGCCCTCTTAAACAAAGGCGATCAAGCCCAAAGACAGGGCGACCTAGGAGAAGCCATGCGCTTCTACCAGGAGTCCATCCAGTTGCATCCGACCGCAGAGGCCCACACTTCTCTCGGTTGGACGTATGGTTTTCTCCGTCGTTACGAAGACGCAATTGAAGAATGCCGCATCGCAATTGCCCTCAACCCTGAGTTTGGCAATCCGTATAACGACATCGGGCTCTATCTCATGAGGATGGGCAAACTGGACGACGCCGTCCCATGGTTAGAGCACGCGATAGAAGCGCCCCGTTATGACACGCCCCATTATCCGTTTCTGAACCTGGGCCGGATTGCTCTCGCAAAAGGAGACCTCCTCCAGGCAGCCCGAGAATTTGGGCGAGCACTGGCCGCTGAGCCCCGTTCACTGACTGCCCGTCGAACTCTTGCTGCCCTTTCCGCTCAGTTAAACTAAGCATCCCTGTCTCTCTCGCCTGACCAAGAGAGAGACCACGGCTCATCGTCAAGGGGGAGATGCGTTCCTTCTCCGCTTCGCTAGCGGTAGGTGCAAAACAGAGGATGCCAATTGCTGGCGGAGGGCGCTTCCCTGTGTTCGGCCGCCGGGGGCAGCCCAGCGTCCGCCGTGGCCCTGGCACGGCGACCCGGGACTCCCTGCAGGGGCACAACGCGCAGCCCATCCCAGTCCGCCGGCCCACATTCGCCGACGAGATCAGCGCATCGGTCAACAGCGCCCTTCAAGGAATGCCTCGGACGGAACACTAGCGAAGCAGAGAATTGGGTCGATTCAACAAAAAGGGGACGGTATCGACAGCGGAACCGGCGGCGATGTCTTTCCAGAGAAAACAAAAGGAGCGGACCGAGGATGAGGCCGCCCAGAAAACCACCGATATGAGCCCCCCAGGCAATAGGGGTCGAGGAGAGGAAAGCGGTTTCTCCAACAGCGTATACAGAGATGGCACCGACCACATGAAAGACGACCCAGCCACCCAAGAAAAGGATCGTAGACGCTCCTTCAAGAGGACGGAGAGAGGGCTGCCCGGTGGTGTCGGGCTCCTGGGTCGAGAAAAAGAGCAGGCAATAGACGCCGGCGACAGCGGCAATTGCTCCACTCGAACCTATCATTGGGGTCGAGGAAAATGGCGTCATCGCCGCCTGGGTTAATAGGGCGATAATGTTGCCACACAGGTACAGCACCACGTACCGAACTGCCCCTAGGCGCGCCTCTACTGCGTTCCCGAGAAAGAACAGGAAGAGGAGGTTGCCAACCAGATGCAACCCGCCCCCATGCAGGAAAAGACAGGCGAGAAGCGAGGAGGAGACGGGGAATTGACCCTGCGTTAGTGCCAGAGAGAATTGTGCGGGAATCCAGCCATAGGTCGTAAGGAACGGTTGGAATGCCGGGCCGAGTGTGAGCTCGTAGGCAAAACAACACAGCATCGCTCCCATGAGGACATGATTCGCCCACGGGAAGCCTGCGCCCTGATGCTCTTCTTCGAGGTAGTGCACGCTCCTGATCCTAGTTCAGGTTTTCTCTCACCAGCGTATTCCCCCACCTCATCCTCCAACTGTTCCATCCACTCATCCAAGCGCGGTGAAGTAGAATTTCTCTATAGCACCTTCAATAGAGGTGTGATAGGGAGGGGGGAATCATCATGCCAGTCTACGAATACTACTGCCGGGCGTGTAAAAGACAGCAAAGTCTCCTTTTCATGAAGATAGGAGACGTCCAGAAATCCCCTCGTTGTCAATACTGCGATCAGCGCCGCCTCACCCGACTGCTCTCTAGATTTGCCTATCATCAGGGTGAAGAGACCCGACTCAAGAATCTGGACACCAATGCCCCCAGAGACGAGGCATTCTACCGCGACAACCGTAACGTGGGTCTGTGGGCGAAGAAACGCGCAAGAGAAATGGGGGTTGATCTTGGCTCTCAGTTCGATGAGACGGTAGAAAAGGCCCGCAGTGGTAAACTGCTCGATGATCGCTAGCCAGTCCTCTCTTGATCGTTAGGCTGCCCAAACATGCTTCGTGCGGCACGCGATCAGCTCTGGCGGATTTGCCGGATCCTTAGCGGGATTGTGCTCCTGCTTGTGGGGCTCTTTCTCAGCCTGCCCGGCATTCCTGGTCCGGGCATTGTGTTAATCTTCGTCGGCTTTGGGATTCTGAGTCGAGATTTTGAGTGGGCCAAACGCTGGCACCTCCGTCTCAAAGACACGGCTCAGCGGATTATCAACCGTCGGAAGACGGCCAACCGCCAAGAGCGGGCCGCGGCCGGACAAGAGGCCAGCCATGATTAAGCTCTACGATTTTTCGCGGTCTCCCCGCGCGCGCAAGGTGCGGATTGCCCTTGCGGCAAAGGGGCTAGAGTATAAAAAGGTCCCGATTGACATCACCAAGGGCGAGCAGAAAACCTCTGAGTATCTGGCAATCAATCCCTATGGGAAAGTCCCCGCGCTCCAGGACAATGGGGCAACGGTCTATGAGTCCACCATTATTATGGAATACTTGGACGCCACCTATCCCACCCCGCCATTGCTTCCGGACGATGTCGGACAGCGAGCCCGAGCCCGCGTCCTCATGCATTATGCCGATCATCCGTATGAGAGCGCCGTAGCAACCCTTACCGCAGAACTCCTGCTCAAACCCCTGCGGGGTGGTGCCGCTGACCACGCGGTTCTCTCGCAAGCAAAGGCGGCTCTGAACCGCTGCTTCGATCATCTCACAAACGAGCTTGGAAACAATGATTTTCTGATCGGCTCTACCTTGACCCTGGCAGATATTCCGTACGTGTCGTGGGCCCTCCTGTTTCCCAAGCTGCATGTCGATATTCCGTATCCCAAGCTTGAGGCGTGGATCAATCGACTCAAAGGGCAGCCGAGTGTGCGGGCAGCAGGCTAAGGCCGGGGGGTGAAGCCAGACACAACGCTCCTCCATTCCCGATCCCTCCGAGGTATGAGATGTTTAGCGGCATTATTGAAACGACCGGAACAATCACGAGGATCGACACCATTGCCGAAGGTGCTCGCCTCAGGCTGCAAACCGATCTTCCCACCCAAGAGGTCGGGCTCGGCGAGAGCATTAGCACCGATGGGGCCTGCTTAACCGTGACCGCAATTGAGGCAGATCAACTCAGCTTCGACGTTTCAGCGGAGTCGCTGCGACGTACGACCCTGGGAGAACTCCAAGTTGGCGATAGGGTGAATCTGGAACGCTCGCTCCGACTTGAGGACCGTCTGTCTGGCCATCTGGTCTGGGGGCATGTTGACGGAGTCGGACACGTCACATCCATTCGGCCGGAAGGCGATTCGCTTCTCTATACCTTCGCGCTCCCGGCCGAGCTCAGTCGCTACCTGGTGGAGAAGGGCTCGGTGGCCGTCGATGGGATCAGTCTGACGGTCTTTGACTGTAAGCCCACAGAGTTTACCTGTGCCATTATCCCCCACACCCACACGGTCACCACGCTGCATCAGCGCAAGCCTGGCGACCGGGTCAATATCGAGGGGGATATGCAGGGGAAGTATATTGAGAAGTTCGTCCGGGACGTGATCGAAGGGATGTTGGCCGCCCCCCTCCAATCCATTCGGGACGAGGTGGCTGCCCTCCGTCAGCAGATTGAGCAAAAAGACAGCTAAGGCCGGAGTCTGTCTTTGCTGCGACGGCACGCTCCCCCTCCCCGCTCTGCCTGAGTCTGGGAAGACTGCCCATTCAGATTGCCCACTCCTATCCTGCTCGGATAAGAAGAGCGCTCAGATATTCAGAGGGAGCACCTATGGCCGATACCACTACTGCCCGTATTGTTCGACACGCAAAAGAGCAACATCGTTTGGCGCTGACCGAAAGAGAGGCAAAGGCGTTAGTTCAATCGGCCGGCATCCCTACCGTGCGAACGGAGTTGGCGCGAACCGCCGAAGAGGCGATCACGCTCGCCCGAGGTATGGGCTTCCCGGTTGCACTCAAGATCAGCTCGGCCGCTGTCCCGCATAAAAGCGATATCGGCGGCGTGCAACTCAGTCTCGCCACAGAAGCCGCCGTCCGCCGTGCGTTCAATGACATCGTGACCGCCGTCCATACTACACAGCCTGCCGCCGTCAGCGAAGGCGTTTCGGTTCAACCGATGGCCCGACCCGGAGTTGAGGTCATTATCGGCTTGACATCCGATCCGCAGTTTGGCCCGCTCATCATGTTTGGCCTGGGTGGGATGCAGGTCGAAGTGCTCAAAGATGTGGCGTTTCGGGTGGTGCCGCTCCGTCCGCAGGACGCCGCTCATATGATCCGTGAAATCAGCGGATTTTCCTTGCTCACCGGCCATCGCGGTCGAGCCGCCGTTGACCTCGCCGCTCTGGAGCAGGCCCTCCTTTCCCTGTCGGCCTTAGCCGAGGCCCAGCCGGATATCCAAGAACTCGACCTCAACCCTGTTTTTGCCTACGAGGACGGCTGTCTCGCCGTTGATGCTCACGTCGTCCTCCATGCTGAGGGGCCCCGCGCCCTGCCCCGCCCGCTGTCGAACGAGACGCGGGCAGCCCTGGCACGCACGTTTCATCCGCGAGCGATTGCGGTGGTCGGCGATAAACGTGCCATGAATTATCTGTGGTTACGGAGCCAGAGCACCTTCGAGGGGAAAGTCTATTCTGTCCAGATTGACGAGCGAGAAATCCGGGGCATCATGGATTTAGGGATTCCCAACTACCCGAGCCTGGAGGCGATTCCAGACGAGATCGACTACGTCATCACCGCGGTCCCCCGCCAAGTCGCGCCACATATTGTCGCAGATTGTGTAGCGAAAAAGGTGGCCGGGGTGATGCTCTTCACCTCGGGCTTCTCCGAAGTCCACGACGAGGAGGGACTACGATTAGAGCAGATAACGACCAAAACCGCTCAGGAGGCTGGACTCGCTCTTATCGGCCCGAACTGCATGGGCATCTACCATCCAAAAATCGGCCTCCGCAATTACCCCGACCTGCCGACTGGAGAGCCGGGCTCGATCGGTTTTATCGGCCAGAGTGGCACCCATACGATCACCTTTAGTATGGCAGCGGCCAGTCATGGGCTGCGGATCAGCAAAGCGGTCAGCTTCGGGAATGCGACGGTCCTTGATGCCAGTGACTACCTCGACTATCTCGCACACGACGACGAAACGGCCATTATCGGGATGTACCTTGAGGGAGTACGAGAAGGACACCGCTTCTTTACGCTGCTCCGTGAGGTCACGCCCCACAAACCAGTTGTGATTTGGAAGGGGGGTCAGACCGAGGCCGGCCAGCGGGCCACCTCGTCACACACCGGCTCGCTCGCCGTTCCCGCTACCATATGGGTGTCCATGGTCCGTCAGGCCGGAGCCATACCCGTGAACAGTTTTGATGCATTGCTTGATGTCGTCAAGCTGTTGCGGTTTACCAAACCAGCAGCCGGAGACGGGGTGGGGCTGATTGCCATGACGGGAGGTCCTTCGGTCAGTCTCACCGATGCCTTTGCCGCTGCCGGTCTGCGTGTTCCCCCGCTCGACGCTGCCTCTTACGAAGAACTGTCTTCGTTCTTTCATGTTATTGGTGGCAGCTTTCAGAACCCACTCGATTCCGGCCATACGATTGGGATGGGCCAGAGAACCGATACCCTGGACCGATTGCTCTCCATCCTTGACCGTGACCCGCATATTGATGCGATTGTCATGGATACGGGGGCTGGCTTGGTGGCCGGACAGTGGGAAGCCTGTCCGCAAACTCTGACAGCCCTGCTCGACACTCTGAGCCGCTTTGCTACACGTTCAGCCAAGCCCTTTTTTGTCGTGCTGCAACCGTTTGCCCAGGAAACGAGTCTGCTCCATGCTCGAGCCCAGTTTCATCAACGCGGCATCGCGACCGTAGCAACCCCTGAGCGAGCTGCAGCGGCCCTGAGTCTCGTCACCGCCTATCACCGTCTTCACACCCAACAGACAAAGTCCACAGAGGAGATGTAGCAATCAAAAGGAAGCGGGGCTATCACCGGGAGGCCCATCAGAAGAGGGGGTCGACGCTCCGCTCACCCGCCTTGGTCGGCTTCGGATGAGAGACGCCTGTCTGCTTCTCCTCCTGAAAGCCGAGCGGACCTCGCCCTCCAAGGGTGGCCACACATGCGAACCACCCGTCTTGACGGCAGCAATCAAGCGCTCTCTCGTTGGCCCTAGCTTGGTCGATATGCCGCCCGACAAAGTCGAAATCAGCCTCGCCTTCGCAGCCTCCAGCGACCACGTCGTTATGAGGACCGGTATTCCCTCTATCTCGAAGACGCCGACCCAGCCGGACGTCTCCCTTGGCTAGGCTGCTATACCCAAGCGCTCACCAGGCTCCCGCGGCGACTGCTTGAGAGGCCGAAAAATTGGAATTCCCGCGGGATAACTCAGGAGGAAGTTGTCGCCATTCTTTGCACGCACTTCATCGTCCGGCCCAGCGAGGAGATGGCCAATCGTGTCCGTATTCCCCTCCGCCCACACGGAGAGCGCTCTGGATTCGGGGATATCAAATCGGGAATTACCCACATCGGCTTCAAGCCCAATGGTCCCCGGTCTTGAAAAATAAGGACATGAGCGCATGATCGGGGTTGCGGCTTCAAGCGTATTATCATGGTCAAGGGCCTCTTCAGGCGGGGAGGGGTATCTCCAGATGTTGGGTCGCCTCATTCCACTCAAACCGCATGACCTCGCCCGGCGAGGGAAAATGATCAATCGCGATCCGGGCCTGGTCGTCTCTGAGAAGCTCTTCACCGGTGGGCGCCACTTCAAAGGCCCTCCGGGAGAATCCTCCACCATGACCGTAGACCACCGTGATACGGGTGCCCTCGCCTAAAGTCCCTCAATTCCAGAGTGCCGAAAAGCCGACCGCCGCGCTGGGACATGCACCGGCGCGGCGAACATCAGGCCGCTCTGTGCCATATACCAAGGAAATCGGGTCCGCCGCCATCAAAGTGTACAGTCAACGGTCCGTCGGCCTCCTACTTCCAACCGGGCATGCCCCCATAGGGCCTTCTTCCAGAGCTCGGATCCTCAAGGACTGGAGCGGGTGGCGGAGCGAGCAGCACCGGGAAGGCTGAGAGCGGGAGCACGATGCAGGAACGAACAGAGTGGACAGCGCAAGCAGGGCTCCTCCACCCCAGAGACAGAGATCAGGGCTCCGTACCATTGCGGCAGCCATCCCGCCACGGCGACAACATTTGCCTCCCCGGCATCGTGAGTAACGTCGCTGGGCCCGAACGCCCCCTTGGGCTCTCACCGGAATTGACCCGTTGTCGGCGATGAGATAGCAGTGTGGGCGGTGCGGGTCGCCCTTCATGACTCGCACGCGCTGGATAGGATCGCAAGGAGGAGACGATGACATACATCATCACGAGATTGTGCCGGGACTGCCTAGACACCGGCTGTGTGGCCGTTTGTCCGGTTGACTGTATTTATAAATATACCGGCGATGATGCCGAAAAGTTTCCGAACCAACTCTATATCCACCCAGATGAATGTATTGATTGTGGCGCGTGCGAGCCCGAATGTCCCTGGCAGGCCATCTTTGAGGAAGTTGCCGTCCCCGACGTGTTTGAATCCGACACGCCGCTCAACTACGCAATGGTTGACGACGAAGCGGATTTTGAAGTCGCCGGGCATGAGAAAACAGAACACCCCACCTCGGATGAGGTTGCCGAGAACAAGCAGAAGTGGGGCTGGGACGGCTGACATTCGGGAACCTGCTGGGGGAGGGTAGACAAAAGAGGGCAGCCGTCATAGCTGCCCTCTTTTGTCTACCCTGCGGACATGGCTCGGCTACGCGCTCCGTTTTAATTCTTCTTCAACCAGAACCAGCCGGTCATTCCCGAAAAACATGGAGTCGCCGTTGACATAGATCGTCGGCGTCCCGAATCCACCGCGTTCGATCACCGCGTCCGTGTTGGCCCGAACCCGATCTTTGTAGTCCTGACGTTTGATCTTGTCGAAATACTCGTCTTCATCAAGGCCAACTGCTGCGATGATTTTCTGCAACACCTCATCCTGACTGATGTCCTGATCCTCACCCCAGTAGGCTTCAAACACCCGATAGCTATAGGGTAGAAACTTACCGGGGTGTTCGAGCGCGACTAGTGCACCACGTAGCGCTTTGACCGAATTCACCGGAAAAACAGAGGGGGGCATGATAATTTTCAGGCCATAGTAGCGTGCCCAGTCACTCATATCTTTTGCCATATAGTGCTGCTTGGCGGGCACCCCCTTTTCCCGGGACTCATACACCGAGGGATTGACCGTATTGAATACTCCGCCCACCAGAAACGGACGCCACTGAAGGGCGGCGTCGTATTTGCGGCACAGCCCATCGATCTTGGTGAACGCCAGATAGGTCCACGGGCTGGAGTAATCATAAAAAAATTCTACGGTGGCCATAGCATCCTCCCTCAATCGGACCCGTTAAGACAGCAGAAACTCGACTAACAACTCGTTAAACGCATCGGCGTAGAAGAGATGGATATTATGTCTTCCATCGGGAAACACATGTAGGCGTGACCCGGCGATTCCCTGCTGTAAGACATGGGCATGGGAGGGCGGTACCAGAGGATCTTTGCCTCCATGCATCAGAAAGGTGGGGCAGGTAATCTGCGAGAGACGGTCCCGACACAAATCGCCTCCCGCTTTCAACAGCATCTGCTGGGCATCACACCAACGGGTCCACAGGTCTTGAAATTCATCGTCGTACATCCCCTGCATCGGCGCGGCCGTGCGTGGAGACCAGTCAGCTACGCGACGCGTTTTTTCATAGGCATCAATATCATCCTGGGAAACATAGGCGTTCCCGCCCCAGAGCGCCATCTTGGTCACCCGTTGCGGATAGGCCAAGGTCAGCAATAAACTTGTAATCGCGCCGTCGCTCCATCCGCCGACGGCGTAAGTCGAACAACCGAGCGTCTCCATCAGGGCCACGAAATCCTCGGCGTCCTGCTGATAGAAATCGGGCGGAAACTCGCGGGCGGGCGGGCGGGATTGGCCGTAGCCGCGGGGGTCGGGGACAATAACCCGAATCCCGCGCTGGGGGAGGGCGGCTAATTGTGGAGCGAAATCCGATTGTCCGGTTCCCAGCGCTCCGGGTAATAGGAGGAAGGGCAGTCCGTTCCCAAGATCTTCATAATGGAGTCTGACCCCGCGTATGTCTGCGTATGGCATGTGTCCTCCGCACGGTAACGTTGCCCGCTGTGATACCATGCCCGTCAGCAGGAGAGAAGCCGGCCTTGCCCTTGCAGCCGATCTCTATCTCTGACACAACCGACGCAGGGATGTTCTCCGCAGAGCTCTATCTCACGAATATAGAGGATGCATGAAAACCATTGGACTGACCGGCGGGATCGGCTCAGGTAAAAGTACGGTCTCCAAGATCCTGGCCACGCTTGGTGCCCATATTATTGATGCGGACAGCGTCGGGCACGAAATCTATCTACCGGGCAAGGCCGCCTGGGAACACGTCACCAACGCCTTCGGGCAGGAAATCGTCGCGGAAGACCACACGATAGACCGCAAAAAACTGGGGGATATTGTCTTCAGCAGTCCAGACGCGCTCGCCCGGCTCAATGCCATTGTCCATCCGCTTATGTTCGAGGAAATCCGGCAACGTATTCAGGCCGAGCGGGACAAAGGCTTCACCGCGCCCGTGGTAGTCGAGGCGGCGATCCTGATTGAGGCCGACTGGCTGCCCCTGACAGACACAGTCTGGGTGATAGAGGCCAACAAAGATACGGCCATGAGTCGTATGGCCGAGCAGCGCGGCATGTCCGCTGCAGACGCCGAAGCCCGGATTGCAAATCAGCTTTCAAACGAAGAGCGCCGCAAACACGCTCAGGTTGTCATCCACAATAACGGCTCCCTTCACGCCCTTGAGCAACAAATCCAACAGGCCTGGGATCAGCTCGGAGAATGAGTCGGATACACGCGACCGGTCTGATCTTCGACGTTGATGGAACGCTCGCCCAGTCGGTCGAGTTTTTCTACGAGATCGCCCTGGAGGTCCTCGCCCTGGCCGGTATTCCGCCAGTTCCGCGCGACCAAGTGTATGAGTTGATGCGTCGCGGGGTGGAAAATCCACTCGCCCAGCTCTTTCCTCCCAACTATCCCAATCCTGAGGACCGTATCAAGCGTATCACCGACAGCCGCATGGACGAATGGCTCCGACGCTACCATGAAGAGACGCAGGCCGTTCCAGGGAGTCTCGCCCTTTTGCACCGCCTTCATCACCAGGGCTTTCGACTCGGAATCGCCACCTCATCCGGCCGTGCCCTGCCCTTTCTCGATACCTGGGGCGTTCGTCATCTTTTTAGCGGCATCGTCGGCCGGGAAGATGTCACCCGCCAGAAACCCCATCCGGAGCCCGTCCTGAAGTGCCTGGGGCATCTGCACCTCGAGCCTCACCAAGCGGCGTATGTTGGCGACTCTCCTATCGACATTCAGGCTGGCAAGGCAGCCGGTGTCGTCACGGTCGGGGTCCTCACCGGAACCAGTACCGACCCCGTCATGCGGCAGGCGCAGGCGGATTATATCCTCCCGAGTATTGCCGAACTCCCTCGGTTGCTTACCCTCTAGGCGCCTAGCCGGCACTCTCCGGATACCCAGACCGGCAATAACATCTTCGGCCGGCCTTCCTCAGGCATCCTCATACCGCGGTTCGCGTTTCTCCAGAAAAGCGGCAATGCCCTCGCGGACATCGTTGGTCCGCGTGGTCAGAATCTGGTTCCGGTCTTCCATCGCAATGGCCGCCTCCAGCGTTGGCGCGTCGACCGAATAGCGTAGGCATTCTTTTGTCAGCCGCACCCCCAGGGGCGAGTTGCGCAGAATGCGGCGGGCCGCCGCCTCGGCGACCTGATCCAATTCGGCGTCCGGCACCAGCCGGGAGGCCAGCCCCGTTGCCAAAGCTCGCTCCGCGTCGATAAAATCCCCGGTCAGTAAGAGCTCGGAGGCGACCGAGGACCCGACCAGCCGGGGCAGAAAATAACTCACGCCCACATCACAGGCCGATAGCCCGATGCGGATAAAGGCCGCATTCATCCGCGCGGATTCCCCAACGATGCGGATATCGCTCGCCAGGGCCAGGGCAAAACCACCCCCGGCGGCCGGGCCGTGAACAGCGGCAATAAACGGCTGCGGAGCGCGGTGAATCTGAATCGCCAACTCGGCGATCCTACGCTGGTCGCGCAGCCCCTGCGCCACAGAATACGTGCCGGTTGCAGCGTTTGACTGCTTGAGATCAAGCCCGGCGCAAAAGCCGCGGCCTGCACCTCGCAGAATGACCACCCGGATGGTCTGATCCCGGTGCAGTTCGTCGAGAACGGCATGCAGTTCGTGGACCAGCAGACCGTTCATGGCATTCAGCGAAGCCGGGCGATTCAAGACAAGCCATAAGAGGTCGGCGTCCCGTCGCAGTTCCAGGGTTTCGTAGCGCTCATTCATCACTTCCCCCTTTTTTCCCCTCAAATCAACGAGCGTGACTGACAACCGTCAACAGTAATACACGCACCGGAAACCCACTGGGCGCGTTCCGAAGCCAAAAAGACAACCACATCCGCCACTTCTTCCGGTTTCCCGAAACGTCCGGCCGGCAGCTCGGCTTTGACAAAAGCGGCAATACTCTCGGGGTTTTCTTTTTGGCGTTGCTCCCATGCCCCCCCAGGGAAGAGAATCGACCCCGGCGCGACGCTGTTGACGCGAATCCCCTTGGGAGCAAGCATCCGAGCCATCTCTTTAGACAGACTGATCATGGCGGCCTTTGCCGCATTATAGGTCATCGGTCCACCCCACTCGCGGCCGTAGATCGAGGCAATATTAATCACGCACCCTGCCCGGCGTCCCTCCATGATCGGGACGACTAGCTGGCAGAGGTCCAGCGCGGAAAAGAAATTGAGTGCAAAGCCGGCCTGCCAGTCCTGCCGGGAAGCATTGAGATTGCCGCCCGGACGCGATCCGCCGACATTGTTGACGAGAATATCCACCCCACCAAAGTCTTGCTGTGTGGCTTCGACCCAGCGCCGAGCCTCTGCCTCCCGAGTCACGTCAAGCGCCGTGGCCAGCACCTCAACACCCGTCCTCCGGGCTTCTTGCGCGGTGGCCTCAAGCGGTTCCCGGCCCCGCGCGCACAGGCTCAAGCGACACCCTTCCACAGCCATTCCCAGGGCAATCGCGCGCCCGATACCTCGACTCGCTCCGCTAATCATGGCGACATTGTTCGAGAGCCCGAGATCCATACCGTTCTCCTTAATCTGCTCGACTCGGACTGAACATCTCCCATTGCCAGGAAAAAGGCTGGGCCTGCCTCTCTTGCCAGGCGGAAGGACGTCCGCTTAGATGGGGCCGTTATTGTCTGTAGCCAAGGGGACTCACCATGCCAGACCATTTTCTTTTAGAAAAAGACGGGGCCATTGCCACACTCACCTTTAACCGGCCGGAGAAACGTAATCCGCTCAATGAAGATATTGCCTTGGAACTGGAGCGTCTGCAATACCAGATACGCGACGACGCTGACATTCGCGTAGTTGTTTTTACCGGAGTGGGCAATACGTTTTCAGCCGGTGCCGACCTCTCGCCCATCAAAGGTATCAGCGATAGCCAGGAACGACGCAAAATCTTCGCCCCGCTCGGCAAGCGGTGGACGCGTGCCATTGCCCGCACACTCGATATGTTTGCCAACATGGAGCCCGTCGTGATTGCCGCGATCAACGGCTACGCGATTGGCGGCGGTTGGTCGCTGGCGCTGGCATGTGATTTTCGGATAGCAGTCGAGGAGGCAGAATTCTGGTTTCCCGAAGTGGATCTCGGCGTACCGCTGAGCCCCCCCTCGACCGCCCTGCTGGTTGCCAATGTAGGGCCGAATCGAGCCAAGGACATCATCCTCAACTGCCGACACCTGAAGGCGGCCGAAGCACTCCAGTTCGGGCTAGTCAGTCGGATAGTCACCCAAGAAGAACTCCTGCCGACCGCGTACGCTCTGGCCCACAGTCTGGCGGATAAAAACCCAACGGCGGTTATGGTCTCCAAAGCAACGGTCAATACTTTGGCCTGCGGCAACCCCGTCCTGCGTCCCGACCTGATGTTGACGAGAGAGTGAAACACCCCCGTGAGCTAGGATGTAGCATGTACAGAGAGGGAGGAAACCCAATGGTAGGGAAAGAACGCTGTCCGGAAATTCGGCAGGAGATTCGCAAATTCTGCAGCCAATATGGAGATGAATATTGGCGCAAGCTCGATAAGGAAACTCGCTATCCAGAGCAGTTTGTTGATGAGCTGACCCAAGCCGGCTGGTTGGCAGCCCTCATCCCCGAACAATACGGAGGCTCGGGACTGACGGTGACAGAGGCTAGCGTGATTTTAGAAGAGATTAACCGCTCGGGCGGCAATGCCGCCGCCTGCCATGCCCAGATGTACATCATGGGTGCCCTGCTTCGGCACGGCAGCGATGAACAAAAACAGCGCTATTTACCCCGGATTGCGAGCGGGGAGATTCGACTCCAGGCCTTTGGTGTCACCGAGCCGGACGCCGGCTCCGATACGACGCATATTCGCACCACGGCCAAGAGGGATGGCGACTCCTATATCGTAAACGGCGGTAAGATTTTCACCTCCCGGGTGCAACACTCCGATATGCTCCTCCTTTTGGCCCGGACGACTCCCTATGACCGGAGTCCGAAAAAAACACTGGGCATGAGCATCTTCCTGGTGGATTTGCGGGAGGCCGGAGACGCTGTCGAGGTACGCCCGATTGACGCCATGATCAATCATGAAACCAACCAACTCTTTTTCCACGAGCTCAAGGTCCCGGTCGAAAACCTGATTGGCGAAGAAGGCTCTGGATTCTACTATATTCTCGACGGGATGAATGCCGAGCGTATCCTGGTCGCCTCCGAGGCTATTGGTGATGCCCGCTGGTTCATCAAGCGCGCCGTTCAGTACGGCAATGAACGCGAGATTTTTGGGCGGCCCATCACCAAGAACCAGGGCATCCAGTTTCCGCTGGCCCAGGCGTATGCTCAGACTGAAGCCGCGGACCTCATGCGCTTCCGTGCTTCCGATTTGTTCGACGCCGGTGAAGCCTGTGGCGCAGAGGCCAATATGGCCAAGCTCTTGTGCTCGCAGGCCTCCTGGGCCGCGGCTAATGCGGCCATCGATACCCACGGCGGCTATGGATTTGCCGCAGAGTACGATGTGGAGCGCAAGTTCCGTGAGAGCCGCTTATTTTCGATCGCGCCGATCTCAAACAATATGGTGCTCAACTTTATTGCCGAGCATGTGTTGGGCATGCCGAGGTCGTATTAGGAGCCAACCATGGGAATCGACGCGGCCCTTGATGCCCTCGACCTTTGAGGCGACGGCCACGGTGGCTCGTAAGGCCGAAAAGATGGGCCTGGATGGATTGGTGTTGGCGAATATCTGCCGGGATTTACAAGCCAACTCCGGCGGACGCTTCATGCTCGGGCTGGGGCACCCGGGTCAAGGGACACAGCCAGCGGCGCTTGAGTGTCAAATGGGAAGCCCCGGTGAAGCGCTGCGCGAAGTCGTTCTGTCGCTACGGGCCATCTGGGACTGCTGGCAGAATGGCACCGTACTTAACTTCGCAGGGTGAGTTTTATCAATTCTCACTGAAGGCACCGTCCTTCAATCCCGGCCCGACCGAGCAGCCGCGCATTCCCATTGTTCTCCCCGGCTTAAATCCCTTGATCAGTCAGCTTGCCGGCGGGGGAGCCGACGGGTTTTTGTCCATAATTTTCATACCCCGCCCTATCTCAAGGAAACCGTGTCGCCCCATATTGAGGAGGGCTTGGCCAAAGCCGGCCGGAAGCGTGGGGACTTCACCCTGCAAACCGGGACGTTTATGGCCAGCGGCGTCACTTCAGACGAAGTGAGAAAAACCGCCAGCGCGGTTCGCCAACAGGGTGCTTTTTATGCGTCAGCGCGGACTTATAAGGGCGTGCTCGACGCGCACGGCTGGGGAGAGACCTGCTTTCGGTTGAATGAAAAGGCGGCCAAGGGTGACTGGGACAGCATGGCGGCGGAAATTACCGATGAACTGTTGGATGGAATCGCCGTCATCGGCATTTATAACACCATCGCCGCCATATTGGCCAATCGGCATGCTGGGCTCTTGGACCGCCTCATTGCGGGCTTTCATACCTCAGCGCGTCAGGACCCGGGGCGCTATCGCGAATTCGTTCAGGAAGTGAGATCACAGAGGAGGACATAGGAGAGGGACAGGAATGCGCCCCGACCTACGGCCACCCCTCCGAGGAGGGGATGGAACACCGTGTGAGCTGAAACCAAAGGAAAAGGAGGGAAGTATGGGGGGGGGGGGGCACTCACCGATAAATACCGCATTGTCGGCGTGGGAAAGACGCCGCATATGTACCCATCAAACCGCACGACCTTGTCCCTGGCGCGTGAGGCAGTCAAAAGGGCAATGGCCGATGCCGGCCTGGAGTCAGGCGATATTGATGGCATGGCCAGCTATCAAGCCGGAGGTTCGACCACCTCAAATCTGTCGCTCCATCGCTCGGGTGGCATCTGTGCACTGAGCGTCCCGGGATTCCAGGAGATCGAACGCGGCTTTTTCAAGTCCACGGCCAGTGTCTATCTGGGGTGCGGGCTGATCATCTGCCTCGGCAAATTGTCCCTGGCCGCCTCAGCACTGCCAGAGCTGCTCTGGCATACGCGAATCTTTGAGGGCGGGTTGTGGCTGCTGTTTTGTGGGCTGTGCGGACTGTACACCGTTACGTTATGGGGGGAGCGCGTTGTCCTGCGTGCCCACGCCTACCTCTTCACCCTGCTCTCGGGGCTGCTGGCGTTGAGTTTTAGTGCCAGCGGGTATCGCACGGCCCCGTTTTTTTCCATCGAGACGCTGGTCTATCCGCTCAATTTGCTGACCTCGGCCCTGCTGCTGGGCGCGGTGGCAACCGGGATGTCCCTAGGGCATTGGTATCTCATCGAACTGGATCTCTCGCTCGCGCCTTTCAAGCGCGTTTTCAGATTTTATGTCGGCACTCTCGTCGTCCATCTCGCAACGCTGACGCTGGGCCTGAGCACCCTGCTGCTCAGTAGCCACCCGGCAACAAGCGCCAGCGTCCGGGAGCTCTGGGCGGATCATCAGCCCCTGCTCTGGCTGCGGCTGGGCTTGGGGCCCCTGGCTTCGCTCGGGGTCGCCTATATGATCTGGCGGACGCTGCAGATTCCGCAGACCATGGCGGCAACCGGGCTTTTCTATGTGGCCATTTTGCCGGCGCTTGTCGGCGAATTTCTCGGCCGCTTTGTGCTGTTTCGGACCACCCTGCCCTTCTAGGGTCACGCCCCGGCAGCGGCCGGCAGCGGGCCCGCACGTCTCGCCGAATAATCGAAGGCACTCCGTCACGCCCCGGCAGCGGCCGGCAGCGGGGGATACTTTTTCTGACCGAATGGAGTAGCGTTTCGTCACGCCCCGGCAGCGGCCGGCAGCGGGGCCCGGCGGTGGCCGCCGTCTTGCGAGGGTTGAGTCACGCCCCGGCAGCGGCCGGCAGCGGGGGTGCCGATGGCGCTAGGCGCCCGGTGGCGGGCGCGCTCGCTCAGGGGCTTTCGCCCCGGGCCCGGCTCAATGGCCGGGGCACGGGCGCAAGAGTGCCTCCCGGAGCCCGGGAGCCGGAGGGAAGGGAGGGAAGGGGCCCGGGGCCCCTTGCCCGTTGCAGACCGGGAGGACGGGGGGGGGGGGGTGCATGCGGGGGGGGGGAGATAAGGTAGCTTTCAATCAGTCTGCCAGAAGGAGGTTCCCATGATTTTCAGAGATGCGTCGATCCCCCCCGAGGTGCTTGATTCAGGTTACTTCATCCCACCGGAGGGCCATGCCCCCGAGGACCTAAGGGACACGCTGAAGGAGATATATAAGGAGCATCTAGCGCACTACGCCGACCCCGACAGCCAGTACTGGAATGAGACGCATCAGGCCACGGAGGGCAAGGATCTCTTCGTCTTCATGCCGGACAACGGGGTCGACACGATCTGGGACTTCGCCCTGGAGGACAAGATTCGCTTCGTGCATTTCGCGGGGACGTTTCGCGATCTGACCTTCGCGGTCGATACGACGGCCCAGACCATCACCCTTCGGTATGATGAGAGCGGCAGCCAGATCACGCTGCACAGGGCGGCGGCGCTCATCGGCCCGGACGGGGAGTCCCTGCTGACGGCGGCCAATTTTTATTTCGCGACGGACCGGGATCGGGACCGGGACGGGGTCGTGCGGGAAGGCGGCTGGGAGCCCGTCACATTCCGTGGCGGCCACGGCGACGACACCTTGACCGGCGGCTGGGGTAATGACGAACTGTACGGCGGCCCGGGCGACGATCTCCTGGACGGGAGCTGGGGCGACGATCTCCTGCGGGGCGGCACGGGCGACGATACCCTCGAGGGTGGTTGGGGCACTGACGAACTGCACGGCGGCCCGGGCCAGGATATCCTGAGCACCGGCGGCGACAAAAGCGAACTCTATGGCGGCGGGGGCGATGATACCCTGTCCGCTTCCGGCGAGAACAATAACGAACTGCATGGCGGCAATGGCCAGGATATCCTGAGCGTCGCCGTCGGCTCCTACAGCGAGGGCAATAACAAACTCTATGGCGGCAACGGCAACGATCTCCTGGAGGTGAGCGGCGGCAATAACGAACTCTATGGCGGCAAGGGCAACGATATTCTGGAGGTCAGCGGCGACGGCAAAAACGAACTCCATGGCGGCAAGGGCGACGATATTCTGGAGGCCAGCCACGGCAATAACGAACTCTATGGCGGCAGGGGCGACGATATTCTGGAAGTCTCCTGGGACGACCAGCGCTTGGTGGGCGGCAAGGGCGACGACACGCTGGTGAGCGGCTGGGGGGCCGATACCTTCGTCTTTCGCGAGGGCGACGGGCACGACACCATTGACGGCTTCGGCTTCGGCTGGAGTGGCAGCGACGAGTACTATCCTACTTCCAAAGCCAGCGAGGCGGCAGAGGCCCAGGCGCTGGCCAATGGGGAGGTGGATGTCATCGAGCTCCATCTCAAGCTGCCGGCCACCACGACGGCGGCGGCCGCCTTCGCGGGCCTGCAGATCGAGGGGCAGGGGGCCGATACCGTCATCGGCTACGGAGCGGGGGACGATACGATTACGCTCGAAGACGTGGCACCGAGTTCCCTGACCCTCGACGACTTCGACTTCGTTTTCGTCGGCTAGGTCGGGGGCCCGCAGACCAAGCCTGGGAGCCATGCGGCTCAATGATGCGGTAAAGATTTTCGGAGGAGGGTCGAGTACTGAGACGCTGATTGGCAATACCATCGGTCTGCTGGAAGCTGGCTATTGCAAAACCATAGTGATATTCTGGCCCATGAACGGTCGCTCCGGGCGCCGTATGGGCGGACAGGCACCGAGCGGTCCGGCGGTGCCAACCCGGGCGGCCGGGGATAATCAGTTCGTGATGTCCTAGGGCTGGACTTCTCCGGCCCAGCGCTTCGGCATGGCCGCCATGCGGCTATTTGCGCGACACCGGCACAAGCCACCAAACCATTGGCCGAGATAGCGGCGGCGCCCACCGCTATCGTGCCAGCCTGAACCCCAAGGCGGTCATGCGTCCACCCTATCGCGATTGCCGATCACCAGAATTCACGCTGGGTGACCAAACCCCCTGTGCCTGCTCGCCTGCTGACTCGAAGCCGATGTCTCGGCCTGCCTCATTATCGCTTCCCGTGAACGCGCCTATGACCTGCATCAGCCGCCGGTTTTCATCATGGGCGGGACGGGGCGGACTATGGCTCCCAACTCGGCCCGAAACTATTCCCGCCCGGAGATTCACTACGTCACCGGGAATTACGGGCGCCCCCAATTGTTCGGCATGGCCGGGATCAGTCAAAAAATACCCACCTGATTTCGTGCTACGATGCCTTTACCACCCTCATTCAGATTGAGGCCTGCGGCTTCTGCGGCAAGGGCGAGGCGGGGGAGTTCGTGAAGGGCGGCCGTTTACAGATTGACCACGAGCTGCCGTCCAACCTCTCCGGGGGGCATCTGTCCGAAGGCTATACCCACGGGGTGAGCATGGTGATTGAAAACGTGCGCCAACTCTTTCACCGCGCCGATGACGCATGTCCGGGCTGAGCAGAGGGGAAACACCGCTACGACCGCCAAGCCGGCTGTCGGCAAGTGAGAGACGCGAGTATTGCGGCCTGTCTCGGTTGGGGAAAGGAAATCCTGTCGAGTGCGGCCATTCTGCGTGGGATTGCAGCCTAACGGAGCGGTGATGAGGTTGAACCCCAGTGAGTCCCCTCGCCTTCATCCGTCTCTGGCTCCTCTGTGCGGTTCCGTCTGCCTGGATTGCCGCCACAAGGACCGGGAGGGGCAAGGCCGATTCACTTGGAGGTGTCTTGATCGGCCCTTCGGCTTGCTGACCGGTCTTCTCCCGGCCCGCTACAAAAAGCCACTGAGGCTTCCACCTCGGCTGTCTATGGTGCACGCCCTCGCCGCCGTGATGTCGATTGGTATGTTTTATACCCTCCACATTGGTGACCGAGGGCAGCGCGGCCCTCCTCTTCCTGGCAACCGGCCTTCTGGCAGCGATTGTATTTCTGACCGATGCAGCGGACGCCGGACAGGAGCCTCACCATCTTATCCCCCCATCCTCTCGAGTCTCGACAGCCACCCGCTTGGGCAGGCACTCTCGGAACGGGACTCAAGTGTCCTCGCTGCCCTCCCCTGCGCCTCCTCGATTAGTGCGCTAGGGAGCAACGGTTTCATATGCGTTTGGTCTTTTGATACGCCTTTCCACCAAGCTCGCTTGTAGGCGGGTTCGAGATCCCTGACCGACAGGCGGATACCGGTCTGTTCGACTGGCGGTTTCAGCATACGGGGCGGTCTCACACTTCACCTTGACCTTCCCAAGAGAAATCGCTTAGCTAGGCACACGTATTCCAAGGAGGCGCGTGTGACGGAGGAAATTCTGTGCTCAATCGGCGAGGGCCTTGCAACCATTACCCTGAACCGCCCCGAGAAGCGGAACGCCATGAATACTGCGATGCTGGAAGAATTGGGGCGTTATTTTGACGAACTGGAAACCAACACCGAGGTCCGCACGATTATCGTCCGCGGCGCTGGCAGGGCATTTTGTGCCGGTCTGGACCTGCGGGAGTTGAACGCTCGTCAACAGAGTGACGTAGACGCGGAAAGCGGGATCATTGATCTGCTCAGGAAAATTGAAGCGTCCCGACATCCAACTCTTGCCATGGTCCAAGGCGATGCCTTGGCCGGCGGCTGTGAACTCGCCTTACACTGCGACCTCCGCGTTATCTCGGAAGTCGCTCGGTTCGGCATGCCCTTAGCCCGATTGGGGCTCATTGTTCCGTTCCGGTTGGGACAAAAACTCGTTGAGATTGTCGGCCCGGCCTTCACCAAGCAGATTCTCCTCACCGGCCAGCCAGTGAGCGCCCAGCGGGCGTATGAAATCGGCATGGTGCACCAACTCGTCTCGGCCGACGAGTTGGAAGCAGCCACCCTGGCGCTGGCCCGGACGATTGCCGCCAACGCACCGCGCTCTCTGGCTGGCATGAAAAAAAGCATCCTGCGTATGATCTCACTCCGGGACAGCATAGCCTCCGACGATCTCGACACCCTGGTCCGTCAGGCACGTAAGAGTGAAGACGCCAACGAGGGCGTGCGGGCCATGTTAGAGAAGCGCCCACCGCGTTTTCGTGGGATATAAGATCTCTTTCTCCCGCGGGAGAGAAGCGGCCTGCGCCCCGCAAACGAGACCTTTCCATGCTATCCCTCCCGCTCCGTGCTACGGTGTATACGCTGGTTATTCCCGGCTTCCTGGCCGGCTATCTGCCCTGGAAACTGCGCCCCCTTGAGGCTGTAGCCCCGCTTCCCTTCTCGGCTGTGTTTTCCCTGCTCAGCCTCCTTCTCTGCCTGGGTGGCGCGACCTTACTCTTTTCGGCGGCGTATTATCTTGTCCAGCGTGGCGACGGCACCCCCTTTCCTCTCGACCCACCCCAGCGCCTAGTGGTTGCCGGCCCGTATGCCCATATTCAGCACCCCATGCTGGTCGGGCTGTTTGCCATACTATGTGGGCAGATCGTCTGGTTTCCGTCCGTCCCCGTCTCGCTCTATACGCTATTGCTGCTATTGGTCGGTCGCGCATTCGTCCTCCATGTTGAGGAGCCTGCCCTGAGAACAAGATTTGGTGAGGACTATATGGCCTATCAGGCGGCCATACCGCGCTGGTTTCCGTCGCTGGTTTCATCAGGGCCGACAGACCCCTGACTCCAGAAGCTTGTAGCCGCGAAGACATCATGCAAGGAGGAAGATCGTGCGTGGCAGACATCCTGAACTCAGCGTCTTCGCCCCCACCACTTGCGGCCCCCCTCAATTTGGCAAAAATGCTTTGTCCTGGTCTCGCCCGCCGGGGGCAGCGCACCGAGAGCCGGCCTATGATTACAACCTCCGCCTCACTCAACGCCCCGCCCAGAACGGACTTGAAATTTTTTCATGGCTTAATAGGGTGGGCGGGCTTTGGTCCGGAACGCTTTTGCAGTTACTCGCTCGACTCATTTACTGCGGACGCCGGCCTAGCCATGGCCACCCAAAATCTCCAGACCATCTCCACGGCCCACGCCGCCTTTTATCATCCCGGCGTGGTGGCCCGGATTGGAGCCACTCGGGATAAGATCAGCCAAAGGCGCTGGGCACTGAACAGCGTCGGGGGCTGGGCGGAGCAGGATTTTTGCATGTTTGATATCCCCCTGCTGGAGCACGACAAGCGCTATGCGCAGTCCCGGCGTTCGTTGAGATCCTCGAAAAATTTTGGACCGAAGACCGGTTTGATCATGCGGGCGAGTTTTTCTCCATCAGCCAAGGGGCCTGCTGTCCGAAACCGGTCCGGCCGTCACTTTTGTATAATGCCGGGAGTTCACCGGTTGGCCAAGATTTTCTTTCGCCCAGTCGTCTTGTGTCATCTCCGGGTCGTGATATCCATCGGCGGGAAAAACTCCTGATACCAGTGGGCCGCAGCGTTAATGACCGCCAGGGCGGCCTCACGGTCGTTTGCTGTCAGTTGCCGTATCGGCATGTCACTCGGCACGGCAGCGATGGAGCACTTCCAATCTCTTCGGACAGACCGTCTACTTGCCCGAATAACTGATCCGGTAAATCGTCCCAGCATGGTCATCGGACACTAGCAGTGCTCCATCCGGCATCACCAGGACATCAACCGGGCGCCCCCAGGCTCCATCTTTTTGGAGCCAACCTTCAGCGAAGACTTCGTAACTCGTTGCGGCATTGTTCTCCAGGCGAACCAGCATCACTCGGTAGCCGATCGGAGTACTACGGTTCCACGAGCCGTGCTCGGCAATAAAAATCTGATTCCGGTAGGAGGCGGGAAACATTGAGCCCGTATAAAAACGCATACCCAGCGGCGCGACGTGCGGCCCGAGTTCCTGCGCGGGTGGAGTAAACGCGGTGCAGGGTCGATCTCGACCAAAATCCGGGTCAGGGATGCTACGACCGTGGCAGTACGGGAACCCGAAGTGCAGACCCGGCTGTGGAGCCCGATTGAGCTCACACGGCGGGACATCATCCCCCAGCCAGTCCCGGCCATTCTCCGTAAACCAGAGTTCCTGCGTTTCAGGATGCCAGTCAAACCCGACGCTATTGCGCACTCCGTGGGCAAAGTTTTCCAGCGCACTGCCGTCCGGATTCATGCGGAGAATCGAGGCGTAGCGTGGATCACTCTTGGCACACACATTACACGGGGCCCCAACGGGGACGTATAATAAATCATCAGGCCCGAACCGAATGAACTTCCAGCCGTGCCATGTGTCACGCGGGAGCGTATCGTTCACAACAACCGGTGAGGGCGGGTTGCCGAGCCGGGACTCAATATCGTCATAACGGAGAACACGGTTGACCTCGGCTACGTACAGCGCGCCATCACGAAAGGCCACTCCACTTGGCATGAATAAGTCCTCGGCGAGCGTGTGCACCTCGTCGGCCCGCTGGTCCTGGTTATGGTCTACAATCGCATAGACCTTCCCCGCACGCCGGGTTCCGACAAAGACCGTTCCCTTGGGCCCCAGGGCGAGCGCGCGCGCCTCGGGAACGCGGGACGCATATACGGCAATCTGAAATCCAGGGGGAAGATCGATATGAGCAAGGGGAGGTGACTGTGCCTGGACAACACTTCCACCTACAATCAAGAGACCAACCAAGAGACACAAAATCATCTTCAGACTCCCGCCTAAACTCTCGCCGAGGGTTCTCTCCCTTCAAGGGTCGCTCAAGGCGAGCAGGACGCATCCCCCTCGCTTTCATCCCCCCCGGTCCGCTATGCTGCCACCACTTGCCTCTTACACTATTAAGGATGCCCACAGTGTCGCACGATTCTTCGACCAAACACAGCACATAGCTGTCTCCGGCGCTACTCCATGCTCACACCCTATGTGTGGTTCCTGGCTGGAACCGGCAGTTGGTTCATGGCCATTGGGATGCAAGGCGTTCTTTTTTCCTGGTTGGTGGTCGGCGTTCTCAATGCGGAGGCAGAATGGGTGGGGATCACTCACAGTGCGATGATGATTCCAGCAGTTCTTTTGGCCCTGCCCGGGGGCACCCTCGCCGACCGCTGTGACCAACGGCGTCTGCTGATGATCCTGCACCTGATTGCGAGCGGTATCTCTGCCGGCCTCTTCCTCGCCGTCGCCAATACCACCTTATCTCTTCCCCTCCTCATCGCCTACGCCATGGGTATGGGCACGGTCCAGGCGTTTGTCATGCCCGCCCGTGACGCGCAACTCTCTCAGGTTGCGGGCCCCGATATGTTGCGCTCGGTGACGGGGATGACCGTGACACAGTGGGGCCTGCAAATAGTGGGCTCTCTGCTGGCAGGGACGGCACGTTGGGTCGGGACGGTTCCGGCCTTGGGTCTGCATAGTCTGGTGCTGCTGGCCGGTATTCCACCGTTACAACAACTCCCGAGTTCGGAGCGTCATCAGTCGACCGGGAGCCTCCAGATGACCGATATCACCAAGGGCGTACGGGAGGTCCGGCAGTCTCCGGCGCTCTCGGCCACACTGCTGCTCGCAGTCGCGGTCGGCATTTTCTTTATTGGTCCGTTCCTGGTTGTCCTCCCCCTTTTAATCCGTGACTTTTACCATGGCGGAGTAGACCAACTGGCCCTGCTCAATATGACCTTCCCGCTGGGAACCATTCTTGGCTCTCTGGTGATGCTCCGGGTGGGGGGGATTCGGCATAAGGGCGAAGCCCAAATCGCGGCTCTTCTCTTTGGCTCGGGCTGCCTCTTTGCGGTTTCGTTCGGACTGCCCTTTTGGGGCACTATGCTGGCCGTTTGCGCCTGGGGAATTAGTGCCGCTCTCTTTATCAACGCCGGACGGACAGTGTATCAGGAGCGGGCCAGCGTTGCGAATCGCGCCCGCGTTCTGTCTGTCTATACGACCGGTCTTATGGGAGCCGCCGGCATACTCGGGGCCCCCGTATCCGGTGTCCTGGTTGACGCTATCGGTCCTCTGACGACCTGCATTGTGATGAGCGGCGCCATGGTCGTCGTGGTGGGGTTCGCTTCTCTCTGGACAGCAATCCGGCAGGTCGAGTAGGGAGGCAACCTCCTAGCGCCCTCTTTCCGTTAGGGAGTTGGGCGTATGCGACTGGGGGCACGCCCATTGAATTCCCGCTTCGTTGAAATAGGGCTCCCCTTTCCACTCTGAGGGGCTTTGTTCGGTCGAGGGGGTTTCACCGACCGTGATCAATATCTCCCGAAAATCGACCGTCACGCAGTTGGGGACAAGCCGCTGTCCTTCCCGGTAGTTATAGCACACCCCGGAGAGAGGATGGGACGGATAGCTGTGGGGGCACTAAAGGCACAGTGGAAGAGTCTCTTTTGGAGTTCCCCATTCGTGTCGTACCTCTCGGCAACCCCGACACCGAAGGTTTCCTGGTCCATGTACAGCACTCGTTTTGAATAGGCATATTTTCTAGGGGGGGGAGCCGCGCGGCATCCACCACCCGCACACGCCGTTTTTCCCGAGTCGCACACGGCAACGCCTGTTCGTATGCCTTTATTCAGGTCGCGCCCGGCGGTCTTTCCCGAATCACACACGGCAACGCCCCTGGGAGGCCCTGACTTTTATCCCGCTGGCCGCACTACTCGGACGGGTCTCCGTAGCGACTGCCGTGCAGCCCACCGAGAACATCTTTATTTCCGCCAGAAGCTTTCAGCCACACTGAATCCGTCGCCCGCGGCGGAGTTGCACTGAGTAGACATAGGTGTCGTCTGTCGCACTACCGGGATATAGCGAAATTCGAGCACGGCCAGTCCCTTACAACGGTTGAGCAACGCCCGCGGTCCCCACATATGGCTATGCCGCACCGCGGAATTGTGCGGGATGATGGCGTCGGGTCCGTATACAAGCGAGCCGTCCGCATGGCTCGGCGCCATGAATTCTCAAAGGACTGATCCACATTGCCCTGGCTGTTGACGAGATAGGCGGCATAGTTCGCCCCGATATTATCGATGCCATAAGGCAGCTGAGCATGGTTTCACACGATCTTGTAGTCGGTCAGGTGGTCTTGGGCATCAACAACTTGGAAACGGTACCTCGGCAATAGAGTTTGCTATTCCTCGTCCATCGGCAGAGATGACAACCTGTCCCGCGTATCATTCCGTCGCACCCTGGCACGCTCGGAGCCAAGGCAATATCCGTCTTGTATGCCGCCTGCATGGTCGTTGCACCCTGGCACGCTCGGGGCCAAGTATAGGGACGAGGCTCTCCGGTCCACATGGTCATGCCCTGCTCAAACATCCAGCATGTGGACGAGGTGAGCAATTCGGTGGCCTGAGCCGTATTGGCCGCGGTAATGGTGTCGCCGGGACTGACACCCGCCCGGCCAGACGGCACTGCCCTAGACACTAGAATGGCGAGGTTCAGGAGTAGGCACCCCAGATCCGCATACGCTTCCCTTTTACAATATCCATAATCTGCCCCAGCACGGCCCGTCAGCGCACCGGCCTAAAGGACCGCCTGCTGTCGCGTCCAACTCTACCGGACTTGCATCTTCGTTTGGAAGAGCTATTGTTCCCCCCAGTCTTCACACCAGAGGCAAGGAGAACAGCATGAAATTATATGATTGCCAAACAGCCCCAAACCCCCGTCGGGTACGTATCTTTCTGGTAGAAAAAGGGGTTGATATTCCGAAGACCGAGGTAAGTATTCTCGAAGGCGAAAATCTCAAACCGGAATACCTAGCGGTGAATCCGCGCGGCCTGCTACCCACGCTTGAACTCGACGACGGGAGCCGTATTGACGAGACCGTCGCAATCTGTCGCTATATTGAGGAGACACACCCGGAGCCGAACCTTATGGGCCGAGATGCCCTGGAGAAGGCCCAAATCGAGTCGTGGCAACGCCGCATGGAATTCGATGGTCTCAATCCTACGGGCGAAATGTTCCGCAACTCGTTCGACCCCTTTAAGAACCGAGGGTTGCCCGGTCTGGACAATGTCCAGGCTATCCCAGAACTGGCTGCACGGGGAAAGGGCGGCGTCCAGCGTTTTTATGAGCGGCTAGAACAACGACTCAGCCAGAGCCCCTATATTGCCGGAGAGCGGTACACTATTGCCGACATCACCGCGCTGTGTGTGGTTGATTTTGCCAGTTTTGCCAAGATGAGCATTCCCGAGGCCAATACCAACATCAAGCGCTGGCATGCAGACGTTTCCGCACGACCGAGCGCCAAGGCGTAACCGTTCACCCCAGGGGGCGACTCACCAGTCCCCCTCACTCGCCCCCACTCTTCCCGCCCGTGGCCCATCTTGAAAATAGCCTTACAAGGCAGGTTAATCATTCCTGCATATGGGCGGCGTGCTGCGGGAGGCCTTAGCCAAGCTGTGCGCCAGACCATAGAGCGGTTCTTGGGCACGAGCCGTATCTCAAAGGAGAGCAGGGTATTCCGGTGCGACTTCCGAGATGGTTCGACTGATTTTCTCGCGCTCGTCTTCGCGCCCGGCTTTCTCGACATTGAGCGCGATGGCCAGAGCGGCGAACAACAATGCCCACCAGAGCGCTCAATTGACCAGCCGGCAGGCGCCTCACATCGCCGTCAGCCGGGCGCGGGGTACTGCCGGCGGGCAGTACCGATGTCCACAAGCTCGCCGACCAGTCCGAACGGGCTACTGGCAAGCAGGGCGCGGCACCCGACGCGACGAAGACTCGCGCGTCGCGCCGCCCTCGCTGGCCCCTCGGGGGTGGAGGCCCACAAGCGTCTCGGCCCGGGGGAACCGGCTTTCCGCCGCCTGAAGCCCGTGGCCCTCCAGAGTCGGCCGCTGTTCCACCCCCCGGCCGAACGAGGCCGGGCCCACGTCCGGGGCCTCCTCGCCTCCCACGTGGCATGGCCCGCGCGCCGGGCTCTGGCCCCCCCCCCTGCTCTTCAGCGCCGCCGACCCCGCCTGCGCCGGGTGGCCCGCCCCGCCAACGGGATGCTGGCACAGGGCCCGCAGCCAGCGCCCCACACACGACGCCCCCGTGCCCAGCTTGCGGCCCCTGCTCGGCGCCCCCGCCACTCACCGGGAATACCGGCAAGCCCTGTCCTGCCGGGCGTGAGCCCTTCGAGGGTGTCACCCGCCCCCACCCCACTCCAGGCCAAGGCCCTCGCATTGCTCGGCGTACGTCTGGAGCATTCCCAGTAGACACACGCTGACGTGCAAACAACATCATTCCTGTCAAAATGGCACTTGATGATCCCGCTGGCAGTTCAGCCTAGGCAAGGCCTGCTGCGTCAGACAGATGCTTGCCGACACTGGCCCGGAGTACGCCACCAAGGGCGGGTTCGCCAGACAAGCTGCGCGTGGTTTGCCGGCAAGCGTATTCGGACGCATAGCGGGGGGCAGATTCACGCTCCACCGGCGATAGGGGCCGATGTAGACGCGTTTCATGAGCGCCCAGAAGGACTCGGTCCCGTTCGTGCTGGCCTGCTCACTGACGTATGCCCCAGCGTTGTGCTTGACGGCCTGGTGATGAGACTCGTTCAAGCCTTTTATAGCCGGGATGCTCCTCAGTGGAGAGCCTGGAGCCATGCCTCATTCGGGTACGGGTTTCGCCATGTAGGAGTTGCTGGTCAGCCTGGGCAATCGGTAAGACACGGACCGCCCCACCGCGTTCTTTCATCTCCAGAACCGCTTGTTTGCCGCCTAGCCCGTGCCCGAGGCGTTTCTTCTACATGGCCTGACGGTTCTTCTTGCCGTCAAAGGACGCCTCGGCGACTTCGACCGTCCCAGAGAGAAGAGAGCCACCGTAGGGCAGGATCCTCGAATCCGATTCGCTAGATACCCGGCTGTTTTTTAGGGGCCGCCGAGTTCCTTGGCAAACTGCACGCTCGAAATCTCCTTACGGGCGGTGGTCATGAGGTGGCGAGGAGCAGGTCTTGAGGGGTAGGCGGGAGTTTTCTATTACGGTCCCTGTTCGTACGTTGGAACGCTTACGGCATCCCGCGCACTTGAACCCCATATGCCCGACAATCCGGTAGGCATTGTGAGATCTGCAAGCGGGACCTGGAGGTTTCCCGCTCCAGCGTTCCTCAATGATGAAATCAGAGCAGCTTTGCTCGTCGGGGTGCTTCCAGTAGAACTCGTTGAGGTTGCATGTAATCCCACATCGGATCACCTCCTTGTCTCGATAGAGAAGTCTCCCAAATTGAAGGGAGGGCGGCAAGTGTTTTGTACACTTGGGTATATAATTCTCTTTTGAAACAATTCTCCTACCACCCTCTCGAGAACCGTGCCCCCGTGGCCTGCTCCTGCGGCCTGCGGGAGTCGGTGGTCATCAGCGGCCCTTGCTGGCCGCAGGGACCAGAAGGCGGCTGATCTGGCAGACCTCGCGACCGCCCGCCAAGCTGATCCTCCTCTCGACAAGGCCCCCCCTCAGCGGAGCGGAGGGCTCCGGGGCCGGACACCGGGACGGGGCAGAACGCCGCCGCCAGCCAAGCCGTGCCCCTGTAGCCTGGTGCGGCGGGCCCCCTCGCGCTAGGCAAGACGAGCAAGCCGGAAGGGCGAGATCCCTTCCGGTCGAAGACCAGCGGCAGGGTCCCCGCAGCTCGGCACAGGCCCAGTCGCTCCAGCGCCGGGGCCAGATCGGTGTTGAGGCATAGCCGAGGCCGGCCGGCAGAGCTGCGGACGTGACACGAAGGGCGGCGGGCGGCAGAGCCCGGCACGTGCCCGGCCACAACCAACGGGGCGCAGACATCCGTCCCCTCCTCTCCTCCAGCCCGGCGGCCGCCAGCGTCTCCGGCCCACCCCTGCCCGGCTGCACGCCCTGCGCCAGCAGCCGGAGCTTTGCGACGCAACGTTTGGACCTCCAGACGGCAGGCCAGACTCAGAAGGGCCTCGCCCGCCCCCGGTGCCCACAACGCCTCGCCAGGACGCCTCCGCGCCAGCAGCACGCGCCTCCCCCCATCACCCCTCGGGCAGCGACAGGCACGTACGTGTGCCTGATCAAACCCCCTTCCTTGAGAAGTCTCGGGCGCGCCGCCAGTACGTCGCCGCAGGTCACCGCCGACAAGGACTCGTCACCGCGTGGCTGCGCCGCGGTCACCCCCTACCGCATGCCCACATTTCGTCCGCGCTCTGTGTTTGGGTGGAAGGGTTGCGGTTTGGGAGGGGTTCTGATGCCTTGGGGTTGGAAGGGTTTTGCGTATGGGCGAGAGGAATAGAGGGCTGGGGGGGGGGCGTTTTTCGGTGCCCGTCGCGTGGCCCAACCGCCTCGGTTTTGGCCCGCTCGTCGTGTCCGGCCCGGGCCGCAGGAGATTGCGGTCCGGCGGGGGGGGGGGGGGGGGGCAGCCGTGCCGGCGCGGTTCGGCGCGGGCGGTTTCTGCGGCCCGGCCCAAGGACGGTGGAGAAAGATGGTGGAGCGGGCGGCGCGGGTGGCGGGTCTGGAGATGTTGGCGAGCCAGGCCCCGCCGAGTTTCCGCGCCGCCGGGGTGGGCAACCGCCTTGGCGGACCGACACCGCTTGCGGTGGAGGCCACGCACGGGGCGCGGTGGGGCCTTGAGGCTGCCCGGCTCCTCGCGCGTCCTGGCGGCGGGGGCCAAGGGGGGAAGGGGCGCGCGCTTGGCGCCAAGGCGAGCCCGCGCGGGCGCGACGGGCGGCGGGCCAGCGGGCGTCTGGGGCAGGCGGGCGCGGGGCGGGGGACGGCCCTCGCCGCCCGCGAGGGCGCCCTTGACGAGTTGTGCGCGGCCCGGCCCGGACAACAGAACCGCACGGCCCGCATGGCCGGGCGCTGCGGCGCCGTCACGCGCCGGCGCCCGAAGAACCGGCCCGGGGCGCCCGGCCGGGCGACGCCGCAGGCCGGCTGCCTTGGCGCGACGCGCGAGGTCACCCCCCGCCCAAGGGGACGGCGGCGCCTTGGCGGCGGTTGACCTGCCCCCGGGGCGAGAGCTGCGAGCCGGCGCGCGGGAGCCCGCCCCTCTCCCGCCGGCGCTGGGTGCTCGAGCAGTTGTTCCGCGCCATCACGCCCACGGGCTGCGACCTCAAGCGCGGCTCCAGGGAGCCCGCCCCTTTCCCGCCGCTCTGCGCCAGGACGCTTGAGGCCGGCGTCTCCTGCCGGCAGAGAGGGCAGGCCCGCGCCGGCGGCGCCGGACGCCCGCGCCAGGCTGGCGGCGAAGCCGAGGACCGCTCAGCGCTCGAAGCCGGCTCCGCCTCCCTTGAAGGCAAGACCCAAAAGCAGCCCCCCAGGCAAAAGGCTCGCTCGCCTTCGCCGCCTGGGGCTGCGCCCGTCTCGGAGGAGGGACCGGATACTAGGGAAAACCCGGACCCGGCGGCATACGCCATGGCCTCTCCCAGTTCCGCGCCAGACGATGTGTGAATCCAGTAGCCAGCGGGGGGGGGGGGGGGGGGGGGTTGACCTGCCATGGTGACGAGATTAGCGTCTGGCTCCAAGTCCAAACCATGAAGGAGATATATTGATGACTACTGACTTCTATCCCCACATCGCCTGCCCCCAGCCGCGTGTTCCCGGCGCGCCGCGGCATCCCGGCGGCCGACTCCGCACCCCCGGGCGCCTGAAGGGCTGGGCCGCCGCCAGCGCCCTCGCGGTCCCGTTGGCCTCGGTCCCCGTCGTGCTGGCACCGACCCCGCTGCCGGCTCAGTCTGCCGCCTCGGTCCGGCCCAGTCCTCCCCGCCCCCTGCCCGTCGCCGTCGGTGACACCGAGGCGTTGCTGACCTGGACCACCGGCGGCCCCGGCGTCGGAGGGACGTGTGCGACGACATCCTATCACGTGGATATTTATGAACCCAACGGTGGCCTTGTGGCAGCGTCCACCTCCATGGCGGCCCCCGCTTCGGGCACCCTGCGGTGGTTCGTGGACGGGTTGGCCCCTGCCACCGCCTACCGGGGCGAAATCACGGCCCACGGCGCCGCCTGTGATGGAGACGCGACCGGGACGGTCGCCCTCACGACCACTGCGGCCAACGCCAGCAGCGACCCGACCGCGCCGGCGACCAACGCGAAGCAACTGCCTTTCCCGGTGCGCGCCGTGCGGCGGGTCCAGGCGGCGGGCACCTCCGTGACCGTGAGTTGGAACGCCCCCCGCGCCGACGCCAGCCCGCATCGGTGCCGCACGAATACCCCGCCAGCGTACGGTTGGTATCTCTTCGACGAAGCCACTGAAAGGATCATCAGGGAAGCAAAGGTGGACGGCCAGAGCACCCAGACGTTCAGCGGGCTGACGCCGGGCACCGAGTACCTCTTCCGCGTGTTCTCCTACTCGGCCGAGTGCAAAATCCACTCGGTTTCCGCCGAGGTGGTGTGGACGCAGCCGCCCCAGACGAAGAAGCCCCGTTGTCCTCTACCTTCGTGGGATCAATGCCTTGATGAATTCCCGTACCTCGGCAACAACTGCGCCAACAACTGATGGCAGGCTCGGCCGCACCCGGGCATCCAGAACGGTATGAACGGTTGCAGTCGCCGAAACCGCCGTCCATGGTGCCGATCTAACCCAGAGCAGATGGTCCTCGTTCTCGAAGAACAATGTTCACTCATTGTGCAGAAATTGGAGCCCTGTCGATTGGAAAAGACAGTTGAGGTGCTGGACAACCACCTCAACCGTCGGAGGACCCCTGCTCGCCAGTGGATTTCCGCCGTCGATGAACGCCGTATTACCTCGACTGCGAGAGCGCCCGGCCTTATCAGCCGGGCTCGGGTACTACCGAGTTCGTCATATCGCCGATGTCCACAAGCTCGCCGACCAGTTCGAACGGGCTACTGACGAGCGGGGCGCTGCACCCAACGCGACGAAGATTCACGCGCCGCGCCGCCGAGCGTCTTGGAAGGCTTACCAGCATATCACTGTCAAGGACCAGTTCACAGGAGTAAGGACGCACGGACCCGGTACGGGCCGAGGGCGCCTGATACCAAGCGGCGGCGCATTCACCGAAGCACTCGCGGTAGCGACGCATGGCCCGCCTCAGAGCCGTGTTCGGTGAGGGCGGGTCGAGCAGCGCGTCGTGGAAGATGTCCCAGTCCATCGCCGGGAGCACCACCCGCTCGGGCTGCGGCCATGGCGTTTCTCAGCGTGAAGCGGCTGACCGCAGTTGTCTCGTAGGCCGCTCACGTTCGAGCTTGCGCTTGCTCCTGGTGGCGCGAGGCACAAGCAATCGATATGGACAGCGGACATATTGCACCAAAATGGCGCACCTTGTAAGCATGTCGGAAATCCACCACATCGCGCGCGGTGCGACGCCTTGCCGCGCCAGTCTCCCGCGTGGGGGTGTGCAACGCCATGATTTTGCATCTCAATCGGCTATTCGATCTATCTGACCTCGCTTGCCGGTGGATTCAGATCCACCCTTGTCGGAGAACTGTTCCGGGAGGGCGACGACGCTGGAGAGGGCCGGGGGCAGCCATGAACACCAGCGGCGAGGTGGAAACCCGGATCGAGGCAGCCGTGATGACGCCCGCGCACCTGCTCCAGAACCAGATCACACACGGAATTCGACCGGCTTCGCGCCGCCAACGATGACGCGCGAGTGAAGGAGGCCAACGAACGGGTGGAAACCATGACCCTTCGTGCCGCGTCCTCCACTCGCTACTCGTCCGACAGCAGAGCGGGTGTGCCTCCCGAGGACTAGCTCCGGGTGTGCCGGGAACATGCCGAGCGGCGCGGGCTAGACGCCTGTAAAGGGGAGCGCCTCGCCCGCGGCGCTGGGGCGGCTGGCTAGGTGCCCGAACTCCCCAGCCCGGCCGGCCAGCGCCGCGGGGGAGCGGGGCGGAAGGCTCCGCGCCGACCCCGTATGGGCGGGGGCAAGCGGCTGCTCTGAGGGGCGTCGAGTATATCGTTCCCACAAAAAGCAGTCTCGTGAATAGAGACTATAAAATCAGGATAGATGGGTAAAACATCGTAGAGCATTCCCTCTCAGGAGGGGCGCCGCGTAGCGGCGGAGTGGATTTGGGGCGGTGGTCGGCAAGAAGCTCCCCCCGTTCCGGCTTAACCAGCCGACCAGTTCTCCAGGGAAAAATTCTCGGGCAGCGGCGCGAACATCACCTGCGCCGGTCCCCCGAGCGTGCGCGTTTTATGGCCCTGACCGGTGACATCGGCCGCGATAAACGCTTCTCCTGTGCTCCACTGTCGGACCTGATGATCCGTGGTGGTGACTTCCAGCGTCCCGGACAGGACAACGACGACTTGGCGTGTTGGCGCCCGGTGCCAGTCCTGGTTCAGCCCTTCGGGCAGATCGACAAAACACACCCCAGGCGAGGTATAAGGGTCGGATAAGAGCAAGAGGTGACCTTCGACATCTTGTCGCTCGTTCGTGATCGGGATATCAATCTCCTCGAACCGCGATCCGCCAGCCGCGGTTGCTACAAAACGTGTGATTTTCATATGTCCTCCAATGAGTAAACCAGCATCTCTATGTCTGTCGAGAGGGACGTTCACTCATTCTGTCCTTGTGCCGAGACTTTCACATGACCCGGACAACAGCAACAGACACTCCCGTAGCAGAGGCTCCACCGTCCGAGCCGGCGACCTATAGCAGGCGCCAGGCGATTGGCCTGTTTACCGGAATAGTCTTGCTCCTACTGTTTCTCTTGACCGGCCCGCCAGCTGATATGAGTCTCGCCGCCTGGCACACTGCGGGGGTGGTCGCCCTGATGGGAGCGTGGTGGGTAACCGAGGCCACCCATATTACGGTCACGGGCCTCGTCCCGCTCGTCCTGTTTCCGTTGCTCGATATCCTGAGTGCGCATGATGTCTCAACCGCGTACGCTGACCATATTGTCTTTTTATTCTTCGGTGCCTTTTTTCTCGCCATCGCAATGGAGAAATGGCAACTCCACCGCCGGGTCGCGCTGCTGATCCTGTCCAGTATAGGCCGCTCGCCCCAGTTGCTCATTCTCGGCTTTCTCAGCACCACCGCCCTGCTCTCCATGTGGGTGTCCAACACCGCCTCAACCATTATCATGCTGCCGATCGCCTTGGCGGTCCTGCATCATGCCGCAAGCCGGGGCTATGACACCACTCAGGGCTTTGGCATTGCCCTGCTGCTCGGCCTAGCCTATAGCGCATCCATCGGCGGAGTGAGCACCCCGATTGGCACCCCGCCCAACGTCGTGTTCATGGGCGCGTTTACCACGCTCTTTCCAGACGCACCGGATATCGGCTTCTTCCAATGGATGCTGTTTGGTGTCCCGACCGCGGCTTTCATGGTGGTCGGTGTCTGGTTTTATCTGGTCTATGTTTACTTTCGGGTGCCGGGCACCGGCTGGCGGGACGATCGAACCTTTCTCGCCCAACAACTCAAGGAACTCGGCCCCATACAAAGTGGAGAACGGCGGGTGTTGCTGTTATCGCTGACCACGGCGCTACTCTGGATTTTCAGAAAGGATATTGATTTCGGGGCGCTGTCCCTATCCGGCTGGGCCAGCCTGTTTCCCCAGCCGCATCACATCCAGGACTCGACCGTCGCCATACTGGCCGCTATCCTGTTGTTTCTTATTCCGTCTGGACAAAAAAAGGGCACGTTCCTGCTGACCTGGGATGACACCACCAAAATTCCGTGGGGGATTCTAGTCCTGCTCGGCGGCAGCCTCGCCTTGGCCAAGGGCGTCGGCCATTCCGGCTTGGCGAACTGGGCAGGCTCCCAGTTGGCTTTTCTTCAGGACGTTTCCCCCCTTGTCGCGATCTTCTCCGTCTGTGCCCTCATGGTCTATCTGACCGAGTTTACGAGTAATACCGCCACGACGACCCTGGCCATGCCGGTGCTCGCCGCCACCGCGACCGGCTTGGACGTAGACCCATTGTTGCTCATGATCCCCGCCACCTTCGCAGCTTCCTTTGCCTTTATGCTGCCGACCGCTACTGCTCCGAACGCCATTATTTTTGCCGGCGGCCATGTCACCCTGCCACAGATGTTTGGAGCCGGTTTCGGCCTCAATCTCCTGAGCATCCTTATCCTGAGCGGACTTTTCTATGTGATCGGGATACCAGCGTTCGGGGTCGGACTGGACAGCCTGCCGGACTGGGTTCCGCGGTAGAGACCGATGAAGAGCCACACACGCATATCTCAACTCGACTGGCCGGCCGTGGAAGAGTCGCTGTGGGAACAGGGCTGTGCCGTAACGCCTCAGGTTCTCACGCCCCAGGAATGCGCGACGCTCGTTCGGCTGTATGCCAGGACCGCCCGGTTCCGCAAGCGGGTTCATATGGCGCAGCACCGATTCGGCGTCGGCGAGTATCAGTATTTTGCGGACCCGATGCCGCGGCTCGTCACGCGCCTCAGAGCCGAAGCCTACCCGCCCCTAGCCCGGATTGCGAATCGCTGGATGGCCGCCCTCAAACAGCCGGAGACCTTCCCCCCAACGCTGGCGCGTTTCCTCAGCCTCTGCCAGGAGCGGGGGCAGGTCGAACCGACGCCTCTCCTCCTGCACTACGAACAGGGCGGCTACAACTGTTTACATCAGGACCTGTATGGTCCAGTCGCCTTTCCCCTGCAAATGGCGTTCTGTCTGAGCTGTCCGCAAACCGATTATACGGGCGGAGAATTTCTGCTGGTTGAACAACGCCCGCGTACGCAGTCGCGCGGTATTGCGACCTCTCTGCAGCAAGGGCAAGGGATTATTTTTGCCACGCGCTATCGTCCAGTGCGCGGCACACGCGGGTATTCTCGTCTGACCGTCCGGCATGGCCTCAGCACCGTCACCTCCGGACAGCGCTATGCCCTCGGCGTTATTTTCCATAACGCCCAATAAAGGCTGGTATGATTCTCCTTCTCTTTTTTCTGTCCGGTTTTACCGCCCTGGTGTACGAAGTGGTCTGGGAACGCCTGCTGCATGTCGTGTTCGGGCTGTCGACCTATGCTGTCACCGTGGTTACCGCGGCCTTCATGTTAGGTCTTGCCCTAGGTTATATGGCCGGCAAAAGCCGCCGCCTATCCCGTTATCATCCCCTTGTCGTGTATGGCCTGGCAGAAGGGCTGATCGGTGCTTTTGCCCTGATTTTTCCCTTTTTGCTGAAAATTATCGACGTGATCCATATTGCCTCCGGCGGCAGTTTTGCGCTGCAAATCGCTCTTTCCCTGCTCGTCCTGTCGCTGCCTGCAACACTGATGGGGCTCACCCTGCCCACCCTGGCCCGGCAAGTCGCCCGGGAGGGGCGGGTCGGACGCCGGGTCGGGCTCTTATACGCGGTCAACACCACCGGTTCCGTGCTCGGAGCGTTTTTTGCCGGAGTTTTTTTCATTCGGACCTATGGCGTGTTTCAGACTACATTGATCGCAACCGCGATCAATGCAGCCATCTGTCTGGTTGCCCTGATCCAACCTCGGCGGCCCGTCAAACAGCCGGACCAGCCTGAACACGCGGAGCGGACATCCTCATTCCCTGTCAGGTTGCTCTTTTTTCCGTTTATCACCGGCTTTACGGGCCTCGCACTTCAGGTCATCTGGGTGCGAACCTTGATCTGTGTGGTGTCGAACAACACGTATTCTTTCGCGGTCGTTCTGGCCGGGATCCTGATGGGTTTGGCACTGGGAGCGTGGGCATATGCCGCGTGCGGCCCGTCACGCGCAAGCCAATCGACCAAGGCACTGGTGTTTCTGCTCGTTCAAGCTATTGGAGCGAGCGCCATTCTCGTGTCATTAGGGCTGTTCAACCAACTCCACGATGTGACCCTGGACCTCAGTCGTCAGCTCGGCGGTCATCACTGGCTCGCTCTGGGTCTGGTCCGTTTTGCCGCGGCCGCGGTTGTGACTCTTATTCCAGCGACCGCTTCGGGCTTTGTTGTCCCTCTGCTCGTTGATCTTTTTCGCGACCAGACCAGGAGTTCCCCACACAGCGCTGCCAGCACTGTCTTTGCCGCCAATACCTTCGGGAGTCTGGGTGGTGCACTCAGCGGGGGCCTGATCCTGATTCCGCTGCTGGGACTGAGTCATGGCATGGTCTTCCTGGCTCTGTTGTCAGTCTGCGTCGGCTTTCTCCTCCTGCTGCTGACCCGTCCCTATGGCGCGTTCCGGCTCGCCTGGGGCGGCCTCCTCACAGCAGCGACCCTGGCGGTCGCTGTCCTCGTACCAAAAGAACTGACGCTTATGAAATGGTACGACCGTTTTGAGAATATCGAAGGGGAGTTGCTGTTCTACCGAGAGGGCGTATCTGGAACGCTGGCCGTTTTCCAGGTCGGTGACATCAAAGAACTCCTCATCAACTGTATCGAGGAGGTGCCTACCCACCGGGATGCCGTCGCGACCTTCAAGATGCTGGGCCACCTGCCCCTGCTCCTCCAGCCCGACCCCAAACAGGTCTTGGTCAACGCGGTCGGCGGAGGGGTCACCTTAGGAGCGGTGGCCAAACATGATGTGACTGTCGAGGCGGTAGACATTGTTCCCGATGTCCGGGAGGCCATGCACTTTTTCAGAGCCGAAAACGGCAATGTCACTGAGCGGACAAACTGGACACTGATCGCCGATGATGGACGAAATTATCTAAAAGTTTCACCCCACCGCTATGACGCGATTACCGCTGACGCAACCCATCCGGCCGCCGCCGAGTCCTGGATGCTCTATACGCTGGAGTATTACCAACAGGTTCATGACAAACTGAATGACACCGGCGTCTATGTTCAGTGGCTGCCTTTGCACAATATGGCACCGACCGATTATTTGTCGGTGCTCTACACCTTTCGACGCGTGTTCCGCGAAGAAACCTTACTACTGTTCACGAGCCGCTACACCCTGCTAGTTGGGGCCAAGCAACCTCTTGCCCTCTCTCCCGCCCTCCTGGACCAGCGTCTCGGTCAACTCAGCGCGGGCGTCCGCACCGACCTGGAGGAAATTGGCATTATCCGTGGGCAGGATATTCTCAAGTATATTATTTTTGATGGGCCACGCATTGATGCGCTGGTCGGAGATGACTATCCGCTCCTGACCGACGATCATACCTCGGTCGAGTTTGCCGAACTCAATCGGCTGGGCATTGCCGGCACGATGCCCTTCATCCTGGCCCGGCTCTTGCCCCGTATTCACCCGGACCGGCTGGCCGAACAGTATGGGGTTGAACCCACAACCATGCTCGCTCGGACCCTCTTCATGCGCTCCAAGGCGGTGGGTACGGATGATCCGCTCGAACGTTCGTACGCGGCCCTCAGCGAGGTGGACCAAGCCTTCCACCTCACCCCGGACGACAAGGACATCGACTATTACCGCGCGATCGCCACGCTGGAATTTCTGGACTTGCTGAGTGCCCGCTATGCGGCATTGCTCAACTCCTCGAATCCGAGCCCCCTTCTCCCCAAGGCCAGGCTAGCCGTCCACCTGCGCCCGGGCGACCCGTTTGTTCAGGAACTGCTCGGTGTCACCTTGCTGAAATTGGAACAATACGAAGAAGCGCTTGCCCCGCTCGAGGCAGCCGCGAAGGCACGGCCGAACGACTTCAATTATCTGTCGAATCTGGCATTTGCCTATGAGCAGGTCGGACGCTATGCGGACGCGCTGCGCCTGCTTCAACAGGCTCAGGAAGCCAACCCCAATGCCGCTCAAGTCCTGGGCCAAGCCAGTGCTCGCGTGGCGCACAAGATGCGGGCCGCAGACACAGAGGAAGGAGCGGCCAAGTAGACCTTGCTACACCGAGCCCCGCTCGGCAATCAGCCGGTCAATCTCGTCTTTGAGACGACCTAGGACAACGTCGTACCCGAAGTGTCCGAGCTTGACGCTCCTTTTCTTGAGATTCACCGTTGTCGGTCCACACCATAGCCCCAGGTCGGCATCATCGGTTTCTCCTGGGCCGTTGACCCGACAGCCCATGACGGCAATGGTAATATCGTGCCGCTTGGCGTAGGCGGACATTACTTTGACCTCCTGGGCGAGTTCGACGAATTTCTCATTCTCGACCCGCGAGCAGCTTGGACAGGAGATGATATTCAAACCCTTTCCGAAGTCGGGGACTGAGATGAAACGGCCGTCCTGTGCGTCTTTGAGAATAGAGAAGCCGGCCCTGACTTCCTCGTATTTGCGCTCATTGGGCAAGGTCAGGGACACACGAATCGTATCACCCACACCATTGGCCAATAGCTTCTCAAAAGCAATCCGGCTCTTGATCACCCCGTCCGGCGGCAAGCCGGCTTCGGTCACGCCCAGATGAAGTGGCACGTCCGGCCGCGCTTGGGAAAACCGCGTATTGGCTTCAACGACCTTGGCCGGATCGGAGTCCTTGAGCGATACAACGAAGCGTTCGTATTGTAAGTCTTCCATGAGTTGGCAGTGATACAGGGTCGACTGGACCAGGGCTTCCATCTGATCGCCAGGATATTTTTCAAGAAACGCGGGGGCCACTGAACCGCAGTTGACGCCAATACGAATGGCCACATCATGTTCTCGGGCGACATCAACCAGCCAGGCGACCTTTTCCGGAATGGTTTTCCGTTTTTCAATATGGTGCAGATGGCCGGGATTATAGCGAATTTTGTCGACATAGGGTGCGACTTGGTTAGCAACCTTGTAATTCTCCTGGAGGTCCACGGACAAGGTCGCCGTGGTTTGGGCGCGGATCTCTTTAAGGGCCGCGGCCTCTTTAGGATTGTCCACCGCAATACGGACAATGCCCGCTCCGGCCTCTTCGAGTTGCTGCACCTGAGCGACGGTTGCATCGATATCCGTCGTTTTGGTCGCACACATACTCTGCACCACGATGGGGGCGCCCGCACCAACCCGGACTCTGCCAACCTGGACTGCACGTGTGGGTTTTCTTTTGGCCATGCTTTCAACCACTCCTGATGCCTAGTGTTTCGCGGGCATTTGGACAATCGGAGCATTGGGGTGCTGTGCGGCGTGTTCCTCCAGCCGCTGCTGGACCTCGGCTATCCATTGCTGAGCCTTTTCTTCATCGACTTCTCCAGCGTCTCTCTTGCGGACGACCTCATCCACAAACCGCTCGAAAAATGTTTTCACTGCGCTGCCCTTTTTCGCTCTCCGCCTATCACGAAATCGGCGCATGAGCTAGGCGGTCCGCTTTCGCCCGTTTGTGTTAGATGATACCGTCTCCGCATGGGTGCTCAGGTCGTCAAAGGCAAGGTCATTGCCCAGTCAGTGTATACGGAACTTGGAGCGGAAATCTCAGCGTTAATCCAGGGCACCGGACGGAGACCCGTGCTGGTCAGTATCTATATTGGCTCGAACCCAGCTATCGAAGTCTATATTCGCTCCATGAATCGGATTGCCCGGGGGTTGGGGATTGAGTATCGATGGTATCACCTCCCGGACAATGCCCAAGAGGCTGAGGTACTGCGCCGTTTGGAACAGTTGAACCAGGACCCTGAAGTCTCCGGCGTGATTATTCAACTCCCCCTGCCTGAGCATATACGGCGCTCGGTCCTGGTCAACCATATTGCCCCACAAAAAGATGTGGACGGCACCCATCCGGAAAATGTTGGAGCCACCGTCACCGGAGAGATGCGCATCGGCTCCTGTACGGCACTGGCCGTCATGCGCCTTTTGGACGCAACCGGGATCGACATAGAAGGGAGAGATGCGGTTATTGTCGGACACAGCGATCTTGTAGGGAAGCCGCTCAGCTTGATGCTGGTCGACCGCTTAGCCACTGTGACCATCTGCCATATCGCAACCGCTCAGCGGGGGCTGTTAGCCGACCATGTTCGTCGGGCGGAGATCCTCGTTGTAGCCGTCGGCTCTCCCGGAGTGATCAAAGGCGACTGGATCCGCCCTGGGGCCACTGTAATCGATGTTGGTATCAATCAGGTGGGCTCACGCCTCGTTGGCGATGTTGAATTTGACACGGCCAAAGAACGCGCCGCATTTATTACGCCGGTTCCAGGCGGTGTCGGGCCGGTGACGGTGTCTATGCTCATGAACAATACCGTCAACGCCTTCCGTACTCAGGTGGGACATCTGTCCGAAGGCTGCACACCGAGTCGCTGAGGCCCTCTCCCAAAGTTGATCATGCTACCGGTTGCCGACGTGACTGGGATATTCACGTATCACCGCCCGGCATATTGAGAAGCGGCGCAGTGTCCAGGGACAAGGCGATGACCGGCGCGCAGAGCGTGAACACTTCTTGGACCTCCCCGGCCCTGCGGGGTTGAGAGTGCCGGGCAGCAGGTCTGCCATCCGAGCACCGTCGAGCCCCGCCTCCGCAAACCCAGCCCTCAGCGCAACGTCCAACACGGCAAGCCCCAGCATTCTGCTAATCAATTGGCAGAACTGAAGCGCCGCCGGTGCCACCCCCTCAGCCTGAACGGCACGGGGTTCCGAGCGGCTACAGCGGCCGTGGGCAGCACATCATATCTAGGCTCAGAACTCATACCCAAAATATGCCGGTAGCCGCGAGGCAGAGGGCGCGGAAGGAGAGGCAGGCGCAGCGGTCGTCTCGCAGGGCGATGCGGCGTCCCTCCGTGAGGCGGCCAAATCTGCGTGCGATGCGAGGGTGCCGGTTGGAGAGTGCGGCGTCGGAGGCGACCGGCGCCCAGCGAGGGGCGCGCACGGGGAGGCCGGGGGCGAGGCCGCGCCCCCGGCCAGGAGGCGGCGAAAGCGGGCGCGGGCAGAGCCCTGGGCGGCGAGCCGGGGCCGGGCGACCAGCAGGGCGGGCGCCGAGGCCGCGGTGCCACGGGAGGCGCAGACCTGACCGGCGGGGAGCAGCAGGATGAGGGGGTGGCCAGCGGCGGCGCAGACCGCAGGCCGCTTGGCAGGGAGCCCGCCCCTCGTGCGGCCGATCCGGTGCGCGAGCGCCCCTGTGTGAGCCGGCGGGCCGCCGGGCGGGGTGCCGGCAGAGGGGGCGCGCGCGCTCCCCGGCTAGCGCCGCGCACAGGCGCGCGAACACCTCCGCCTGGATCCCGCGCACGAACCGATTGGGCCGGGTCTTGGGCGGGCCGGAACACGCGGGCGCGTCACGTCTCCTCAGCCCCGCCCGAAGGACGGGGAGGGTCCCCGAGAGGGTCCGCCGGGCAGCGACCCGCGGCCCCCCGCGCCCCGTGGTCGGCCGCACGGGACGGAGACGGGCGCCAGGCGCTGCCGACCGTCAGCGCCTGGGGACCCGCCAGGATCCGCTCCCGCTCTCTTGGCGTCATCAAACACACCCCACACCCGGTGACAAGAAATTGATATATCCCGAGTCCAGCACTTGTGGGGCGCGAATCTCGTCGGAATGCTGACCCGCGTCAACCGAAGCATTCTGCGCGGGGGCGAGACGTGGCGAAGTCCAGAGACCAGCGACCGGACCGGCCATAACGAATAGCAACCAGGATACGTGCGCCTGCCCTATCGGACACCCTTTTGCCGTCCTCGCTCCTGACCGCTCATTATTCATCGCTCTCAGAGCGCAAGCAGACGCGTCTTACTGGGCCGATTTGAGCTTGGCCAACTCGGCCTCTAGCTCGCTTACCGGAAGAATCTCTCCAGGGTTCTGCATGACTCGTACAAAACGCACGATCCCGTCCGTATCAATCAGCACATAGGCTCTCTGGCTGAGCCGCTTTTCCCGGTCCAGCCAGCCCACATAGTTTTCAACTACCTCGGGAGCATCAAACGCACTCAACAACGGATAGCTGAGGGCCAGTTGTTCGCGAAATACGCGCTGGGAAGCCGTATGATTCGTGCTGATTCCCAGGACCACCGCATCAAGTTGCTTTTCCTGCCGGGCGTCCTGCCCGGTTGATAACTGGAGGGTTCAGCCTGGAGTAAAGTCCAAAATATAAAACAGCAGTAGGACATTCCGTTTTCCCGTGAATTCCGAGAGACAAACCGTCTTACCGTCCTGTGCGGGCAAACAGAAGGGAGGCGCAGGACTCCCAACCTCAACCGCAGCACCGGCGGGACGACCCCACAGCAGCAGGCCAGCAATGAGGGCTGCGCACCACTTCCAGTTCAACTTGCTCATACCTCTTCTCCTCCGCCATACTCCTAGCCCACGGCACTCCATCATAGCACCCTTCGCCCCGTTCCAGATATGCCTCTCCGACGCCAACACATAGGCAACGATGCATCCCATAGATAGTCAGGGTGCGCGGTCTGACGCTAGAGGCTCGTCCGAATTGGTGCCTCGCTAGGCGGAAACCCGCCGTCCAAAAATTTCTGATAGCCGTCTGCACCCAGATATAACACCCCATGATAGTCCACATGAATCAAGGCTCCATCATGAGCCTCAATCATCGCCCACACATCAAGATACACAACCCCATTGATCTGGACGGTCAGCCACTACGCCTCAACCCGACGCAGCCTGCCCCGCAACTTGGAACCTTCAAATTCGCCACCCGTGATGTGTACGTTGACCCGAGCGCTGCTCCCATTGTTTCAGGCGGCATCTCCAGGGGGAGCGGTATAGGAAAAAAGGTGCTCCATAGTATACTTGGATACGTCATCTCCTTTTTGTGACGGGGGCTACCGGACAAGAGAAGACCTGCCTACCCCCCCCTCCCCCCGGAGCGCCATGACGAAGGAGAAGGAGTCAACCTATGGCAAAAGCCCAATACTGTCTGATGTGCGCCGACGAACTCTATCAAATGAGCAACTATGGGGAGCCAGCGGACGGCAGCTGGCCACCCATGGTTGAGGATGAAAAATACGGAACACTGGTTATCTGCCCCGTGTGCGAGGCCGAGCATCTCACCTTTGTCGACGATACTCCCGGCCACCCACCCGTACGGCGTATTCGGATGCTCAAGCCCCGCGAATAGCCTCAGTGTCCGGCAGACGCCCGTGCCTGTAGGGCCCGGTATTCAGGCTCAAAGAAAAATTGAGATTCCCCGCTGGCGGGTTGGAGGTGGTCGAGCCAAGTTGCGTTGGGGTCAAACTTGGCAAAGAATGGTCGCTGGACCCAATCGGCATTCCGCCCCTGGATGAACCGCAGGACAAAGACCTTTTCACCGTTGACTTCGGTGATGCCCTGCACCTCGACCTTGCCCGGTCCTGCACTCATGGACGGACCACGGGCGGTACGCGCCAAGCCGGAGACCTGGGAAATGGCCTCACGGTAGATCTCCCAGGCGCGGGCGAGCGGCACTTCAAAATAACACCGCGCTCCGGTATCGCGTTCAACGAACATATAGTATGGAATGATGCCCAAGTGGACTTGTGTCCGCCACAGCCGGGCCCACACCTCAGCATCATCGTTGATATGGGTCAGGAGCGGCCCCTGACCGCGGATAACCACGCCGGCCGAGCGTATCCGCTGGATGGCCTCTCGGGCCTGCGGCTGCTCCAGTTCTTTCCAGTGGTTATAGTGCGCCATGAGCGCCACGTGTTTGCCGGCGGCCACAAGCCCCTCACACAAGCGCAGGAGATCGTCAGCGTCCGCATCACTCGTAAAGCGGAAGGGCCAGTAGGTCAGCGCTTTTGTTCCGATCCGAATGGTTTGGACGTGTGCGAACTCCGGTTGAAGCAAGGGACGCAGGTATTCGGCCAAATGGTGGGTCTTCATGACCATCGGATCTCCGCCGGTCATGAGCAGATCGCTCACTTGAGGCTGGGAGGCCAGATAGCTATGCAGCTGGCCGGCATCGTTTGAATTAAAACGCAACTCCTGGATCCCCACGAACTGCGCCCAGCGAAAACAGAAGGTGCAATATGTATGACACGTCTGACCTTGGCTCGGAAAAAAGAGGACGGTTTCGCGATATTTATGCTGCATGCCGGGTAGCGATTCGCCGCCCAGGTGCGGGACATTCATCTGCTGTTGGCCGGCAGGGTGCGGGTTCAGCCGGATACGAATCTCGTCTGCAGCTGTTTTGACCGTGGTTCGATCCGCCCCCTTCCTGAGCAAGTCAGCCATGCGCCCGAAGTCTTCCGGAAGTAACATGCCAGGCTGCGGAAAAGTCAACTGAAACATGGGGTCAGCGGGGATATTGTCCCAATCAATGAGATTCTCAATGACGTACGGGTTAACACGAAAAGGTAAGACATGAGCCACGACACGCATTTGAAAAAGTTGCTCATCGGATAATCGTCGCAATTGCGGAATCTGATCAAGGTGACGCTCGTTGTACACCTTGAAGCGCGGAGCGGAGGATCCAGATCCGACAGCAATGAGGGATCCGCTTGCAGTCTCAAAGCGGTGATTGATTTCGTTTAGTGTAGAGATAGATGCCTCCTCGTGAGGGGTCTCCTCTTTCCAACTCGCACGGCTTCGGTGTATTGCGAGCCTGGGGAAAGGGGCAACTCCGCCTTCTGGCGAGCGGAGAGAGACTGTAGAAAGAAATAGCCGAAAAGTCAAATAAAAAAGGACCAGCTATAAGAACACGGTTTTATTCCCGACCAGGGCGAGTCTCGATTCCCCCTCCTTAGGAGGAGACGCACCCTTGGGTGAACGTGACAGGAAGACCTTACGCCACCTCGGCGACCGGTATCGTGGTGAAGCTGAGGACATTAAGGTCGTAGTCGACTCTCACGTGGGAGTTCTCGGCCACCTCGCCAGCGATGATCTTCCGCCCGAGGTTGGTCTCTATCTCTTTCTGGAGGAGACGCTTGAGCGGCCGAGCCCCATAGGTCGGGTCATAGCCGGTTTGGGCGAAATATTCTTTGGCACTTTCCGTCAGTTCAAGCGTGATTTGGCGCTCGGCCAGCCGCTCCCGCAAGTGCTCAATCTGAATCTCGACGATCTGTTTGAGATGGTCCCGGTTCAAACTGTGGAATACCACGGTCTCGTCGACCCGATTCAGGAATTCCGGCCGGAATTCATTCCGCAGGGCGTTGAGCACATCTCCTTTCATACGCTCGTACGCCTCGGCATCATCACCACCCCGATAGCCCAGAATCAGTGGGCTGCCGACGTTCGAGGTCATGATGATAACGGTGTTCTTAAAGTCCACCGTCCGGCCATGCCCATCGGTCAGCCGCCCGTCGTCTAAAATCTGCAGTAACGCGTTGAAGACATCGGGATGAGCCTTTTCGATCTCGTCAAACAGGATGACGGAATAGGGTTTGCGCCGAACCGCTTCGGTCAATTGTCCGCCTTCGTCATAGCCCACATACCCCGGGGGTGCCCCAATGAGACGCGCGACCGTATGCTTCTCCATGTATTCCGACATATCCAGCCGGACCATATTCGCTTCATCGTCAAACAAGAATTCGGCTAGGGCGCGCGCCAACTCGGTTTTTCCCACGCCGGTCGGCCCCAGAAAGATAAACGACCCAATCGGACGGTGAATATCTTTGAGTCCCGAGCGGGCCCGGATAATCGCGTCGGCCACCGCCTGGACGGCTTCGTTCTGGCCGATCAAGCGTTGATGCAGTAGTTCGCCGAGGTGCAATAATTTTTCCCGCTCGCCTTCGAGCAGCTTTGAAACGGGAATTCCCGTCCAACGTGAGATAATGGCGGCGATATCGTCTTCATTGACCTCTTCCTTGAGGAGGCGACTCGGGCCCTGCTCGCTATGGAGATGGGCTTCTCCGTCCGCCAAGTCCCGCTCAAGCTGGGCCAACTTCCCGTATTTGAGTTCGGCGACCCGGTTGAGGTCGTAATTGCGCTCGGCCTTTTCAATGGCACGTCTGGTCTGCTCAATTTCTTCCTTGAGACTGCGGAGCTGACCGATGCTGCTCTTCTCCATCTCCCACCGGGCGCTCAGCGCCCCTGCTTCAGCCTGACAATCTGTCAACTCCTTTTCCAGCTTCTCCAGCCGTACCTGCGAAGCCTGATCGGTCTCCTTGCGCAAGGCTTCGCGTTCAATTTCAAGCTGTAACACCCGTCTGGACACCTCGTCCAGTTCGGTCGGCATGGAGTCAATTTCGGTGCGGAGTCGAGCCGCGGCTTCGTCCACCAGATCAATGGCCTTATCTGGTAGGAAACGGTCACTGATATAGCGATGCGACAAGACCGCCGCGGTCACTAGCGCCGCATCTTTGATCCGGACCCCGTGGTGGATTTCGTAGCGTTCGCGCAGTCCCCGCAGAATGGAAATCGTGTCTTCCACAGACGGCTGATCGACTGTTACCGGCTGGAAGCGCCGTTCCAGCGCTCGGTCCTTTTCCACGTATTGACGATACTCGTCCAACGTAGTCGCTCCGATACAGTGCAACTCGCCGCGCGCCAGCATCGGTTTCAGCAGATTGGAGGCGTCCATAGCGCCTTCCGATGCTCCTGCACCGACCACCGTATGCAACTCGTCAATGAACAGAACCACCTCGCCCTCAGATTCTTGGACTTCTTTGAGGACGGCCTTGAGCCGCTCTTCGAATTCCCCTCGAAACTTTGCCCCGGCAATCAGAGCGCCCATATCAAGGACGATCACACGGCGATTTTTCAGGCTTTCCGGCACATCGCCACTAACGATCCGCTGCGCCAGCCCTTCCACAATGGCGGTCTTGCCGACCCCTGGGTCCCCGATCAGTACCGGATTATTCTTAGTCCGACGAGAGAGCACCTGTACGACCCGGCGGATTTCATCGTCCCGGCCGATAACTGGGTCGAGCTTGCCCAAGCTTGCCGCCTGCGTCAGATCCCGGCCGTAGCGCTCCAGGGCCTGATAAGTACCCTCTGGACTTTGACTGGTCACCCGCTGGTGTCCACGCACTTTCTGAAGCGCCAAGAGCACCCGCTCTCGACTCAGACCCTGGTTGCGCAGCCAGCGGCCCGTCGTACCATCATCTTCCAGCATGGCCAGGAACAGATGCTCGACGCTGACGTAGTCGTCTTTCAATTCTTTGGCTTCATCTTCAGCGCGGGTCAGCAACTGGGACAAGCGTGGGGTGACGTACACTTGGTCCGGGCCGCTGGCGGGACCGGAAACTTGTGGAAGGCGATTCAGCGACTTTTCAAGCTCAGCATTCAGCGCATGGAGGGGCACTCCGGCCTGATTGATAATGGCCGAGACGACTCCTTCGGGAGCCTCCGTCAATGAGGCCAACACATGTTCGACATCAATCCCCTGATGATTCCGTCGCGTTGCCAGCATCTGGGCCTGACGTAGGGCTTCTTGCGATTTTTCAGTCAAGCGGTTGAGATCCACGCTGCCCTCCTTCCTTCAGTCGTTCAGGCTCGGTCATCCTTAGATGGCGGTGGTTTTTGGCTATGCAAAAGGTAAGGCTGATTTGTGATGTGTCAAGGAAAGGGCGGGGCAATGCGCCATCCCTTCCACCTATAGCGATTAGAGGAATTTCTTCCTCCTTTCCCTTCAGAGGAGAACCCATCCTCAGATGAGCCGAAGAAAGCTGGGAATGGGCGGAAACGCAAGCTGCAATACGGCCCAGACGTCGGGGGTGTGAGAGATAACGTTTTGAATCGGCACGCTAGGGCCTGTTGACACTATCGCAAGGCATCAATGATGAGGGCAAAGACGATGCATCCAAGGAATAGCACGTCGCGTTGCTCGAAGCGCGTGAAGATGCGGCGGAACCCCTGCAATCGACGCAACACCCGCGCGATTGCAGTGCGCCGCGTGGACAGCTCACGGGCAGACGCCCAAGGGCTCACCCGGCTCCGCCGCGGCGGCCCCACGGGCGCATACCCCAGTGCCGCGGCCAGGTGCCGCGTCTGGGCGCCCGCGGACGCCCGGGCCCTCAGCACCGCGAGAGGAGCGGGGGGCGGGCCCCGGCGAGTCAGCAATTGGCGGCCCGCCGGGGCGGCGGGGGCAGGCCCGGGCGAGCGCGCGCAGGCGAGCGCCGGGCGATCGTCCGCGGCACCCCTAGGCATCGTGGGGGGCCAGCCGCCTCGGGAGCGACCGAGGGATTGAGGACCGGTTGTGTGCGCGCCCCCGGGCCGGCGGGAGGGCCCTGGACGAGGGGGCGGTCGAGCGACCGGGCCGCCCGCGTGAGGCGCCCGCTCTGTTCCCGGTGCAGATGCGCGCAGACCCGGGCGAGCCCCCCGGTTTGCGACCAGCGGGGCAGCCGGGGGGAGAGAGGGGGGGCCAGGGGCCAAAGCGGGCCGGCACCCCGCGCCCTGTGCCGCCCTGCGCGGCGACCGACCAGAGGGCGGGGAGCAGGGGGCGAGGGGAGAGGCGGACAGGGCCGCGCGGCACCGGGAGAGGGGGCGCGCTCCGGTCGTAGTGAGCTTGCGTGCGTTCCCTACAGCCAGGGGACCAGAATCAGGCATGATCATCCACATGAGTGTGAACAGGCCCTAGCCGATGTAGAAATCTCGCTGGTCACAGCCGCCAGGGAAAGTCTGAACAAGTTATTGTGCCATAATCTGGGACAGACGGGCGGTGGGGGGAGCGAGGGAACAGGCGACTGTTGCTGAGTAGGACCCTGCCCCGAAGCAACGCCGGACGCGACGTGCGGCGTTCTGGAGAAGATGGACAGGCTGATCCCATGTGGCCGTCTGGAGGCGCGTCTTGCGCCGTGCTCTCCGCTGGGGGGCGGTGGCGGGTGCACGACGGGCAAGGGTTCTCCACCTTGAGCGCTCCGGGCCTGGAGACCCTATTCTCCGAGGGGCGGTGCGGCGTTTCGTTGGCCTGCGGCTGGTGGGACTGCTGTCCGCCGAGACGCCGCCCTGGCGGCGCCCAGGCATCGGGTGAAGCCCGGGCCGTGCGCCACAGCGAGGCGCCGTCGTCTCCGCCGCCGCGGCCCTGCGCGCACTCCGGCGAGGCCCCAGACGCAGAAGGGCCCCCGTGGTAGTGTGGGAGGAAGGCGCCCACCGGCGTGGCTGCGCCGTCGGGCCTAGCGCCCAGCCGGGAGACGACACTTGCGAATGTCTCGGCTCGTGCGCCGGTGCCCGGGGGGCGAGGCGCAGGGGGGGGGGGGGCGACGCCATATCTCAAGGGGGCGGCAGGTGCGCGGAGAACTGGGCTAGGCCGGGGGACTGGACGGGGGCGCTTAAACCAGGCCGGTGTCGGCTGCTCGACAAGACGGGCGTGCAGGAGGCGGCGGGACGGGCGCAGGGGGAGCAGCCGTTCCTGTCTGAGAGGCGCCATTTTGGCTCCGCGAAGCTGCACCCCCGGGGGCGGGCGAAGACCAAGCAACACATCCCCGTGCTGCTCGGGTTCGCCCTCCTGCTACTCGCCGGGCGCCCCTCCGCTGGCTGACGAAGGACCGCCCTGCCCTCCGCAGGGCAGGGGAGGCGCTCGGTCTGGCCCTCCCGTCTTCTCCCTCGAACCGCCCCTTCTCCGTACGGGAAGGCAACCTCCGCCCCTTTCAGCGGCTCCCACGCGTTGCCCGCGGGCACAAAAATCTGCCTACCCACCGAAACTTAGGCCCAGGCCCTATAAATGTCTTGTCGACGTGAGTGTGCTGTGTTGATGGCGTCAAGATGTAGGGAGGAGGTTCTGTCGGGCCCCATGTCTGGCTGTCGGCAGCGCCGTGCGCCCAGCTCCGTCCCGGGCGGCCGACCAAGGGGCGTGGGGGCCACGGATCGCTGCCCGGCAGGTCATCTCAGGCATCCTCCCCGTTCTCCGTTCAGGTCCGTGGCGGCGTGCCGCGCCCGCAGGATCCGGGCCCGCCCCAGACCCGGTACACCCGCTTCGGGCGCGGGAGCCAAGCGGGCATGGTTGCACGCCTTACGCACCAGAGCCGGGCGACGGGGTGCCCGGCCGACGAGATGGGCGGGCGGGGGCAAGAGTGCCGCGCCAAGGGCCGTCGAGCCGCACTTGGCTGTGGACTGCAGGCAGTAAGGACGCGGGATCCTTCCAGATCGCCCCCTCACGCAGCGCGAAGGGCGCGCAGCCCCTGTTCGCCGCCCCTACCTGCACCGTCTTCGTGGTCTGCGCCCGCTACCGCGCCTCTGGAGCACTGGCGCGCGAGCGCGCCGACAAGGTGCTCCTCTGCGGGTTCCGAGTAGGAGAGAGTTGCCGAGCCCCTCCCCTCGCAGACCCGGACGAGCAGATTTCCCGCATCCGGTTCCTCACATGCCAGTTGTGCTTACGGGGGCGCCACCTCATGAATGATCCGGGCCGGGCAGCGAGGGCCGGGCGAGGATTGCCTCCATCTGTTCCCAGGTGCCCCACCCTTTCTGGCCGTGGCGCGCCCGCCACCGCTTCCAGGTCCGGCTGACTCGTTTTCGGACCCACCGAATACGTTTGCCGTTGCCGGCCAGCCCGTAGGAGGCGGAGTACCCCCGCCGGAGCATACGCGTGAGGGGAGTGTGCTGGGTCCGCGAGCCGCCAGTGGCGGTAGCGCTTGCCCTCTCCCAGCCCGTTCGTGCCGCACGGGCAGAGCCGTCTTTTGCCGGCATCCGGCGACCGACGTTCTTACCGCGTGCCGCCTGCCCCCCCCCGCGTGGAGACAGCCGAGGCAGTCCCCACGTCGTTCCCACGATCGCCGGATGCCGCGTTTGCAGGCGCTTGACCAGTAGCATGGCGCAGGCAATCGAACATCATATCAACGATCGGTTGGACCAAGCACTCGGACGCTACATGCAAGCCCTCCAGGAAGATCCGCAGACCCCAGGGACTGCCAACCTCATATCGGCCATCCTCCGAACCTATCCCGAATTGGCCTTAGCTTGAGAAAAACGGGCTGCGATAGGGAGACAATCTGGAGTTTTCAGCGCGTTCTGGCCATCCAGCCCGATGAGTTGGCTGCTCACGCCCACCTCAGTCGGCTCCTCATCTCGGACAACGATTTACCCCAGGGCCTGTTCCCACTCATGCGCATGCTTCTGGTCTCCTGGATATATGGACCTCACGCAAGCTCCATACGCCCGGAGCGCACCCCCTCGCCCGGTGCCGCGCGGCCCGGTCCGCCTCTCCCCTCGCCCCGTGCTCACCGCACTCTGGTCCGTCGCCGCGCAGGGCGGCAAAGGGCGCGGATGACCGGCCCGGTTTGGCCCCTGGCCCCCCCCCTCGACACCCGGCTGCCCCGCGGGTCGCAACCCGGCGGGCGTGGTCGGGTCTGCGAGCGTCGGCACCGCGCCCCGATCGTACGCCTCAAGCGGGCGGCCCGGTCGCTAGCCCGCCCCCTCGTCAAAGTCCCTCCCGCCGGCCCGGGGGCGCACACAACCGGCCCCCCATCCCTCGGCCGCTCCCGAGGCGGCTGGACCCCCACGATGCCGAGGGGGGCCGCGGCGCTGGGGTATACGCCCGTGGTGCCGCCGCGGCGAAGCCGGGGGGAGCCTGGGACGTCTGCCCGGGAGCTGTCCACGCGGCGCACCGCAAGCGCGCGGGTGTGGCGTCGCTTGCCGGGATGCCGTCGCCTCTGCTCTCAATGCGAGCAACTTGATGTGCTAGTCCTCGGATGCATCGGCTTCGCACTCATCATTGATGCGTTGCGGTAGTATTAACAGGCCCTAGGCAACGCGGCACCTGCCATGATCTACGCCTAGTGCCCGAGGATCATGTCGGAGCCAGAATGCTCCTCGCCTATACGGGGGCACAGAGGCGATCCCGGGGCGGCCCACACTGGCCTATATCCGTCCATTTACGAGGACTACGCCGCCTCGTACGACCAGAAAATGGTCAACAAATCCACACTACCAGTGTCCGCAGTTGATTCGGGCGGCATTGGGGCGGCACTGTCAGGACAAAGTCCCTATTCTTCCTGGACCTGGGGCAGCGGGACCGGCTTGTGCGGCCAGATGTCAGTCCGGTGGCCACACGCCTGGATAGGGTGGACACTGTCCCCACAGATGATCGTCAAAGCCGGGCAGCGCACAATTTATGTGAGTTGGCCGCTGACGATATTTATCCTTTATCTGGAGAAATGAGATGGACTGTTATAGCGTGACTGTTGCCGCTGGTGTAGTTGGGCATATCGGCGACCCACGCCACATCTTCCAGGCCGCACTCGGCACACTCCGGGATCCCGCCCCTGTTCATTTTCACGGCTGAGGACAACCCGACCCGGGAGTTGGGTGGAAACGGCTCAGGGTACGATATGCACGGCCGGTTCTATCTCGCAGAGTGAACGGGGTAGTACGGATTTGCCGTCAGTGCTCTTGAGTCGGCCATGCTGCGCCTTGATAATGGCGTGTCGGTCTGGGGGGGCTCGTGCTAGACAAGACCCCGTAACAAACCGGCAAGAAGAGCCAGGGGGGCGTAGAAGGTCTTCCTACTCAACCGTCTCGACTGGTTCAGCAGGCTCTTCTGCTTCACTACCGGCCAGCGTGTAGGAAAATGTCAACCTTTCCTCCTCAAAGTCAATCTCAACCCCGCCCCCTTCTTGGAGTTGTCCGAACAGAATCTCATCCGCGAGCACCTGCTTCACCTCGGTCTGGATCAGGCGCGCCATCGGGCGGGCACCAAAGGTTTTGTCATAACCCTTTTCTGCCAGATAGCGGCGCGCGGCCGGCGTCAGCGTAATGGACACTTTCCGCTCAGTGAGCTGCTCGACCAGTTCCTTGACGAACTTTTCAACCACACGCTCAATAGCCTGCATAGGCAAGGCCCGAAAGTGTACGATCGCGTCCAGGCGGTTCCGGAATTCCGGGCTGAAGAGCTTCTCAATCGCCTGCTGATCCTTCCCCTCATTTGAGATATTGCCAAAGCCAATGGCGTGCGCCGCCATCTCACGGGCACCGGCATTGCTGGTCATGATGATAATCACATGCCGGAAGTCGGCCTTCTTGCCGTTGTTATCGGTCAGGGTAGCGTGGTCCATCACCTGCAATAAAATATTGAACAGGTCGGGATGGGCCTTTTCGATCTCGTCCAGCAAGAGCACCGCGTGCGGGTTGCGCGTAATCGCGTCGGTGAGCAATCCTCCCTGATCGAAACCCACGTATCCCGGAGGCGCACCGATCAAACGCGAGACCGTATGCTTCTCCATATATTCGCTCATATCAAAACGCAAAAATTGGAGGCCTAGGGTTTCCGCCAGTTGCTTGGCGACCTCGGTTTTCCCCACGCCGGTCGGTCCCGAGAACAGAAACGAGCCAACAGGTTTTTCGGGTTGGCCCAAGCCGGCACGCGCCAGCCGAATAGCCCGCACCAGGGTTTCGATCGCCGTATCCTGGCCAAAAACCACACCCTTGAGGTCGGCATCCAGGCTCTGCAAGCGCTCCTTGTCCGAGGCGGAAACGCTGCGGGGGGGTATACGGGCAATCTTGGCCACAATGGATTCAATATCGGTGTCATGAATGATCTTCTTGCCGTCTTCCTCTGGAGCGGGGCGAATCTGAAAAGACGCCCCCACCTCGTCGATCACATCTATCGCTTTGTCCGGCAGAAACCGATCATTGATATATTTTGCCGACAGTTCGGCCGCAGCCTTGAGGGCGTCGGACGTGTATTCCACACCGTGATGTTCTTCGTAGTGGGGCTTGAGGCCGTTCAGGATTTCCACGGCATCCTCAATGCTCGGCTCGTGAACTTCGATTTTCTGGAATCGCCGGGCTAGGGCCCGGTCGCGCTCAAAATAACTCCGGTACTCGTGGTAGGTGGTGGCACCGATGCAGCGCATCTTGCCGGACGCCAACGCCGGTTTGAGAATATTCGAGGCATCCATGGATCCCCCACTGGTTGCTCCTGCCCCGACAATGGTGTGGATTTCATCGATAAACAGGATGGCCCCCGGCTGTTTATCGAGCGCTTTCAGCACAGCTTTGAGCCGTTCTTCAAACTGGCCCCGGAATTTTGTTCCGGCCAGTACAGAGCCCATATCGAGCGAGTAGATGCGGGCCTCTTTTAAGACATCGGGGACCTCCTCCGCGGCAATCTTGAGCGCCAGCCCGTCGACAATCGCGGTCTTGCCGACTCCCGAATCACCGACATAGATCGGGTTGTTCTTGCGACGCCGACATAAGACATGAATGGTCCGCTCAATCTCGGTCTCACGACCAATCAACGGATCGATATCCCCGTTCTTGGCTTTTTTCACGAGATTGGTGGTAAAGGCCTCAAGCGGGTCTTTGACCGGGCGGGGCTCACCGTCTTCATCACGGCTGTCGTGCGCAGAGCCGGACTCGGCTTCTTCATCGGACGGCATTTTGGAGATGCCGTGCGAGATATAATTCAGCACATCCAGCCGGGTCACACCGAACTTTTCCAGGAGATAGACCGCGTGGCTGTTGTCCTCACGAAACAGGGCGACAAAGAAATTACGTGTCTCAATGACTTCTTTGCCTGCGGACTGCACATGGGTCGCCGCCCGCTGCAGTACCCGGTGAAAGGCCAGGGTCTGCTGGGGATCAACCTCGCCGGCCTCCTCTGGAAGCGACTCTAGATTCTCTTTGAGAAACTCCTCAAGGTCGGCTTGGAGTTCTTTGACGTCTCCGCCGCACTGCCGCACAATCTCGGCTACGGCCTCATCGAACAGCAGGGCGTGCAGCACATGTTCCAGACAGAGAAACTCGTGCCGCCGTCGCCGTGCCTCGTTAATCGCCAGGCCAATGGCGACTTCCAGTTCCCGACTAATTCGCATGGTAAGGGCTCCACTCGCTACGCTTCTTCCATACTGCACTTTAAGGGAAATTCATGTTTCTTGGCTAAACTGTCAACGCGGGAGACTTTCGCCTCCGCCACCTCATGGGTATAGACGCCAGCCACGCCAGTTCCCTGACGATGGACATGGAGCATGATCTGGGTGGCCTTGGTCGCATCGTGACGAAAGACGGACTGGAGAATATAGACCACAAACTCCATGGTCGTGTAGTCATCGTTGTGCAGCAGGACCTTATAGAGCGGTGGCTTCTTGAGCTTTTTTTCCGTTTCGGTCACTACGCCGTGGTCGAGATCCGTGTCACGATCATGCTGGTTTCTCATAACACCCTCGCACACTTCACCTTTTCCATGCCGCCCCTAGGACGCATATGCCCCGGGCTCTCGTCCCGTCCCATTGTAAACAGGATCATTAGCATACGATATAATGGGACTTCCATAGGATTTCAATGTGCGCCGGACTAGACTGAAGCACCCGACGACCCCAGGAGGAAGAAAGAATCATGTCAAACACGTCATCACATAGACTCCCTGAAACCGCAGTGCCCGAACGGTACGTCATCCGTCTGACTCCCGATCTGGCCCACTTCACTTTTGCGGGTGAGGAGACGATCACCATCACCGTTCATGAGGTCACCTACACCCTCATCCTAAACGCCTGTGAACTGACGATTCAGCAGGTTACACTCATGGATGAAACAGGTGCAAGCCAAGCGGGTAGCGCGACCCTCGACGAGCCGAACGAGCGGGCGGTGTTCGAGTTCCCACAGGCCATCAGCCCCGGTCGCTATGCCTTGCGGATCGCTTTCGAAGGCCTCCTCAATGACAAGTTACGCGGCTTTTACCGCAGCACCTATAAGAACGCCGAGGGCGAGGACGTCATCTTGGCCACCACACAATTTGAGCCCACCGACGCCCGGAGAGCCTTTCCGTGTTGGGATGAGCCGGCGGCCAAAGCCGTCTTTCAAGCGACGCTGGTGATTGATGAGGGTCTGACCGCCATCTCCAATACGGCCGTTGTGGACGAAGACCCGCTCCCTGGGACGGGCAAGAAAGCGGTCGTGTTTGCCGAGACGATCAAGATGTCAACCTATCTGGTGGCTTTCATCGTGGGCGAGTTTGAGGCCAGCGAGGCCGTGCGTATCGATGGCAAACCGCTTCGCGTGTGGGCCATACCGGGCAAGCAGCACCTGACCGCCTTCGGGCGGGCCATCGGTGCCGCGTCGCTGCAATTCTTTAGCGGCTACTACGGTCGGCCCTATCCCGGTGACAAGCTCGACCTGATTGCCATCCCGGATTTCGCGGCCGGGGCGATGGAGAACTTAGGTGCTATCACGTTTCGTGAGACCGCCCTGCTCATTGACGAAAATACGGCTGCCCGAAGTGAGCTGGAACGCGTTGCGGACGTGGTCTCGCACGAGAACGCACATATGTGGTTTGGCGACCTGGTGACCATGCGATGGTGGAACGGCCTATGGCTCAACGAGGCGTTTGCCACGTTTATGGAAATGATGGCCGTCGATGCCTGGAAGCCCGAGTGGCAGCGCTGGGCCAGCTTTGCCATCTCGCGGGCCGCAGCGTTGCAGGTTGACGGGCTGCGCAGTTCCCGCCCCATTGAATTTCCGGTCGAACACCCGGACGAGGCCCAGGGCATGTTCGATATTCTGACCTATGAGAAAGGCGCCGCCGTCCTGCGCATGCTAGAGCAATACCTCGGTCCCCAAGCATTTCAGAAGGGTGTCAACCATTATCTCGGGAAACACGAATACGGCAACGCGGAAACAACCGACCTGTGGGATGCCCTGGAGGAAGCGACCCAACAGCCGGTTCGGTCCATGATGGATAGCTGGGTCTTCCAGGCCGGTTATCCCCTGATTTCCGTTGCTGTGGACGGCTCTGACCTCGTGCTCTCTCAACAGCCGTTTCACTATATGCAAGACGGCAACCGCCGGGTTGAAGACACGCGCTGGCAGGCCCCGGTTTTTATCAAAACCGAAAGAGCCGATGAAATCAGGACCCAGACCGCACTGCTGACCACTGGCGAACTGCGCCTGCCCCTGTCGGAGCGACCGGACCGGGTCGTTGTCAACGCGGGCGGATATGGCTTCTATCGGGTCCGGTATGCCCCAGACCTGCTCGGCCAGCTCACCGCGGACATACATGCCCAGCGCTCTCCGACCGAGCGCTTCAACCTGATCGATGATGCCTGGGCGACCGCGCAGGCCGGTCTGACGCCGCTGTCCGCCTATCTCGACCTCCTGCCCGTATTCCGGGAAGAGGCGGATCACAACGTGTGGGCCGCCATTCTCGGCTCGTGTCATTATCTCTACCGCCTCCTCGACCCGGAGCAGCGTCCGGCATTGCAGCGTCATCTCCGCGAGTTGCTCACCCCACTCACCCAGCGGTTGGGCTGGATTCCACACAACGGGGAAGATGCTCTTATCAGCCAACTCAGAGGAGAGTTGCTCGGCGCGCTGGGCACCCTTGGAGACGATACGGCCACCCAGGCGCAGGCGCGTACGCTCTATACACGGTACCGGGCCGATCGAAATGCGGTGGACCGTAATCTGGTCCCCGCGCTCGTATCGATTCTCGCCCATACGGGCGACGCGGCAACGTATGATGAATTTCGTCAGATTTCACATAACGCCGTTACGCCGCAGGAGGAGCAACGCTATCAGTTCGCGTTGGCCAACTTCCGTCAACCCGACCTCTTCGCCCGGACCCTGAATATGACGCTCGACGGCGAGGTTCGCACCCAGAACGCGCCCTACCTGATGCGATCGCTGTTGATGAACACCGAGGGCCGTGAACTGGCCTGGCAGTTTCTCCGGGAACGCTGGGGCGACATGCTGGAGAAATGGCCGGACGTGTCCATCGTGCGCATGTGCGAAGGGATCACCGCGCTCGTCACGCCCGAGTTGGAGGCTCAGGTCAACACCTTCTTTACTGCCCATCCTGTCCCAAACGCCGGCAAGATGATGGATCAGCACCTGGAAAGGCTGCGCGTTGCGGTTGCCTGCCAGCACCGCGAGGCCGAGAACCTGCGGGAGTATTTTGAGCGGATGGGGTAGGATGTCGCTATTCCCCCGTCACCGACTCGACATACGTCTGGGCCACTACATCAAAAGAGGTCGGGTCGGAAAACTCCCCCAACTGCACGCGCTGCATATGGGCTCGATTGTCGTCCAGTTCGACCACGCACTCCACGACTCCCAAGCGGGCTGCGGCTCCGGGCAGGGGGTGATTTTCGCCCTCACCCCGCCCCTCCCCCCCTAGGAAATGGGGCAGGAGTTTGGCTTCGGCGGCTATCTGTTTGATCTGGCCCCGGTGCTCCGCCAACCAAGAGTCGAACTCCTGCTGGCTGATGCTCGTCTCCTGCCAGAAAGCGACCTGCTCGTAGGGCAATTCCCGGAAGCGGCACAGCAGGAAGTCCCGGTCCAGGAAGGCCAGCAGATTACCAGCCTTCGGGCCAGAGTCGCGGTCGAGCAGCGTCCGATAGATAGCCCGAAATGCGTAAGCCGGTGAGAGCGGCGTAAGACGCGCGGTGTCGAATAACGCGGACTGCAGGGCGTCATCATCTTGGGGAATACCGGGTAAGCGGGCAGCGAGGTGGTGCAAAAAGGCGCGCTGGCTGGCGGTCAGCTCTCTGGCTCGCTTCGGTAACGTCTCCTGCAAGACGATCCGCTCCTCGGGGCTGGCGTGATGCTCCAGCCAGTAGCAGGCCGCTTGGGCCCGACGTTCGAGTTGTTGCCGCTCAATGACCGTCAGGACCGCACCCTTCCGCTTTTCAATCTCTTCGGTGAGATCAAGATGCGGGAGTTGCGCAATCGTTGCGACCAGTTGAAAGTCCGCGACGTAGAAATCATCCTCCAGGGTCGTCTGCGCCAGTTGATACACCCGCTTGTCGTCTTCCGATACCGCAGGGTCACGATGCGTGCGGGTATGGAATCGGTCGAAATCATTGAAAATTTTTATAATGGATTTTTCATCTGGAGAAAAATTCACCGGCTGTTTGGGCTGAGTGCGGATCATCATGAACCGCAGGATTTCGGGCGGCAGGAAATCCGCCATGTCCCGAGCGGAGACGCCCAGCCCCTTGGACGAACTCATCTTGGCGCCGCCGACCAGAAAAAACTCGTACGGAATGTTGAGCGGTGGAGTCTGATTGAAAATTTTCCGTAAACAAGCCGACGCCACGTCCCGAGAGCCGCCCTTTGTGGTGTGATCTTTGCCCGCGCCCTCAATCGTAATCTGAAACGTCTTCCATTTCGCGGTCCATTCGAGCTTCCACGGCAACTTGCCCCTACCGTCAAACGGCGAAACCCTTCCCTGATAGCCACATCCGGTAGCCCAGGTGACCAGGTCGGGCCGACAGGTGTAGGTGACTTCTTTGCCGTCGTAGTCGGTGACCTCGGTCGTGCCAATGCGGCCACACTGTTCGCACACGGCATGGAAGGGATACCAACTCTCCGGTCGCTCGGCCTTGCTGACCTCTTTGTATACGCGTCGGACCGTCGCGGCGTTACACAAAATATCATCAATGGCCTCGTTGAATTGGCCTGAGCGATAGACATCACGCATCCGGTAGGTCTCGGCCTCGACGTTCAGGTCGCGGAACACGCTGAAGAAATCCTGGATATAGTGCTCGGAGATATCGGAAAAGGACGAACCGGGCGGCGGTGGCACTTGACACAACGGCGCCCCGAGATAGGGCCGAAAGAATTCTTCTTCGCCGGCCGGCAGTTCGTCTAGCGGATCGTAGTCATCAACCCCAAAAGCGTACCGGACCGGCAGCCCACGGGCCTGAATAGCCCGGAAAACGACATCGTGAATGAGTACACCCCGCAGAGCACCAACGTGAGCGCGGCCCGAGGGGGTCTTCGAGTCGTTGATGAGTTGTTCTCTCTCAACCTGGGCGGCGATTTTATCACACCAAAGCATGTACCCTCTCCAACCTGAGTATTCTCCCACTCGGTGAGCAGGAATCCAGCCAGGAAATACGTTCCGTTATGCTATGAAAACACAAAAAAGGCAAAAGCGGCGCCGCGCTTCCCTCGTCGTCTACGCTCACCCCGCCGTTCGGGCCTCATGGGGGGGCCGTTCTTCGCTTTACAGGCTTCGTGGCAAGTTCTATGAAGGAGAGAGGGTCGGTGGGAAGCAGTGAGGTGGGCCAGACACAGCGGGAAGGAGACCGCGAATTGTGGAACAGGACCGAGCAGCCCTCGTACATGCGCTCCGGGTCTCCGAGCAGATTATTTCCTTGGTTCATAAACACACAGAGCAGATTGAGCAACTCCGGCCCGGCACTCGGCATTCCCTTGATCTGGGGCAGGTCTCGCATCTCAACGGTTTGGAAGCCGCCACCCTGCTCCGACTCGTGCAGCACGGGAAAAGTCTGGGGGTGACGGTCCTGTTCACCGGCGTCCGTCAGCAGGCTCGTCAAGCGTTCATCGGGCTTGATCTCAGCCTGCTTGATGCACCTGAACGAAGGCGCGGCAGACGGTCGCTGCTGGAGTCTATCGGCGGACATACCCTGACCGCCGTGGCAACGGGCCGGCGGCTCATCGCACTGATAGGCGAACTCGCGTACTGGCTGTGCATTGCGCCCTGGGACGGAAAAAGGGTCAAATGGGACCGAGCCCACGAGCAAATCGTGAAAATCGGCGTGGACGGCATCCCGATTGTGACCTTTCTCTCCTTTCTGGTCGGCGCGGTCCTCGCCCTGAACGCCGCTAGTCAGCTCCGGCAGTTCGGTGCCACCATCTATATTGCAAATCTCGTCGCCGTTTCCATGGCGCGCGAGATGGCCCCCTTGATCACGGCGATTATCGTCGCCGGGCGGAGTGGATCGGCCATTACCGCAGAATTAGGGACCATGGTGGTGTCCGAAGAGGTCGACGCCATGCGCACCATGGCTCTCAGTCCGGGCCGCTTTCTGCTGCTACCGCGCATGCTCGCCCTGCTGTGCGCCGTGCCAAGTCTGACCATGCTCTCGAATGTGACCGGTATTTTTGGCGGTTATTGGATCGGCGTTCTGGTTCTCGGGCTGGGCAGTCGGAATTATCTCCAGCAAACCGGCCAGGCCCTGCTGATGAGCGATTTGGTCACAGGTATGGTAAAAAGTCTGGTCTTCGCCGGCCTGATCGGTTTGGTTGCCTGCTACCGTGGCCTCTATGTGCACGGGGGGGCCGAGGGCGTGGGAACGAATACCACGGCCTCTGTCGTGGCTTCCATTGTCCTGTGTATTCTGGCGGACGCCGTCTTTACCACGATATTCTTCTATCTCTCCTAGCGACTAGAGACTCCGTTCGATGGCGACCACGCCCACCTCACCATCCACTCCCCCCATCGTCCGGGTTGACGGACTCGTAGCCGAGTACGGTGGACGAGTTGTCCTTGACCATGCCAGCATGCAGGCCCATCAAGGCGAAATTACGGTAGTGTTGGGTGAAAGCGGCTGCGGGAAAACAACCCTGCTGCGTCACATCGTCGGGCTGCTGACGCCGAAGGCGGGACAGGTCTTTATCAATGGACGGAATTTGCATGCCGCCAGCGAAGAGGAGCGGGAGCGGATATTGCGCGACATTGGCATGTCTTTTCAGGGCGGAGCCCTGTTCAGTTCGTTGACCCTGGAAGAGAATATTGCCCTGCCCATTATCGAGCATACCCAGGTGGACCGGGAAACCGCAAGCCTACTGGCCAGAATGAAGCTGTGTGTGGTGGGCATGGAACACGCCGCCCAGTTGTTCCCCGCCGAACTCAGCGGAGGCATGAAGAAACGAGCGGCCGTCGCCCGTGCACTAGCCTTGGACCCTGGCTTGCTGCTCTTCGACGAACTCTCGGCCGGGCTTGATCCTGTCACTGCGCGTGAATTGGATGAACTGGTTCTGCGCCTAAAAGAACATCTGGGCATGACGATTGTGATTGTGACGCATGAACTCGGGAGTATTCAAATGATTGCCGACCGGGCCGTCATGTTGGATGCCGGGAGAGTCCTGGCCATGGGCCCCTTGGAAGAAGTCCGACAGATAGACCACCCGAAGATTCAGGCCTTTTTTGACCGTCGGCCTCGCGCCAGGACCCTGCGCGGGGATTTACGTGACAGCCTGATCGTGAATGGAGAGCACCATGGGACAGGATCGGGTTAAGGTCGGTCTGTTCGTCACGCTCAGCTTCTTCTTGTTTGCCAGCGCCCTCCTGTGGCTGGCCGGCTCCCGTTTTTTTCAGCCGGTCGATACTTACACCATTCTCTTTACGGAGTCGGTCAGTGGACTGTTACCCGGCGCCGCGGTCGAATACCAAGGGGTGACCGTGGGGAAAGTCGAAACCATCGGTCTGACCCAGGACACGCCGCCTCGCGCCCAGGTGGCTATTGCCCTCCAGCCCGGCACCCCCATCCGGCGGGATACCACGGCGCATCTGATCGGCTCCTTTGTGACCGGCATTCGCTATATCGAACTGGCGGGCGGGTCGAGCGCCGCTCCAGTCCTGGACCCTGGGGCCGTCATTCCCGTGCAACGCGGAGGACTTGAGGAGTTCCGGGATCGGGCCGGGGCCATTGCCGAACGCTTGCTGGATACCCTGACCCGCATTGAAAATGGGGTCTTGAGCAAGCCCAATTTGACCGCGCTTACGGGTTTTCTGGAAAATATGTCCCTGCTGGCCCAAGACCTGCGCACCTCGCTCGCCGAAGTGTCCACGCCGGACACACGGCTGGCCTTCCGGCAGATGGTTGAGAATCTAGCCCGGGCCGCGGCCGGGTTGAAAAGCGCCACAGCGGCGATCGACACGATTCGGGAAGAGTTGCTTCAAGACGGCAAAGCCATGCTGGTCCAGATCCGGCACACCGCGGAGGTCACTGCCGGCCTCGCCAACGACGTCCGCCGCCTGACCCAACACGTGGAGGAAATTGTGGTCGATAACCGTCACGAGGTTCGGCAGGTCCTGGGCAATTTGTCACATACTTCTCGCGAACTCAGAGAGTTGAGCGAATCCTTACGCGCTGACCCATCTTCGCTCGTCTGGGGGACAGCGGTCTCGGCAAAAGAAATTCCCGATCCATGAGATATTCCGGGCTATTCTTGCTGGCTCTTCTCATCAGCCTCGTCTTCTGCGGATGCAGCCTCACGCACCCCAAGCAAGAGGTGCAGTATTACGTATTGGCCCTCCCCCCACCCTCCCCTGTTCCGTCCGGTCCTGCACCCGTCAAGGCGTCGCTCGTTGTGCGGCCGTTTACCGCCCAGCCGCCGTATGATCGTGATCGGATGGTCTACCGATCCTCACCCTATGAGTTTGATTTCTATCACTATCACCGCTGGGTCACGAAACCGGCCGACATACTCACCGCCCTGACCCGACGGACCCTGCAACAGGCGGGTCTCTTTACGGCCGTCTATCCCACCCCGGACGCTCGGGCCGACCTGCGTCTCGGAGGTGTGGTCCGGCAGTACGAGGAGGTTGATCAGGCGCAATCCTGGCAAGCTGCTCTGAGTATCGAGGTATGGCTGTCCCGCTCCCAAGAATCGGCCCCTTTTTGGTTCCAGTCCTATAGCGCGACCCGACGGGCGTCGAGGCGCAATCCCGTGGCCGTGGCGGAAGCGATGAGCCAAAACTTGCAGGATATTCTCGATCGCCTGACCAACGATCTGGCCGGCGCGCTGGCCAGCCAGATCCCTGACGCCAAAGACACCCGGTCAGACAATACGCCTCTTGCAGGAGCAGGCCCAAGACCCGCTCCTGCAATGTGGAAGGGCGCCTATTCGCCATTGACCGAAAATGCGATCAGGGCGTTACCCGACATTCCACCCCAAAAGCCATAGCCAGAGTTGACATACATCATCCCGTCCACAATAGTCGGCCCCGGGCCGTCAAAAGAGCCGCCCTTGGTCTTGACCCCGTTGGTGCTCGTATATTCCTGGTCGGCGTTGTAGTCCCAGACGACATTGCCGGTGTCGGTGGCATAGCCGCGCAGATGGCCGTCAACCGAACCGGAGAACACCACGCCGGGCAGGGCCGACACGGCCGCCGACTGGGCCGGACTGCACTGGGGCCGGTCTCCACAGCCGACCGGCGGGACGTACCATTTCCGCTCGCCGGTTTCGATATCAATGGCAAACATACCGCCCCCGACGCTGCCGTCCAGAGTCGTAGCCCAGCCCGCGTCGGAGCTCTCTACCGTCTTAATGCCGATATCGGACAGTGCCACATAAACCTGTTTGGCATCTGCCGCGGAGCCCCACTGAATTCCGCCAGCCAGCCCCCCCTTTCCAACGCGGTGCTGCCACAGAATTTCACCGTCGCGGTCCGGGTCTATGGCATGCATCACCCCAGACTTCTGTCCGGCTAGGAGCACGCGTCGGCCGTTCGGTAAAATGCGCACGATCGGCGAGGAGGCGAAGTCGAGATCGGGACCACGCGCCTCCGGGCAGTTGGTATCGTCCTCGGTCTCACAGCCGACATTCCAGGCGTCCCCCGGAGTGAACTGTTTTGCCCACAGGAATTTTCCGGTCCGCATATCAAAGGCCACCACCGCATCGCTCGTCAGCGAGGCCGGATCGGAGTAATTATCGCCCGTTGTCACATAGATGCGGTTACGCTCGGGATCAAGGGCGGGCGAGGACCAGATCGAGGCGCCGGACGGCCCCCATAACTGCACCCCGATTGCATTTTGACGAACGGGAGCCGGTGGATCCGAAATGGTATACGCCTTCCAGACCTGCTTACCGTTAAACCGGTTTAAGGCCACCATGGAGCCACGAAAGGTGCAGCACTCATAGCTGGGGTCGCCGCCAGCGACTTCTTCGAGCGCGGTGGCCGAGGCGTAAATCCGGTTGCCGTGTGTCTTAGGAGTGGCCGTAATTCGCGCCAAGGGGTGGGCGTCGATTTTGGTCCGCCAGATCTGTTTGCCGGTTTGGGCGTCAAGCGCGTGCAAATTGGCCTCGACATCGCCGACATACACGACGTAGCGCTGTGGGTTCGTCGCCGGCAGACTATCGACCACTGGGGTTGAGCGGACACCGGCCGTTGTTTTGACCGACCAGTGCAGGCAGCCGGTCTTGGCATCAAGTGCATATACCAGCCCCTTCATCGTTCCCACAAATACCCGGCCCCCCACCACCGTTGGCTGGGAGGTCTGGAAATCCATGGGCAGACCGAACACCCATTTGACCTTCAACTCAGGAATCTGGTCGGCGCTGATACCGGCGGCCTCGGCGGATTGAAAGCGGGTGTTAAAATTATCGACTCCCCAGCCGTTCCACTGCGGATCTCCGTCTTCGACCGCAAAGATCCCGGGCGCGTCTTCACAGAACCCGGCGACCGTCTCGTCTTTTTCGGCCTGAGGCGGAAGCTTCTTGCCGGTCATCCACTCCGATATGGCGCGCCGCTCTCGACCGGTCCGCATCATGCCTTGGAACTTCATCTTGCCGAGTTCCATAGCATTCAGGACCATCAAGGCGGGCAGACGTGCCATGACCTCACGGTGTGGCGCGCGTTTGACCTGTCCCTCGTGGCAGCGCGCGCAGTGTGCCTGATAGAGCGCCTCGCCGTCCGCTCCCTCTTCGGTCGGAGAAAAGGCCCAACTCGGCGACAGACGAACGCTCGACAACAGCACCCCATACATCAGAGCCTGGAGCAGGATGCGTCTTCTTTGCTTTGGAAACTCAACACGGACACACATACGCCGACCTCCTTTGTTCCAAGATGTCTTCTTTATTGCCTTGGAGAGGTGTTTTGTGTCAAACTCCTTCACTCCACATGGGAGCTTATCCCCAGCTTGCGGACAGCCCATCCGAGACGGGTTATGCAGATTCACTTGTCCGGTTCCGGACGGGCTGGCCCGTGCTTCGACTTCGCCCCTCCGGGGCGCCACCCTCCACTCGGCTCAGGGTCGGCTCAAACACGAACGGAGCGGCCCGGAGGCTGGGCCAGCCACAAGGGGCCGCCACACCATGGACAGCACCCCTCCTGAGGAAGGAAACCACATACGGCCCGGCTGTTCGTCCGCTCGGCCAGGGAACTCGCAAAGCGGTCACGGGATTGCGCTGAGCGGCATCATGGACTGGATAGAACCCGAAGAAAATTCGACACCCAAGGCCACATCGACTCCGAGCGGCATGGCCGAAGCCGAGAGCAGGCAGATCCAGACTCTCAATGGATACAGAGACTTCGGTGAGGATGCGCGGTCGAGACCTTCATCCCGGGCGAGACCCAGTAGCCGGGCGGCCACCGGGTTGAGGATCATGACAGCCGTTCAGGCCGACCGTCATGATCCTGCCGCGCACATTGTCCAGCACGTTTGTAGAGATGATCACATCCTGGCCCATTATATTCTTCCAGCCCTGAGATATCGGTCTTCCAGATTTCAGGGTCGTACCCTGGTCCGGTCAAACGCGGGCAGCGCGTTGCGATAGGCGATGATGGCGTCCACTTCCCGGTTCTGGGCACTGACGTGGTCGTCTTCAAAGACACCCAGTTGAAAATTCTTTGACAGGTCCAAGATCAAATCTCCCCACTCGATATCGACCTTTTGCTCGGCCAAGTCCCGCTCCCGTTGTGCCAGTTCGACCCGACGCAGGCGGACCGCAACGTCGCGCGCTGCATCGGCGAACCGCAAGGTTGATGTTCTGGGGAATTCCGCCAAGTTGTGTTCGGCCTGTTGCGGGGCGACACGGGCACTCACAGAGCGCTGCTGCGTCAAGTCTCCATTGAAGGGGGAACACTCAGCTCCAGCCCGATGCCATACTTCTCCGCGATTGATGACATCGCCCGGCGCGCGGCCTAGTATCCCGCGGAGCGATTTCTGCTGCCGCTGGCAAAGGCCGCAGTGCTGGGTGACAAACCCCACCGGCGGTTGTTCTCGGCGACTAAGAGACAGGTCTTAATGTTTTCCGGGTACAGCAGCGTCGGAGGTAATCCGGCCGATGGGTAAACGCGGCCCTGGCTCTGGGTCAGGCTGGGCGACACCGGAGAGATGGTCAAGGTTTCCGCCGGTTCGGCCTGCGTCCGCCTGTCAATATCCAGCACGTTAATCAGGCCGGGCCGGGCGTGGTAGGCGGTTTTGGGTGTCCGTCAGGTTCAACTCCCGATTGGCAGTATCGGCTTCAGTCTGCACCACGTCACTCTCGGCCATGCTGCCAGCCTGGGATCAGGAGCCGGTTCACGTCCAGTTTCTTGCACGCGGGTAGCGTTTTGTTGCACGAGGTGACGGCACGAGCCGGGGGGAGGTTGACTAAGTATGGATAAGTGTGGCAGGGGTTATCAGCATGCAAGGAAATCCTTACTTTGCCGTGCAGCCCTCCGACCAAGAATCCGGTAGGGAATTCGGGGTGCCCCGACGAGGGGAGTCGAAGTGCGCCGTGACAACAGGTATCGGCGGCCCGCCCCGAAAGGCTAATAATAAGAGCAGTCCCCCCCCCCCCCCCCCCCCCCGAAAAATCTGACCGGCTACGCCCGCCCCCCGTCAGCGGCGGGGCTCACCCGGGGGGCCCCCGGGTCCCCCACTGGCGTCCCAGTTCTCCGAGGGCCGGGATGCCCTATTATTCTACCCCTAAACCCTCCCGCCCGGCGGGTCGTGGCGCGCGGGGCGAGACAGCCTAAAAGCGCAGGTCATACTGTTTCATTTGGTCCCCCCTACGAGGGCGGGGATCCCACAATCCAACCCAGACTTGGGAGAGTAAGGGAGTGAGTATGCAGCAAGTCCTATGCCCCTATTATGTATGGATGGCCGCTTGGGCGGCGGTAACATGGGGGGGCACCTTGGCGCACGCCCAGTATACTGATTTTGGCCACGTGGGTGATCACTTGGTGTTCGCCTATTGGTCGGTCGAGGACGACACCAACACGAACGTGGCCGTGCATGCGCATCGGGGGGTGCGGGATTCGAAGGGTGAGGAGACGCCCGCCGCAGTCGCCCAGGTGGCGGTGCGGGACCGCATGGGGAAGATCGCCACGGAGTTCAAGATCTGTCTCATGCCGGGGGACTCGTGGACGGCGACCCTGACGGCGGGGGGGCTGCGGGTGGGGGACCCGGGGGAATGTGACGAGAGGATTCACCAGGGGGGCGGCACCCGCACCGGGCAGCTGGTGGTCACCCCGAAGCCGGGTGAGGTGATCGCGCTCGGCGCGGCCACGAGTGGCTGGCTGGACGTGTGGCAGACGCCGGCGAAGGCGCTGAAGGACGGGCCGGATGAAGACACCGAGCCCGATCATGTCACGGACAAAACCGAGGGCCACTTTGTCAGTGGCGAGGCGACGCTGGTTTCGCCGCGGTCGGGGTTTGCGTCGACCTACAATGCCCGCGCGGTGAGGCTTTGTGGGGATAAAGTGGATCTTCCGGCTACGGGCGACGACCCGACAAGCTCCAGGAGTGGCTACCTAAGCTGGTGGATCTCTGCCACCTACCCCGACGAAACCCCCAGCGATGCCAGCGACGATCGCGTGGATACCGGGGACGGGTGCTGGAAAATAGATCAGGATGGCGACGGCGACTACGATACAGACAGAGAGCGTCATCCGCTCCTGTATGCGGTCGCGGGTACCAGAAGAAGTCTCCTCGGTCGATGGACGGCGCTCAGCGATGAGAATGTCTGGACCTACACCAAGGTGGTGCTCACCTTTCCGCAGACGCCGCTGCGGTACGAGGGGAAGAATGCCGAGGGGGCCGAGGTCATGGGCACGGACCCGCTGAGTCTCCTGGTGTTCGACACGAAGGGGGAGTTGGTGCTCGACAGTCGTGCGGTGCTGCTCGGCCAGAACGTCAACGTATGCACGTTCGCGCCGACGGAGGCCATGGAGGACGCGCCGGGCATGATGCCGGGCCTCTCCTGCAACGGCGAGAGGGTCGGGCCCCTGCAGGGGACGAGTGGGGGATTCCGTTTCTTCAACAACACCGCCGTGGTGATAGACGACGCAGGCACCGTGACCAATGACGGCACCGAAGCGACGGATCTCAGTGTCAAGAAGGCCACCGCTGCGGATGGGAGCGGGATGGGAGGGCGGCCCAAGGGCGGGCAAGTGCCCGACGCCAATTACAGATTTGGCGTAGTCGGCCTCGTCTTCTCGTACTTCAGGGGCACGGACGGCGTGGAGTACGACCAAGTCACACAGTTGGGGATGGAGTTCACTCCGGCGAAGGATAGTGATGACGCTGTATATAGTCAATTCACGGACCCGCATGGGACCGCGGAGGATGAGCGGACAGATAACCCCTTTATGTAGTCGTGCGCCATCGTCCCTCCTGTGGTCGCCCGGTCACGCGGGGGCGGCAGCCAAACGGAGCGGGAGAGCCTCCGCTCCGTTTTTTGTGGGGGCATTCAGGGAACCAAGTGGGGCAGCCCGGGGCTTGCCGGGCTGGCGGGGGCAGCCTCCAGGGACGGCGCCACGCCGAGCCCCTGCCCCGCAGGACGCCACGGAGCCGCGCGGCGCCGGCAAGCCGGTCTTGGCCCGGAGGCATGTTACTGTGCCGCTTGCAGCAGGCCTCGCACCTCGCCCAGGGGCGCGGGATCGGCTACGGAGCTACCAATGCCCCCTGTGCGCCCTACTGGATTCACACATCGTGTTTGAGTTGGTATCCGCGTGGAGGGCGCGAACCTGGTAGCGCCCGTGGAGCCTGACGCCGGGGCCGGGGTTTCCCGAGTCTCCGGTCCCGCCGCCGAGGCGGGCATAGCCCCAGGCCGCCCAGGCGAGAGCGCCTTGGGGGGATGGGGGCTGTTTTTGGGTCGTGCCTTCGCGCGGAGCGGAGCCGGCTGCAAGGACGGGGCGGTTCTCGGCTTCGCAGCTGGCTTGGCGCGGTCGGCCGGCTGCGCTGGCGCGATCTTGGCTCCTCTGCCGGCCGGCGAGGCTGGCCTCAAGCGTCAGGGCGCAGCGCGTCCTGACGGGGGCGGGCTCCCTGGAGCCGCGCTCGCGGTCGATGTCCGTGGTCTTGACGGGGGGACACCTGCTCGCGCCCCCGCGCCGGTGGGTCCGCACGGGCTCTGCTGGGCGCAAAGCGCGCGCCCCTGCACACCTTGGCCCCCACCGCCAGGACGCTCAATGAGCCGGGCGGCCCCAAGGCCCAGCAGCGCCCCCGGCTCGGCGCGTCCGCAAGCGGCACCGGCCCGACACAGCGGTGGCCCCGCCCCGCGGTGCGGAAGCTCGGCGGGGCCTCGGTCCCCAGCACGACCAGCCCCGCCACGCGAGAAGCCGGGCCACCCGCCGCCCGCGCCACAAGCTTCGCCACCGCCCCCGTCCCGATCCGCAGCAACCCACCGAGCCGGCCCGCGCCCGCACGGGGGCCCCGTCTATCCCCACGTGTGCGGGGGAACCTCCTTAGCAATCTTCTACCGTGATTCTTCTTCCCGTCTATCCCCACGTGTGCGGGGGAACCGTGACGAGCTGGCCCGCACCCGCACGGGGCCCCTCACCACCGCCCCGCACTCCCCCGGCGGCCAGGCCTGACACCGTGGGCGGGCCAACCCCCCTGCGCCCGGATCACCCGCCGGGCGCCGCAATACGCCATCGCTGCCCCCAGACCGCCACGCCTCTGGCCCAGGGGCGAATCCCCCTCACTGAACTTGAACAGCCGTGGTGGATTTTTGCGGGTTCCGGTTTCGCCAAGTTGTTGAGATGATTGGAGAGTGGGTTCAGGGGCGGGGGGGGGGGGGGGGGGGGGGGGGTGAAAAAAATGGAGGGACACATTTTTGCTGCTTTCGCTTTGGTTGCTTGATGTTTCGATCTCGCAGACAGACCACGCGATCCTGGTGGTGCGCGAAACGCCCGCCCGGGGCCCCCGCTATCTCTCCCTCGTGGAGAGCGGGCGCGCGGGCAAGCGGGGGCGCCCGCGCCCGCGCCGCGCGCTGGGCCGCACGGACGGGTGGCCGGCGCGCGGGGAGCGTGCCCGGCTGAGCGCGGTCGCTGGCGCGCCAGGCGGAGCGGGCCGTGGTGCGGGCGGCCATGGCGGCGGGCGCGCGGGCCGGCGGGCGGATGGCGGGCCGTGGTGGGGGCGGCGGTGGGCGGGGCGGGGCGGGGGCGCGGGCGGGAAGGAGCTCCTGGCCGGGCGTGGCGGCGGGTGCGCCGGCGAGCGGGCGGGGTTCGTGAGCGTGCTGCCCCGGCTGGTCGGGGCGGGCTCGGCCCGGGCGGGCGAGACGGGGCTGGCCGACGACGCGCTCGCCGGGATCGAGGGGGGGGGGCGGCTTCACCCGCGGGATCGGGCGCGGGCCGGGCGCGGGGCGGAGCGGGAGGCGCCGGCGGCGGGCGCGCTGGCGCCGCGCGGCGGGAAGGAGGCGGGGGCGGAGCGGCTGGGCGCGCGCCGGCGGGCCCTGTTCCCCGCCCGGTCTCTGGTGTTCCTGGACACCACGACGCGGGCGGTCCCCGGCGCGGGCGGCGAGCCGCGGGGGGCGCCCGGCCCCGCGCAGGCCCAGCGCCCGGACGGGCGCCAGAGGGTCCTGGCGGGAGTGCGGGACGGCGCGGGCCGGCCGGTGTGTCCGGCGAGGCTGCCGGGCAACACGGCCGCCACCCGGGGGCTGCGGCCGAGCGGGGACCGTCTGCGGGCGCGCGGCGGGCGCGGGGGGGGGGGCGGGGGCGCGGACCGGGGGCTGCTCTCGGCAGCGACGCGAGCGGCGCTGGCAGAACGGGGGCGGGCCTCCCTCCTGGGCGCGCGCGAGCGGCGCCCGCAGGGGGGCCGCGCGGGGGGGCGGAAGGACGCGAAGCCCTTTGGGCCGCTGCTGATCGAGCGCGGCCGGGGCGCGCCGCCGCGGTTCGGGAAGGCCGTCCCGGGGGGCGGCGCGCGCGCCAGCGGGGGCCGCAACGAGGCGGAGGCACAGAAAGGCCCGCGCCGCCCGGCAGGCCGTGGGGGACGGCCGGCCGCCGCTCCACGCCGGGCCCCGCTCCCGGGACCTGCTCACGGTGGCCGACCTGTGCCGCCGGCCAACGGCCCAGGGGCGCCCCCGCCCGCGCGCCCACTCCGGCGGCGCCGCGCGCCGCGGCCACGGCTGCTCCTCCTTCCTCGCCCTCGTCCGCCACACGGAACTGGCCGCCCGCTGCCGCACCGCCGGCGCCGCGGTCGACTGGGACGCTCTGCGCCGCGCCCGCGACCGCCGGCAAGCGGCCCCCCTCGAGCAGGACGGCCAGCCCATCACCGCCCGCCCCCCTGTCGAGGGCCAGGGCGGCAAGGGCTGCCCGGCCCTCGGCATCGCGCTTCCCCCCAACTGGCGCGCACACCAAGCCGGATCCCCTCCACAATCAACGCAATGTCGGGGGGACACCCGGCGACGCCGGTGGCACCCCATGTTCTAATCGCATACTTTTACTCGTCACTGTGGAAGTTGGGCCTCACACAACGGAAGCAAAACTGCTCCCCCTGCGCCAACCCTCACCCCCCAAACGCCACGGCGCCGAGAGGTAGGCATGCGGTAGCCCGTGCGGCCCCCGAGAGAGGAGAGGCCTTGGCGCCGCCGCTGTGGTCGGGGCACGGGCGAGCCATGCACCCATTTTCCCGTCGCCGAGGGCGACTTCGGACTGGCCCCCCAAGGGATGCGACCGTGGCGGGCCTCGCCCATATGGTGGCTGCGGGCGTGCATGGCGCCCCGGGTACACCCCGGGGCGTGGCCGCTTCGCCCGCCTGCCGGGGCGCTGTTAGCCCTGCGGGTGCGGGTCACGCCCATCAAGCGTCTCGCCTTCGGATATTTTGGTGTTGTTGGAATTTGAAAGTTCAGCAATGAGGGACTTTCTGGCCTGTTGCTCCCAAAGCCTGTAATGTAGTGCCCTATGTGATGTTTCTACTTGACATACCTGTATCGTGGTGCGGTAATCGGCCGCAGGTTCATTCGAAGCAAAAAAGCCTCGGGCGTCCGCACCAAACGCAGATTGTCCAATCCGTGCGCGACGGTACTCAGATCCGCCAGCGGATCCTGCGGCATGTCGGCACGGCAACCAGCGAAGTACAATTTGAAAAGCTCAGAGGACTCGTACGCCTCATCATGGAGGCAATCAGGCAAGAGGAGAACCGCTAGGCGTCCCTGTTCTCGGCAAAAGAGTTCACCGACCTGTGGCAACAGGCCCGGCTGGCCCAACCGCCCGGTGATCCGTTTGGCGTTGCCCTAGCCGCCTACCGAGAGGAGAGTCACCATCGGCGTTCGGGAAGCCTTCGGGGCCGCCTACCCCCATTCGGGCTGGGATCGTCTGTTGGGCGCCCGCTGCCAGAGTGTCAATCACATCATCAAGGAGTTGGTTCTGGCCCGGATTGCCCAGCTACTTTCCATGCGGGCCACGGTACGCGAGATTGACAATCTTGGCACCCTGCCGCTGAACCTGGACGCGGTCTATCGTAGCATGGCCCGGATCGACGACGCCCGGATCAAGGCGATTGCCGCTGGTCGCTGAAGTGACACAGACCCCGCTCCCGGAGCCGCTGACGGCCATTTTCTACGACATCACGAGCTTGGACTTCGAGAGCGAGCAGGGCGATGAACTCCGGCGCCAGGGATCCAGCAAGGACGGTAAGCCGCACCGGGTACCGGTGTTGTGCGCCCTACGGGCGACGCCGGAGGGCCTGCCGGTGGGGGATGATCTGTTGCCGGACGCCCGCTACGAAGGCAATATCCTGGGGACAGCCCCTGAAGCACTTGAGCGGCATCTTGTGGGGGGGGGGCGGTTCACGGGAGTGGCCGACGCCGGGATGATCAACTAGACGCACGAGGAAGCCTTGCAACAGCGGGGTACGCCTTATACCAACGGCGGTGATTCAGAACCCATGAGTCCCTTTTCGGGTTCCGATCAAGGCGAGGCGGGCGGGCTGAGAGATCAAGCGTGTTCCAGGCCTAGCCGCCGTGGGCGAGGCCGGCGTCAGAGCTTGGGCAGCCGCGGGTCGAGCGCCCGTGGGCGCGCAGGAGCGGCCTGCCGTTTTCGCCGGGATTGCGGGCGCGGCGGGCGCGGCAGGAGGGGGATAGGGCGGGGCACTTTGGGGGGGGGGGGGCCCTCCGGCCCGGGCGCGGGCGAGCTCGGCGCGATACGCGTTGAAGGCCGCCGTGTGGGCGAGGGGCCTGACGAGCCCGGCGGCCTTGCCGTTCCTCGGGTCGAGGGCACCCAAGAGGGCGGCCGCGCCCGGGCGCTGGTCCTGGAGCGCGGACAGGTGAGGGCCGCGTTTCGTCCCGCGCCGGGGGAGTTGGTTCTGCTGTCCGCCGCGCGCCTCGTCCGGCCCCCCAGCCTGCGACCTCGGCCCCCGTCGCCGTGTGCAGCGCGCAGCTCCTTCCGGCGCGCGGGGCAGGTTTGTTGACCGCCGCCAATGCGGCGGCGGCCTAGGCGCCGCGCCGGGGACCGCCGGGGCCGGACCGCGCTCCACGACCGCCGTCACGGCCGTGCGCGGGGTCGCGCGCAGATTGGAAGGCGGACCCGGTGCCTTGCGGGTCACCACGCCCGCCGGGCCTGCCGCGGTGACGCGCCGCACCCAGTCCCGCATGAGCTGCAGGCCCACCCCCACAACGCGCGCCGCGGCCGAACGCCGAGGACCGGCGTCGATCAACGCACGCGCCGACAGACGACGGCCCTGCGCTCCGGCCCGGCTCCGCTGCGCCAAACCCCGCAAGCCAGACGCATCGAAATCCCCCCGCAACGAGAGCGCCGCTCTCCTCACCACCCTCCAGGCCAAGCGGCCGGCCTTGACTCAAAACTCGCACCGGCAGGGCATCCCCGGCAGGAGGCAGAAACCAGAGCCGCTGGTATTACTCCCCCTTCGGGGTTCCAAGGATCATTCAATACCAGACACGCGGCCGATCCAGATCGGCTTGGCGAATGGTTTTCCAGGCACTGGGGGGAGGGAGGAGACATGTCAGTACACCCCGCATGTCGCTGGAGTAGGATTGACGGTGTGGTCAATGATGTGAGCCTGCAGGATAGAGGGCACCCGGGCTGGAGACGGCACGAGCCATGCGTGGTCAGAAGTCAGATGTGAGAGGCATGGGTTTGGCCGGGCCCAAGTTTATAGACGCGGTGCCCTTCACGGCGGAGATCGTTGCTCCTCATTGATCACCAGAGGCGCAGATTGTCCGAATCTCCCCACATTGGGGTTGCGACTACCACATGGTGATAACCCTGATTATCCACGGCATTCAGCGGCGAGACACAGAGGTGAACGATTTCCAGCCGCGCATCAGCGCAACACATGAGAATCAAGGAAATGCTGAGTCCATCAATACTTCTTCTGCCATAAGATATGGGCTTCGCTAGCACCTCCCGAGCTGGCGGACGTGTCGACCCTCCAGTTTGGACTGAGCTGATATTCCAAGGAGACTTTGCGCTCGCCTTTCTTCGTCAGATCCTGAACGACGGAGACCTGTAATCCCTTGGGCAAGGAAAAGCCGAAGCCGACCGTCCCGCCAGCGATATCCAGATTCGAGAGCTTGAACCCGGCTCCGAGCCGCTCCAACCCGAGAGCTTGAGAGACCGACTCACCGACCTTGGTCGCAACGTAGCCACTGGTGATACCCAGCGCCTGTTTCTCAAGGTCAAGCTTCTCACCTTGGTCAAGCGCACTGGCCGGTTTTCCAAACAGGAGGACAGCCAAGATATCGGCGTGTTCCAATTCCGGCTCGCTGCGTAAGACAAGAGTGGGTTTGTCTACTGTTCCTTGCACGACGGCTTCAACGACGTGGTCAGGGGCGCGGTATTGCGCCACCATATCCAGACTTGGATTGATTTTTCTCCCTCCGGTAAACTGCACAGTCCCACCATCCAAGGTGAAACGCCGCCCCTGAAAACCCGCCCAGCCTTGAACCACTTTGATATCCCCGACCAAGCGGGGCTCTGCCCCGCGTTCTTTCGTCACCGCAACCTCGCCAGTCAAGGCAACTGCAGCGTTCGTGTGTTTGATCTGGGTATCCCGATGGACTTGGACAGTCATATCTATGGTGGTATTGTGGCCGGCCCGGCTCTCGGCACTCTGCTCCTTGTCTCCTTTACGCTCGGGGTGAGAGCTTACGGTCTCCCCGACCGGGATGATACGAATGGTTTCATCCCGATGGGCTGGCCCGCTATCGAGAAAGGCCAAGTCCGGGCGAATGGTGGCCCGCAGGACTTCCACTCTACCGCTCAAGTGGGGTGCCGTGAGAGGCCCGGCAATGTTGATATTCGCACCGACTTCAGCCCGGTACTGCTTGGTATGAATAGCTGGCCATTGGTGGGCAGTCAGGGTCACATTGATGTCCCGCGGCACGTCATTGCGTAGGCTGATTACGCCCTGCCCCGTCATCTTACCTTTTCCAGAGATGGCGGAAATTTGCTCAAGGCGAATTCCCTCGGGATGAGCGACCAGCGTCAGGGCGGCATCAGAGATCGTGGTTCCCAGTGGGCCGACCGTCACCTGACCATTTCGAAGCGCTATTTTTCCTTGCGGGGTCAGACCTGCAGGCGGTCCGTGCAAGTCCATGTCAACGCGCAGTTCTCCACTGATATCGCTGACTCCTTTGCCGCTCAGGGTGTTCAGAAAAGCCAAGTTTAATCCGCTGGAGTGCACACGGGCATCAATATCTCCCAAGATTTCAGTGGTGAGCCCATTATGCCAGTGCAGGGCAAGTGGCAGTGTCCCGGAGACCTGTAAAGCATGCTGCTCGTCCTGCGCAGCCGTCAGATCGAGTCTGGCCCGCTCGTTCCGATAGGTAAACGAGGCCGACAGCCCTTTATATGACTGTTCGACGATGTGGAGTGGGTCGATAGCGAGGCTTCCCTCGATAATCGGGGTCTCAGCAGTCCCGGAGAGCCGCATGGACGTCGACAGTGCACCAGTAACGGCCGGCATACCCGGTACGAGCGGATGCAAGTCCGCTATAGCAACCTTCTCGATCCGCACTTGCAAATCCTGTGCGCCATGCGTCGAGACGCCTCCGTTGACGGAAATGTGTTGCTTCCCATTGCTCAGCCGGAAGGCCTCAACCCCTATTGTCCCGGTCCGCCGTGTAACCGTGGCAGGTTGTAGCAATTTCCAGACACCGCCGGGCAGCATGAGCGAAAGCGCGTTCACATCCACGCTGAGTTGGCCGGGCCGCCGGACAATCCGGGAGTCTAGATACTGCTTCCGAGACGCGTTATCCGTGGCGTGGATCGTCATCTGCACACTCGGAGTCTCTTCATGTGTCAATTCCAATTGGGCAGTAACCGATTGTAACGCAACTCCGGCGTGCAGTCCGGCTAGTTCGAGCTCTATCTTTCCTGTCGGCCACAGTCCCTCCGTCGTCAGATGATACCTGATCGTTCCTTGGGCCAACGTCCCCCCTTGCAGCGCAAGAGCGCGGGTCTGCCCGACTCCAGAGGCGGTCAGTTTGGTCAGATTACCTTCAGCCTCACCCACCAGGGTGAACTGGCCTGTTCCCTTTTGGTCAGCTACAGCCAGCCACGAGGCAAGGTCGGACACGTCGAGCTGGTACGACAGCTTCCCCATTCCTGCTCGTGTCGTCCCAAGTGCTCCCCGCATCGCTAGGCTGGCATTCTGGGCCTTGAGATGCATCTCAGTGATATCCACCCTCCCATCAGCCACTGAGGCGTCAAAACGGCCACTTCCTATTGATATTGGTCCAAGGCTTGAAGGGCGGAGAGTGAACGAGGCCCGGACATCCATGCTGGACGGGTCTATCCCTCGCCCCTGCACCGTACCGGACAGGTTGAGGTCACTCCTCACGATCGGATGGGGGTCGGTTTCTGCTGGCGTCCCGCTTCCTGATTTCTCGCCAGGAACCATTTTTTGTAGGTCCAGACGATCAATCGCTAGTGTGAATGTATACGCCAGTTCGTCTGCAAGCTGGATTTCAGCATTCCAGTTCGCCTGACCTGATCTTGCGGTAATCGTCCCAGCGACCTCGCCCACTTGCTGCTTGACGCTCCCGGTCAGCCCCACCTCGCCGATCTGCCACTCTCCAATACGGAGCGCCTGACCCTGGACGACAGCGTTCCCAGTCAGACCCGCCATATCGGTCCCCCGTCCTGCCAATTCCAGACTCCCTGCAAAGAGACCGCCCAGTGCTTCGTCATCCCTCAGCTTTGTGAGGTCAAAATGTGAGAAAGCGACTGTGCTAGTGTACACTGGTTCGTTCTGACTCAAGTCAGCCCATACCTGCCCCTTGAGTTCTGCATCCGCGACGGCCAACCTGACGTCGGCATGCAGGTCAGCGAGTTGACCCGCGACACGGATCTCTCCAGCTATCATCTCTTGGAGCGGCCAGCCGGGAACAATCGCAGCCAGGTCAGCCGCGGCCAGCCTCTGAATGAAAAGCGTTCCGTCCAGGGTCAGCGTGCTCAGGTCTGCGACTCGGCCAGTAAACCGCATCTGAGACTGCGCTGAGGTGATATCAATATGAGAGATGTCAATGGGGAGATGTCCCAAGTCTCCGTGTGCCGATGCCGAAGCGACAAGGTTCAGTGGCGGGGCCGGGGCCACAGTCATGCTGGCCGCAAATCTGTCACACACCACCTGTACTTGATCGCCGTCCAGTGCAGCCCGGGCCTCGAGGGTCGTATCGTGCAAACGATACAGGGACTGGTCGGCAAGAACGAGTTCGACCGTCGCATTGTGAATTGTGACAGCACCGAGGACAACACCAATACCCACTCCCGGAGAAGGGTCTCCTTCCTGTCCTGTGTCTGTCGCGAAGGCTTGAACCAGATTCCAATTCCCCGCCTCGCCTTGGGTCAGTCGGACGACAGGATCATACACGTCGACATGCGTCAGGCTCACTTGACCGCTGAGAAGCGGGCGGAGCGCATATCCGACGCTCAGCCGAGGAATGCGAACGACCTCCTCTTCTTCGTAACGCACGACCAAGTCGGTGAGTTGCAGCCCCCGCCACACTGACCCTTTCAAGCCACCCAGGCTGATCTCTCCAGGCAGGGTGGTGTTCAGGGCCGAGACGAGATGGCCGTGCAGGAGTTTCTGAAACTGGGCAGTCTGCAGAAATAGGAGCGCCCCCACGATGAGCAGAGCGACCAAGCCACCAACAATCAGCAGCACCCGCCACACATCCCGCACCCGTTCTCCCCCTCTCAAAACGATTGCCCAATACCAAAATGGAGACGCCACGACTTATCATCGTCCGCAGGATCGATGGGGAAACCAATATCGACCCGAAGCGACCCGATACGTGTCGTATAACTCAGTCCAAAGCCGGGCGCAAATTGAAGGCTCTCGACCGGGATGTCATAGCTCTCAAGCGAGAGCTGACCAAAATCGAGAAAGACTGTTCCGGCGAGTTCACGCCATAACGGCCGCCGCAGTTCGACCGACCCTTCGAGCACACTCAGCCCTCCGAGCGGGTCGTTCGCATCGTTCAGGGCACCGAGTTTATGCCGGCCATAGCCTCGCACTCCCCCATCGCCTCCGGCATAAAAGCGCTCGGATAGGGGGATATTACGTGGCGAGCCAAAAGCTTCGCTGAGGCCAATTTTCAGGCGAGTGGCCAGAACCACACCCCATCCGAAACGCTGATAGTGCTGGGCTTCAGCCCTCAGGCGAAAGAACTTGTAATCGCCGCCCCAGACCGTTCCGGCTTGATGGGCAACAACGGACAGCCTCCCGCCCTGGGTCGGATTCAGGAGTTCTTCAGTCGTATCCCAGATCAACCCAAGAGTTGGACCGGACAAGAGGCCCTCGCGCCGCAGGCCCTCCAGGAGCCGGATGGTGGAACTGCCGACCTCGTTGAATTTCAAAAATTCGACCCGGTAATCAACAAAGCCAGAGACGGTCGGGGCGAAATGGCGCTCAAGACGCGGACGCAGACGGGAATAGTTGAGGAGGTACGTGTCCTCATCTTCCTGTCCTTGCTGGACGTCGAGGTCCAGCACGGTGTCCCGTGCCAGAAAGTAGGGCTGCACGAACGTGGCTCCAATAGAACGCTGGATGGAGGACAAACGCAGTTCTACAGACAGGCGACGACCGCCCCCCCACCAATTCCGATGCTGCCATGCCGCCAGACCGATAAACTCCTCGTCTGTGCTGTAGCCAGCCCCAAGCCGAATGCTGCGAGGCTCTTTCTCGGCCACGCGTATGAGAATGGGGACCTCGCGCGGTTTCTCGGCCTCCCGCTGGAATTTCATCTGGACCGAGCGAAACAGGCCGAGGTTCAGAATGTTCTGGCGCGCCTGCTCAATAGCGGCCAGGGAAAACGGTTCACCGGGCACATAGGGCAATTCTCTGCGCACGAGCTGCGGACCGACCTTCCGCGTACCGACAATATCGGTTATCCCAAATACCGTAGGTGGTCCCGGCGAGATGGAGTATGCAACCCGCGCCTGCCGGGTATTCAGATCGACTTCGGCTTGGCGCTCGACCTCAACCCAGGTATGGCTGTGCTGGAGGAAAGCCTGACGGAGTGCCTGATCCGCCTGTCCGTAGGCCGCCTCGGTAAAGAGCGCCCCGGGCTCAAGCGGGAGCCGGTCAGGAAGCACCACCTCGGTCCGGGCTTTTGTTCTGACGTCGACGCTCAGCGCTCCAACCGTGACAGGGCAGTTTTCTTGAATCTGGACAGTGAGGGCAACGTGTCCCCGCGCGTCATCGCTCTGTAGGCCATACGTCACTTGAGCCTGGTAATAACCCTGGGTTTCATAATAATGCCGGACCCGTTCAAGATCTCGCTTAAATGTGACGGGGTCAAAGAGCGGTCTCTTTTTCCACGGCATATACCAGGGCCGGACTGCCGTTTGCATCTCAGCAAGCAGAGTCCCAGTATCGAACTGCTCGTTGCCGGCAAGCAGGATCGACTCCACCCGCCATTCACGCTCCGAGTCGAGCTGTTCGAGAGAGTGGGCAAAAACGACCCCGCTCCTCCAACCCCAGGTCCAAACCCAGCAGAGCAGGACGGCAAGAAACGGGGCTAACCGAGAGAGTCGGACCCTCGTCTTTCTCGCTGCTTTATGACATTGGGTAACGGGAAACATGAGGAGCGGAAGGCAGTCGAGGTTGTTGCTACTTCGAGGGAGTGTCTGCCGCAAGAGCGCGAAGCGTAATACCCTCAAGAGCCTGCTCAACCGCCTGATTCCGCCGGTCGAGCAGCGCCGAGATGACATCTCCCCCACCAATCGCGGCCGGCTCACTCCCGGGCGCGTGCAGGATATCCAGCACACTCGTGACCTCAATCTGCTCGGGTGGCCGGCCGAGGACCATCCCCTCCGGCTCAACGGTCTGCAAGAGTATGCCTTCTGCCAGCAGTGTTTCAATCAGGGGCTCGAGCACAGCACGCTGAACGCGCATATTTTTGGCAAGAGCGGCAACTGACCAGGGCGTTTCTTCGGCAAGATAACGCTGCGTAATTGCAGCCAGGGCCGCCAGCGCGAGGCGCTCCTGCGACAGCGGGGTTTTGCCATCCAGTTCGGCTCGGTAGGAGCTTGGATATTGATGAAAGCAGGCGACTTCCGCACCCACGAGAATAATCAGCCAACTCGCGTACACCCAGATAAAAAAGAAGACGAGAATGGCGAAACTCGAATAGACGGCGGCATAGCGCGCGGAGCCGGCGACAAAAGCGGCAAAGCCCACCCCGGCCACCTGCCACAGCACAGCTGCGACCACCCCGCCGAGCAGGGCCGAGCCAAAGCGCACGGCAGTATTGGGAACGAAGACGTACAAGAAGGTGAAAGCAATGGATAAAAAGGCGAACGGCATCAATTGCGTCGCCACAAGAATGAGCGGGCCGAGCAACTCGTTCGCAATCATATATTGCACAACCGTGTGGCTCTGGGCCGAGGCAATCACAGTCAATGCCGTAAAGACCAGGACCGGACCGACCAGAACCACACTCAGATAGTCACTGCATTTCTTGCCCCAGGTCCGAGCGTGGCGCACTTGCCAGATATGATTGAACGAATCTTCGATTTTGCTGATCAGCGAAACGACGGTATAGAACAGGGCTGCCACCCCGACTGCGCCCAGCACACCAACGCGCAAATTGTTCACGAACTCCAGGACGCGCTGGGTAATCTCAGCGCCCTGCTCCCCTAACGGCTCCAAGGCTTGAGTCAGTGACGGCTCAACGAGATTGTGCACCCCGAAGGCCTTGAGGACGGCAAACATGACCGCCAAAAGCGGCACCAGAGCCAAAAGGGTCACATAGGTAAGCCCCATGGCCCGCAGGCTGAGTGCGTCGTCCTGAACTTTTTTTCGGACCGCAAGAAAAAGGACAGAGGCCCGTGGCAGCCACCGTGTGAGAGCTGCCCGCAAGTCTCGGGAGGCGACATGCTGCGTCTCTTTGACGCGATACCCATGGTTCATATCTCGCATGAAGAATTCTTTCGCTCAGACGAGCCGCCCCCCTGCGGTCCCCATGCGTCCCACTTGTGTTCCACGGGATTTTCGCCTACCCGAATGAAGCAAGGATGCAATGTACGGAAGAGTCTATCACCTTTTCGGTCGGCGAGGGCAATGACGCCATCGCCTTGGAAGGGCTTCTTACGCCCTCACACCCGGCTCCCACACTGGGAGCGGTGCTGTGTCATCCCCATCCTCTCTATGGTGGCGAAATGCACAACAACGTGGTGTCAGCGCTAGCATACGCCTTCCAAAAGGAGAATATCACTACGCTCCGATTCAATTTTCGCGGGGCTGGACGCAGTGAAGGCGTACACGGAGAGGGGGTGGCAGAACGCGAGGATGTCAAAGCAGCCGTCACGGCCCTCCTCAACCGGCAGCCCGTCTCGACTGTCGTCGTTGCCGGCTATTCGTTCGGCGCAATGGTGGGACTGCACGCCGGGGCGGAAGACGACCGCGTCCATCGTTTGATTGGCGTGGCTTTTCCGCTGAGATTCCGTGACCCGGCGTTTCTTGCGAGCGTGACTAAACCCTTCCTCCTCGTCAGCGGCGACCGGGACCCCTACTCCCCCATTTCCGATTTGACCGAACTCATCGCAAAAATAGCCGCGCCAAAGCAGCTCGAAACCATTCGCGGCGCGGACCATTTCTTCCTAGCCAGAGAAAGTGAAGTCGCCCAAACCGCCGTCTCATTTCTTCAGCGGGCTTCGCAATCGGTCGGCTGACGCTCCGCCAATCCGCTCTATGGGTCTGATTGGTCGGCAGGGACCTCCTCGGCGTCATTGCCTTGGGACATGCGCATACGAACCTGGGTTGCCCGGCCGCCTTGCTCCTCTACAACCTCGGCAATGGCGTCTCGGAGTTGGACCCGGTCACCGACCTTGAGCAGCCGATTCAAGCGGCTGACCAGCAACCCCGACAATGTGTCCACTTCGGGCTCATACAGGGTCAGTCCCAGCTCTCGGTTCACCCGTTCGATCGGCAACTGTCCACTCATCCTGAAAACACCGGCCCCTTCAGGCACGATTTCCGGCGGCTCGCTGTCAAACTCGTCCTGCACGGCGCCGACGATCTGCTCAACCACATTCTCCATGGTAATGACACCGACAACCGAGCCGAACTCATCGTCAACCAATGCCATCTGCTGGTGGGTGCTTTGCATCTCTCGCAAGAGCCGGCTGAGCGGCAGGGTCTCGGGGACATGTCGGATAGGCCGCGCGACCGACCTGAGAATACCATCGTCGTCCGCCAAGCCCAGCAAGTCTTTGACGTGAACCAGCCCAATCACCTCGTCCAGTGACCCGATACACAGCGGAAAGCGCGTGTGACGCGTTTCCTTGGCGATTTTCAGGCATTTTTCAAGCGACCAGTGTCCCTCGAAGAACACGACATCCCGGCGCGCAACCATCACTTGGCGTACCAGCATATTGTCAAAATGAAAGACCGCGTTGAGGAGTTGCAGTTCTGCGGCAGACAGCTCGCCTTCCCTTCGGCCCAGATGAATGTAGGCTCGGATCTCATCTTCGGTGACAGCAGGCGTTCCGAGGCTGCCGGTAAAGAATCTGGCAAAGGCCTGCGTGACCCGAATGACCGGAGAGAGCCCTCTCTGCATCAGCGTCAGCGGCCAGATGATCCGCGGCCAGATGGTGTGCCAGTGCGTAGCTCCGTAGGTCTTGGGCAGAACCTCGCCTACAAACAGGATGGCGAGGGTCAAACCAACGGAAAACACTGGCACCCAGGCTACGCCCAGGAACTGGGCGGCGTACATCCCACAGAGAGTGGCGCCGGCCGTGTTCGCAATCGTGTTGAGTATCAGGATCGCAGAGGTCGGTTGGGCAATGTTTGCCTTCATCGCGATGAACCGATCAGCACGACGAGGATATTGACCCGCGGCCTTCTCGGCTTCGAGCGTTCCAATACGAGTTGAGTACAGTGTGGCTTCGAACAGCGAACACATGCTCGAGGTCAGAACCGTCAGTCCCGCAACAATCACTAGCATCGTCATCGGCGCCCCTCCATTCCGTGCGGCTGATTCATAACAGGAAGGCAAATACGGTCGCCAACCCAAGAAAACTGAAGAATCCACAGATATCGGTGACCGTGGTCAAGAGAATAGAAGAGGATTGCGCTGGATCCTGCCCCATTCTCGCCAAGAGCACGGGAATCATGGCTCCGGCGACCCCGGCAATAGCCATCGAAAGCACCATCGCCAAGCCAATGACGAACACCAGTCCGGGCGACCCACTCCACACGTATACGCCGGCACAGGTGACAAGGGCGACGCCCAGGCCGTTCACAAGGCCGGTGGCAAATTCCTTGGTAACGATCTGGGGCCAGTGGCGCAGGGTGATTTCGCGCAGGGCAAGTCCGCGCAGCACGACGGCCAAGGCTTGGGCGCCAGTGTTGCCCGACTGACCGGCCACAACCGGCAACAAGACGGCGAGCGCGGTGAACCGGGAGATCGTGTCCTCGAAAACCCAAACCACAGCCGCCGCCAGAAATGCAGTGGCAAGGTTGATCTGCAACCAGGGCAGACGCTTGCGAATGGCGAAGCTGACTTTCGAGAGAGTACGCTCTTCCTTGCTTGCGCCCGTAATGCTGACGAGGTCGGCGCTGAGTTCTTCTTCGACTGCTGACACCATTTCGTTGAGCCGGAGGATCCCAAGCGGCTTGTTGTCATAGTCGACCACAGGCAGGCTGGTCAGCTTGTGGCGCTCCAAAGTCTCGACGATCTCTTCCCGTGTGGTGGATGCGGATACGGCAGCCGGCCCCCCTTTGATCAGGGACATCAGTGTCGTCTCCGGCTCGGCCAGCACGACCTCTTGGAGTGGAACGGTCCCGGACAGACGCCCCTCGCTATCCACAATCAACAGGTCAAGCACACGCTGTCTCTGTCGTACCGACCGTAGCCATTCCAAAGCCTCCTCGGCCTTCATGTCAGGGTGAAAGACCGTAATTCGGGGGTCCATGAGCCGACCGGCGCTGTCTGTGGGATGTTGCATGAGGGCGCGCCATTCCCTCGCCTCCGCACGCGCCAGACCCGCAAGGAGATCGTCACGGCGCTGGGCCCCGAGTCCGCCCAGTAGTGCGCCGGCTTGGGGAGGGTCCAAATGACGGATCAGTTGTCTTCCGTAATCAAGATCGATCTCCGCGAAAATATCCAGAGCCTTTGCCGGCGACAGACGCCGGAAGGTTTCGCTGCAAATTTCCGGTGCCACGTGGGAGAGCATCTCCTCCGCCTCGGATGGCGTAGAGGTTTCGAGTTGATCCGCCGCTTCCTCTGGATGGCGTTCAAAAAAATCCCGGACAAGCATGCGTTCGACTTCAAGGCTGGCTGTTGGCACGGCGTGTCTCTCCCGACTGATTGGTTATTTGGAGGAATCAGAGCGCAATCCCCCGAACAGCTCAGTGAGTCCGAGCGAGTAGAACTCACTGAGGGCAGCCAGCAGGTGCATGGCCGGAGGACGAACCTTCCGGGTCTCCGGATGTTGGCGGGTACCGGCTCTAATAGTCCCCAGGAATGTTCCCTGCCGGTCCACAACCGCCATGGGTTCCGGCGGCGATTGCCTCGCCCCCAGCGTCTGAGTACTGGCGTAGGAAGGCACCGCTGGCACGGTATCCAACTCCAAAGACCCGACAGGGGTATCAAGTCTCCTCCCGAGCAACTGGCCCGGCGTCACCGAGCCTACGAGACGCTGGGAGCGGTTGAGTACGAAGATGCGAGAAGCGACCGGACCGCCGCTTTCGCTGAGACGGGCCAGCGCCTCTTCTACCGTGAGGTCGGAGTGGAGCGTGAGCACCCACGGGTCAGCAAGCGCCCCAGCCGACTGAGCCGGATACCGCAGGGCTTGATTGAGCGATGCACGAACGGTGGCCGAGAGACCGCTGAGCGCATCTTCCCGGACCGCTGGTTCCAGTTGGCGCAACAGCGCGGCGGCAATGGACACTGGCAACCGCTCCACGACCCGCGAACGCTCTCCCTCGGGCCAGTGTGCGAGGCACGAACTGGCCAGGGCGGGGGCAAAGCAGGCAAGCACACCGGCGGCGCTCTCGTCAGGTGCTTCCTGCAAGGCTCCCACGATTTCGCTTGGCGTGAATCCTTCCAACAGTCGTGCCGCCTCTTCGGGGTGACGGCTCATATGCACTTGGGCTGTCTTTTGCGTCGCAGTCCGCATCAGTCCCTCCTCAGCACTACCGATACCTCGTCGCAATATTTTCTTGCCGGGAGATGCACCTGACCGTCAGCCGCATCAAGCACAATGGACGTGGAAGTGATTTCTCGCACGACGCCCTCAATACCTGCCACGCGCACGACATCCCCGACGCGATATGCCTTTGCCGCGTAGTAAGAGGCCATGATGTTACTCACAATCGGCCCTGAGCCCAGACTGAGCGAGAGCGCCACTCCTCCCAGGATTGCGGCGATACTGATGAGAATCGTTGCGGTGAAAATCCCGCTCTCTAGGCCGATTTCCTGCGCACCAACGAGGAGGGCCACTACAAGGACGGCTATCTGGGCGACCCGTCCAAGGATTGACGCATACTCAACACCGGCGGCCGCAGTCACCCTCGTCGTCCACCGATTCACCAGAATCCCTGCGCCCAGCCCCGTAAAGATGAGCACGACCGCGAACAGGACACGGGGGAAGTAGTAGGCGATGCTCTGCAGCAAGTCCGTCATGACCGGCAGGGGGAGTTTGTCGGCCGCAGCAGTCACGAAGAACAACAGCACGATCCAATACCCGAGCGTTCCGATGATCCGGGGGGCCTCCTCGGCGAGTCTCGTTCCGCCGGGACTTTCAGCGAGACGAAATTGTCCGTTGATGCGGGCGACAGCCGCCACGATAATCTTTCCCGTAAGGAAACGTGCAATAATCGCCGCAATCCAGCCCACTAACAGCAACCCGACCGCGCCCAGGGCAGCAGGCGGCATCGTCGCGAGACGCTCGGATAGGTGCTCTAGGACGTTCGTCCAATCAGAAAAGCTCATGGCTCCTCCTGAAGGTCAAATTCATCATAGGAATTAGAGATTCCAGCGGCAATGCAGAAGCAGGTAGCTCTTTTTTATGCCCCCCGCCCGGCTCAAGGAAAGGCTGAGGGCCGTCCCGAAGCGCCAATTCCAGTTCTCCCGGTCAGTGGGACTCCGTATCCAGGGTCTCCCGCTCGAACCAAGGCTTTGTCAAAGAGAGCGGACGGTTCATCTCGCCATGAATCCAAGCGCGGGGTCGCCTACCGTAGGGGTGTGCGTCATATAACCACCTGAAAATGGAGGATCAAGCGTCACCCCGTGCTCCGGCTCCCACCGTCGGCCGCCGGCCGCGGTTTCGTCTCCACCGGACAGACACGGCCGGCGGTACAGCGATGACCGCCATCGGTACGCAGTGCTCCGTCGTCAGAATCAACGAGTCCCGGATGCCCGCCGAGGGAGGGAATGCCCTTCTCAATGAACCACTCTTCTCACCGCCTCAAACGGCCGCTCCGCATCCTCTGCAAGGGCAGCGATGGCGTCCAGCGTCTGCCGGAGGTCTTGATCGTTCTGTTCATACATCCGCTCGAAGACACGTAAATCCCTGAGATAGGTCAGATAGTGTACGATCACCGCGTTATTCAGTTGCCCGGAGGCAAAGTCAGAGGTGCGCGCGCCCGTCCCGGATAGCTGGTGAAATCCCTCCTGGAGCCGAGCGAACACGTCTTTCCGTCGTGTCAGCTTTTCCTCGTCAGTCAACGCAGAAGTGTATAACCGTGTCAGCCGCCGACGGGCCTGTTCGAGAAAGTGTGAGACGGCCAACTGCCTTTTCCATGCGGCTCGAAGGTGTTGGGCCAGGGCGTGGGTTTCTCCATGCGCTTTGACAAAAAAAGCGAGCGCGCCACGATACCCGGCAAAATTGGCGAGCGATTCGTTAAAGGCCGTCTGCCCGGGCAGATAAAAGGTATTGTGAAACAGTTCGTGCAAAATGATAGTGGCTAGGGTAGCCTGGTCATATTCCAACAGTTGAGGCAGGAGGGGGTCGGCGAACCAGCCCAGGGTGCTAAAGGCGGCGGCGGTCCGCATATAGGTATCAAACCCGTGCGCCGCTAAACGCCGGGCTTCTGCGACGGCTTGCGCACGCTCGAAATACCCCTTGTAGGAGACCCTGCCGACAATGGGGAACCACCAGGTATGGGCGACCAAACGCGTCGGGGGGGCCGCGGTGACCACATAAAGAGTTGGGGGGGAGGGGGGGTCGGACACACTGCGATAACTCTGCCCGACCCGGAAGCCGAGGTCTTGCTCGGCAAAGGCCCGGACGCGTAAGACAATCTGAAATTTGTCCCGGGTCGCCGGGTCAAGCCGCCCGGGCTCCCGCAAGAGGTCGGCAATAGGCCTGCGGTACCATAGGATTTTTGCCTCCTCATAGCCCGCCCGCAGGATATACGACGGGGTGCAGGCGGGCAGAAGACATAGCCAGGCAAAAATGCATGAACGGGCCACCATGTTCATATCCTATTGGACACGCGTCTCCTCGCTTGCAGGTCGCCAAGGCCGCATACGCAGAGCCACCCCCGGTTATCTTTCTTCCAGAACGGGGCCGTCCGTGCGGGAGTGTGGGACGCCGACGGCATGGGCGTACTGCAATTGGTATAAGCGCCAGTAAATGCCACGCTGTGCCATCAAGGCCTGATGGGTACCGACTTCCCGCAGTCTGCCCTTGTGCAGGACGATGATGCGGGCGGCATTCTGGATGGTCGAGAATCGATGGGCGATCACCAGTGTGGTCCGGGTCCGCATCAGCTTCGTCAGCGCGTCCTGAATGAGCACCTCAGTCTCCGGGTCGACGCTTGAGGTCGCCTCGTCCAAAACCAGGATGGCCGGGTCATAGGCCAAGGCACGGGCAAACGACAGAAGCTGGCGCTGGCCGGCGGACAGATTGGCACCGCGCTCGTGCAGATGTTCCTGGTAGCCGTTGGGCAGGTCCCGAATAAAGCGCTCGGCATTGACATGCCGGGCCGCCTGCTGCAAGGCGTCCGGCGTGAGGTCGGTCCGCCCCAAACTCAGATTGGTGGCCACATCCCCCACAAACAGGAAGACGTCCTGTAACACCACACCAACCCGGCGCCGCAGGGCGTGCAGCTCCCACTCGCGAATATCGACGCCATCCACCAGGATGCGACCCCGCTGAATATCATAAGAGCGGTTGAGCAGCTTGCTGATCGTGGTCTTGCCCGCGCCGGTCGCGCCGACCAGGGCGATACTTTCGCCAGGGGCGACCGAAAAGGACACGTCCCGCAGCACCCACTCCTCCTCGTTGTACGCAAACCAGACATGCTCGAAAGCTATCCGTCCGGTTACCTCGAGCGGTCGATACGCCTGGGGTGGAGAGGTGATCGTGACCGGCGTGTCCAGCAATTGAAACACGCGCTCAACCGCGGTCATGGCCGTCTGCATGGTGGTGTACTTGGTACTGAATTCCCGAATGGGCACAAAGAACTTCTGCAAATATTCGATAAACGCCACCAGCGTCCCCAGGGCGACCAACCCCTGGCCGACCTGACCTGCACCATACCACAGCATCAGGGCAATAGAGATGGCGCTCAGCGCCTCGACGATGGAGAACAGACTGGCCTCGTAAATATTGGAGAGGTGGTTGGCGTCACGATACGCGCGATTGCGCCGCTCGAACTCGGCAAACATCTTTCGCTCTTGCGCAAACACCTGCACCACCATCATCCCGGACAAGGTTTCCTGCAGAAAGGCGTTGATCCGCGCCAAGCGTTCCCGGATGGTCCGGTAGGTCGTGCGCGTCCGGGTCCGAAAGAAATTCAGGACGAGCAACAGCGGGGGCAGAAGGGCCAGCGTCACGACGGCCAGGTGAAAATCGATGGACAGCATAATGACGACAATGCCCACCAGGGTCAGGATGTCCATAAAGATCGTCAGGGTCCCGGCGGAGAAGGCTTCGTTAATGGCATCGACATCAGTGGTGAGGCGGGTGACCAGACGACCGACCGGCGTACGCTCAAAGAATCTCGACGGCAGTTCCTGTACATGGGCGAACAGGTCACGTCGCAGATCGGCCAAGCTGCGCTGAGCAACGAACATCGTGGCCTGGAACTGGGCGTAGAAGAACAGACACTCGCCGAGCAGCGCAGCGGCGAACAGCAGACCAATGCGCGTCAGCCCCGCGGCATCCCCCCGCTCGATATACCAATCTACCCCCAGCTTGAGCAAATACGGTTGGGCCAGCAGGCAGGCGGAGGTCAGCGGCAGACAGACCAGCGCCACGATAAATGCCGCACGGTACGGCCGGATATACCCCCACAAGCGGCGCAGGAGCGCGAGGTCATAGGTTTTGCTGGGCCCCGCTTCGTGTTGCCCCGCGTTCATAGTTCAGCCAGTTCCTCTTCGAGCCTCTGATCTTGAAAGAGTTCCGTATACATGCCCCTCTGCTCGGCCAACTCAGCGTGCGTTCCCATCTCGACGATCCGTCCCGCATCCAGGACAACGATGAGGTCAGCGTCCCGTATGGCCGACACCCGGTGGGAGATGATGAGCACGGTCTTCTCTGTGGTACTCGTCCGGAGTGCCTGGAGGATATTCCGCTCCGTTGTCACATCAACGCTGGACAGCGCGCAGTCCAAGACGAGGATGGGCGTGTCAGCCAGCAAGGCCCGAGACAGCGTGAGGCGCTGCTTTTGCCCGCCCGACAGCGTCATGCCCCGCTCGCCAATGACGGTCTCATAGCCTTTGGGGAAATCCTCGACCTCAGCGTCCACACCAGCTAAGGCCGCCGCCCAGCGAACCTCGTCCCCATCCACCTCAGATTGAGAAAAGGCAATATTGTCTTCAATGCGAGCCGAAAAGAGAAACGGATCCTGAGGGACAAGACCGATACAGCGACGGAGTTCGGCCAGGGAGAAGAGTCGAATATCCTGTCCATCAATGGTAATGGCGCCGCGTGAGACATCGAATAACCGCGGGAGGAGATGGACCAGGGTACTCTTGCCCGCTCCCATACGCCCGACAATACCAACCGTTTTTCCAGCTGGGACAGTGAACGTAATGTCGTGTAGGACGGTTCGTCCGTCAGGTGCGTCTCCATTACCCACACCACTGCTCGGCCTCCGGTCATCAGGCGGATAGGCAAAATCCACGTGCTGAAACCCGATCTCGCCGCGTATCGTTTGCCCACTCCGCCTCGCACCATTCTCCTGACCGCCAGTGATGCCGGGCCGGGTTTGCCAGATCGCCTCGAGTCGCTGCATGGCGGCCTTGCCACGCTGATAGAGGGAGATCAGCCAGCCCATGGCCATGGTCGGCCAAGCCAGCAGGTGGAGATAGCCCATAAACGCAACCAAGTCACCCAAACTGAGCTGACCGGCAATGACCTGTGAGCCGCCATACCACAGCACCACCAGCAGCCCGGTTCCGGATATGCCCTTCATCAGCGGCGGAAACAGGCCGCGCAGACGAGCCAAGGCAATATTTTCGACCTTGAAGTGCTCATTCAGCACACCAAATACGCGGTTCTGCCACGCCTCACGCACGTAGGCACGCACGACCGGCATACCGCTGACGGTTTCCTGGACGCGGCTCGATAGATCGGCCAGACCAGCCTGCACGTTGAGCGTGCGCTCCATGAGTTGGTGACTCATCGCTCTGACCAGCAAAAACATGAAGGGATAGGGAGCGGTCGCCAACAGGGTCAGGGTCGGGTCCATGGCCAGCATAGCCGCCATGGCATAGACGTAATATAGTGGGGTATTGAGGATGTTGATAACGCCCAAGCCAAGCAACAGACGCACTGCGGTCACGTCATTGACCAGCCGCGACATCAGGTCGCCTATGGGCTGGCGCTGGTAATAGCTCAAGGAGAGGGTCTGCAAATGGATAAACAATTCGTTGCGGAGTTGGTACTCGATATCCCGCCCGGCATTGAAGATCAGAAAGCGCGAAAAAGAGCGGACAACCCCCTGAAGCAGGGCAATCCCGATAATCAGGAAGACCGTAGCAGCCACCTCGCTGGCCGACCGTCCACGCTCAATCCCTTCGACCGCCTGCTTGAGCAGCCACGGGATGGACATTGCCAGGGTAGCCGTCGTCACTAGACAGGCGATGCCACGCAGATACCGATACCGGTATTGATAGATATAGCCCCACAGACGTTGCATGCGTTACGCTCGGTTTACCGGAGCTTCTGCCCCTGACCCCGCCCCTGAGCCCAGCCCTTCAACACCACTTGCGAGCCGCATCATCAGCCCCACCGTGGCCCACCACACCAGCACGACTTCCGCATCTCCCCAGTTGTACTGGGTCAAGCCGCCAATAAGAAAACCGACGAGGCCAAGCCAACAGCCCAAGGTCAGGCTTTTCAACGGCTCGTTCCGCTGTTTCACGTAGGCACGCCAGCCCATCATGATAATCGAGCCGATCAGGAAGAGAAAGGCCGCTAGGCCAAACAGACCGGTATCCACCCATATCTGGAGGAAATTGTTGTGTGCATGCGCATTGGTGTCTGCTTGGGGATAGCGCTGATAAAAAGCCTCCCGAAACTGCTTGTAGTTGCCAAACCCCCAGCCGGTCAGGGGTCGCTCTTTGATCATATCCATATTGGCCAGCCAGATCTGGCTGCGCCCAATATTGGCCTCAAAGTCAAAGAGCGAGAGTCCCCGCTCGCGCACTCCCTGCCCGGCACTGGCAAAGAGCAGACCGCACACCACCACGCCCCCGACCACGGCTGGCGCGGCATGGCGGCCGCGTACCAGCCCATACACCACCAGCAGCAGGCCGTAGGCGATCCAGACGCCGCGGGTGAGGGAGAAGAACAGGGCAAACAACATGCATATCCAGCCTATACCCAGCAGGAGCCGTTGCCTTAATGGTAATCGAGGGGACAAGCCCCACGCGGTGATCAGGCACAACGGAAAGAGCAAGGCATGAGCATAGGTCATCCCGGACGGATGCAGCCCTTTTACCCGGTAGCCTTCCTGACGACCAAACCAGAATGGGTCGAGGTTGGGCGCCTTGCCAACCAAGGTTTTGGCCAGATCAAGTCCGGTAAAATGCTGTACAATGCTGTACGCGGCAACCGCTCCGGCAACCCAGAGCGCAACGGTCAGTACGGTTGCTACTTCTTGCTCGTTGCGGACGAGAACAAAGACCGCCAGACAGCCGCCCATGAGCCACATTTTCCGATATCCGATAAAGGACTGGAGCGGGTCGGGGCTCAGGATGGTCGAGACCAGGAGGGCGCCCAAAAAAAAGAAAAAGGGGTACCATAACGGCGTACGGGGCAGAGAGCCGGTTCGCCACAACATATAGCCGAGAAAGGCCAGTAGACAGCCCAACGCGGTTTGCTGAAAGGCAATGGGTAAATTCCAGGTCGCAAAGAACAGCACGAGCAAGCCGACCCGGAGGGAGTCCTCCCACCGCTGACATTCTCTCAGGACCGACAGCATCCGAATCCTATACGCCTCGCTTGGTCAGGATGACCTTGACCGTCTCGGTCAAGACGCGGACATCCAACCACAGCGAATAGTTGTAGATATAGGCCAAGTCGTATTTCAGCTTGTACTCGGGCGAGGTGTGGTATTCGCCGTTGACCTGGGCCAAGCCGGTCAGGCCCGGTTTGACCTGCAAACGTTCCGCATAACCGGGGATAGTCCGCTGAAACTCGGGCACGAACTCGGGCCGCTCCGGGCGGGGGCCGACCAGACTCATGGATCCGTTGAGGACATTGAAAAGCTGCGGGATTTCGTCAATCCGGACAGCCCGCAGCAGGCGACCGACCGGCGTCACCCGGCTATCGTCCGGACGGGCCAGCACCGGGCCGGTCCGGGCCTCGGCCCCATTAACCATGGTGCGCAGTTTATACAGCGTGAATTCCTTTCCGTGCCTGCCCACCCGGCGCTGCCGGTACAATATCGGTCCCGGCGACGAGAGTTTGACCAGGCAGGCAGCCATGCATACCAACGGCAGACACAGGACCAGCAAGACACCGGCAATCAGACGATCGCTGATGCTTTTCACCAGAAAAGCCAGCTCTTCACGAGGATTCTTCAGCACCTCGACCAAAGGCATATCGTGCAGACGCACGGATGACACCCGCCCTACCAGAATGTCATACACAGAGGGAACCACGAGGACACGCGGTCGTTCGAACGCCAGATGGCCAGCGGGCAGATTCAGCAGCCGGTCGACAAACGTATCTTTCCAGCTTGCGGGCGGCAGGAGAATGACATCATCAATCTCGACCTGTTCAAGGATCTGGGGCAGGCTGTCTATCCGGCCCAGCCACGGGATATCCATCTCTTCTTGTGTCTGGCAGGCGGATTCCTCCAACCTGAGCGCACCAATGACAGCGAGGCCGGGAGATGAATGGAGGTCGGTCAGGCTGGAGAGAAACATCCCCACATCCTGTACCATACCGATCAGGAGGACACGCACCGGACCGGAGTGTCCGAGATGGCGGTTCATCCAGAGCCGTACTCCGATAATACCCAGGGTATTAAACATCCAAAAGACGACCAGAATGGAACGCGGGAAGGACAAGTCGCCGCGAAAGAAATACCATGCCGCGGTGACCAGCAGTTGGATTCCGAGGGCCGTCGCCACCCGGGTCGCCACCCGGACGCGCTGGGGCAGGGCAGGCTGGTCGTACAAGCCGAAGAAATAGAGCAGGGCCACCTGCGTCCCCAAGAGCAAGAGTAAAGGGTGGGCGACCTCGGTGAAACGCGATGCCGGCAGGAAATCCGCGGTCAGGGGAAAGGGGAGATAGACGCGCAGGGAAAAGGCACTTCCATACGCAATGCCGGCCCACACCAAGTCGGCCAGTATCAGCCCTAGAACAGTCTGATCGTTTCTTCGGAGTGGCCGTCTTCCAGAATCGCGAGTCCGTCCTGACGTTTCAGACGGGAGTGCAGGATTCACAGCGTGTCGCTCTCTCTCGGGGCGTTTGGCAATCGCGCGTACAGCGCCCGGCGAGAGACTATATACCCATGCTTCCAAAAGTAGTAGGCGAGGCCTCGCAGATGTTTCCAGCCAAGGTGCGAGAGCGCCGAGCGGGCGAGGCGTTGCTCGGCGTGCGTCACCACCGCGGCGGGTTGGTAGACCACCTGCCAACCCGCTTGGTGCATGCGTAGACACAGATCGATATCTTCCGGGCCGTAGAAAATCCGCTCGTCCAGCGGGCCGACCTCCTCAAGCGCCCGCCGGCGAATGAGTTGACAGGCACCAATCATATAGTCCACCGGCCGCAGCGTATCGTGCGTCCAGTCTGCCAACTCAGCTCGCTGGACAGCACGACGCGTGAGAGCGGATGGAAAACGACGCCCGAGTTTATCCAGGAGAGTCGGAAACAGGCGGCACGACAGACATAGTCGCCCCTCGGCATCTACGAGTTTGGGCCCGCACAGGCCAATCTCCGGCCTGGAGTCAAGCAACTGGACGAGTTGGTCCAACGCGGCGGGATGAACAATCGTATCGTCATCCAGGAGGAGGATGTATTCTCCACGCGCGCACCGAATGCCCTGATTCCGCGCCGGCGCAACCCCCCGGTTGGACTGATTCTCAACAAGCTGGACGTGGGGGAATCGAGAGCGCAGCACCGTCAGCGTCTGATCTTGCGAGCCGTTATCCACCACAATCACCTCGTGGCTGACGGTCAAACCAGCAGGCAGTGCCGTCAGACAGGATTCGATCGCAGACACGGAGTTCCAGGTCAGGATGACGACCGAGACCTTCATTGTTGAGCCCCGGATTGCCCGAACGGGTGTGACGAAGCTGGGGTCGATGCCTGAGCCGCTGCGGACCAGCGCTTGGTCGATAGAAAGGGGCGGTATAAGCTGTAGAAGTCGGCCCGTCTGAGGCATCTCCAGGCCCACAGCCTAGCCAGACTGCGAATGCCTAAGGCCAACAGGATCAGTCCATATTCATGTATCCGAATCGTGCGAAGGAATTCGATCCAGGGATACTCCGCGACCGGGCCGTTTTCGAGCAGGTGTGCGTGCTGGTGGCGAATCTGCATTTTCCCCCCCTCGGCACGCACCCGCTCAGCAAAATAATCGCACAGCGTCTGCGGCAAGATAAAGAAAACCTGGGCCTGCAGGGCCTTACGCACGCGCTGTTTTCCGACCGCAATCGTCAGCCAGGCATCTTCCAGCAGCAAGTCTTCCGGCATGGGCTCGCTCAGCGCATCTTTGCGTATCAGGAAGAGGCGGCCGCCGGCATTGCCGAAGTTGAATCGATACGGCAGGGCACCCATGCGACTCCAGATGTTCACCGTGGGCTCCAGCATTGGAACTTCACGCGCGGCAACCAGCCCCAACTGCGGTTCCCTCTGCACACGCGCGTATAAAGAGGCAACGGCCTGCGGGTCAATGCGGACATCGGCATCACAGAACAGGAGCAGGTCGCCGCACGCCCATTGCCACAGGGTATTTATGGCTCTAGGTTTTCCCCGCCAGTCCGCCAACAGCACGCGACACGTCAATGCTCCCTGCCCTCCAGCCCCCGGAGAGGGCTGAAGCTGCTTGGGCGTTTGGGCCGGCTCTGCGGAAGAGAGCGTAATCTCCCGAAGCGGGATCGCGTGACGCGCACACAAGGCCCGGACCGCCAGCAGCGGCGGGCTGGGCTGGTCCGGGCCGACGCCGTTAATGCAAACGAGCAGCTCGCGGACACAGCCGGACGGAAGCTGCGGGGACAGACTGGCCGCAAACAGGCTCTCCAGGGTGCTGCCCAGGTCCGGCTCATCCGCCCGGCACGGAATGGTGAGCGAGAGCGTCATGAGCCCCGCAAGTCCTGCAAAAGACGCCAATAGTGTCGTTCGAGATGGACGGCGTCTACGCGCATTGATCTGACCGCTGGGAATGCCCGTGAAAGCCGGGCGACCAAATCCGGTTCGGTAATAAAACGCATCATCTTTTGACGCAGGTCATCGATATTACGCGGCTCAAAAAGGAGGCCGTTTACACCATCCGTTATCCACTCGCGCATACCGCCAAAGTCAGCGGTGATCACAGGGGTATGGGCCAGAAAAGCCTCTCGGATCACCAGCGGAGCATTTTCATACCAGATTGAAGGTGCAACGACGACATCCACCTCAGCCAAAATACGACCAAGCTCATGCTGTTCGTAGCGGCCCATACACCGAATACGGGCCGAGTTGGCCAACTGGGAGCGGAAGCGTTTCTCGTCTGGATAGGGCGCATAGCTCGTCTCTCCGCCATAGATATGCAGTTCTGCCTGGGGCAGGGTCTGAAAGGCTTCGACCAACAGATGGACACCTTTCACCGGGTCGACGACACCAATATAGCCAAAGGTGAGAGGCCGCTTGCCCGCGGCCTTCGGAGTGGCCTGAATGGTGTAGCCCTGCAAGCCACACTCGTGAAACATGATCTTCTCTTGCGGTATCCCAAAAGCCACAAACTGTTCGCGCAGGAAGCGCGAGGGGGCCAGAAACAACGAAACCGATTCACACAGCGTCCGAATATGGGTCATGCGCACCTGAATCTGTTGCTGAGCCGCGAGCGAGCCGGACTGGGAACCGGCGTATCTACCGTACCAACGGCGGGCTCGCTCCCTCAGCCAGGATTGTTGACCAAGGAGCGGTTTTAACCAGCGATAGAGGGCCGACATCTTTGTATCCAGCAAATGGTGAAAACACTGGGCACAGCCGACGTCGGTCTGGCCGGGGCAGACCGATAAGTCGGGTTTCAGAAACCGACCGCGTTGGCAGATGAGCCAGTAGTCGTGCAGCGTCATCACCACCGGAATCTGATGCCGGACCACTTCTCGCACACACGTTGTGGACAGGTATACCAAGTGCTGGAAATGGACAATATCGGGCTTGAAACGATCCAGCACTTCCCCAAAACGGGCAGCAATCGTGTCGTTCCGATAACTGTCCGTAAAGTTCAGGCAGTCGCGTCGGGTATGGTTGATACGGGTGATCTCGACTTGGCCGTCCTGCGTCGTTTCCAGCGCGTACTCAGGCTGCCGGGCGGCCTCCCCCCGCGTGAACACCGAGACGGTATGGCCCTGCCGGGCCAACTCTTGGGCCAGCGTCGCCGCGTAGATTTCGGTCCCGCCCAGATATGCCGGCGGCAAGCCGTGGACGACCTGGACAATCCGCATTCTCTCCAGCCTCTTCACCCCGCTACTCTACTCCATCCACACAGCCCCCTCTTGCCCTTGAAAAGACCGCCGGGGGTGGTTATGAAGGGCCCTTGACGGGCTCATGACACATATATGAACTGTGCGACCTACGGAAGGAGCGGACACGTGCGCCGACTTGGCTCTCTTATGCTTACTCTCTTCTCTTTGGGGCTGACAGCCCCCTCTGCGGCTGAGGCCTATCTCGACCCGGGGAGCGGCAGCATGCTGCTCCAACTCGTCCTTGGGGGCTTGGCCGGTCTCGCCGTGCTCACGAAGCTCTACTGGCAGCGGCTGCTTGGTCTGTTGAGGCGGGCGCCTCAACAGGCGGCAAGCGATTCGGCCACTGCTGTAGCCACCCCCCCGCCCTCGCCCCCCTCTGACCGCTCCGAGTAGAGGCCAAGCAGACGACCGGGAGCCGCCTCCATGCCCCCTGCACCCCTCCACCCATGACGCCCTCCCACCGTGAGCCGGGTTCGTTCCGTGACCGTACCAGCCGCGTCTTTTACCGGGATGGAGTAGTGCTACGCGGCCTCAATGTACACGCCGCCCAAGAGTGGGAAATCCTCAAGGCCAAACCGTTCTTCCAGTCGTTCATGGCTGAAGGGAAAATTGTTCACACCGAGCAGGTTGAGTCCCCGGGCTCTTCACCCTCGCCCCATGCCGGACGACGGGAGGAGCTATGGTCCATTCTTCTCAAACACCAGACCATTCCGTTTATTTCCTATCCCTATGAATGGCCGTTTAGTATGTTACAGGCTGCCGCGCTGCTGACCCTTGATCTCCAGGCCGCCGCCCTGGACGCCGATATGACACTCAAAGACGCGACCCCTTTCAACATCCAGTGGCTTGGCAGTCAGCCGGTCTTTATCGATATTCCCTCGTTCGAGCAGCTACGGCCCGGCGAACCGTGGGCCGGCTATCGCCAGTTCTGCCAGTTGTTTCTCTATCCACTGATTCTGCAAGCCTACAAAGACCTGCCCCCTCAGCCCTGGCTACGCGGCAGTCTGGAAGGCATCACGCCAATCCAGTGCGCCCAACTCATGTCGCTCAGAGACATGCTGAGACCGGGCGTACTGTCGCATATCATCCTTCAGGCCAAAGCCCAAGCCTCGTACGCTCGGACAAAGCGGAATCTCAAGCAGGATTTACGGCAGGCCGGCTTTCATAAGGCGTTGATCCAGGCCAACGTCAGTCGGCTGCGGAAACTCGTGGCTCGACTGACCTGGAAGCAGTCGCGGTCGACCTGGTCGAATTATACCGAGGACCTCCCCTACACGGAAAGTGAGCAACACCAGAAGGTCGACTTCGTGCGACGCGTCATCCACACCCGACGCTGGAATATGGTCTGGGACCTGGGCTGCAATACCGGAACGTTTTCACGCCTTGCCGCAAAAAATGCGGAGTATGTGCTGGCGATGGATATCGATGCTCTGGCGCTTGAGCGCCTCTCTTGTGCGCTCAAGCGGGAACACTCACCCAATATTCTGCCCCTCATCAGCAATATAGCCGACCCCTCCCCCAATCTCGGCTGGCGCGGGCTGGAACGAAAGGCACTGGTCGAACGCGGCGGGCCTGACCTGACCCTATGTCTGGCCTTGCTCCACCATGTGGTGATCAGCAGCCATATTCCGCTCAGGGAATTCATCGCCTGGCTGGCAAGTCTCGGCACGGCCCTGGTGATTGAATTCGTCACCCGAGACGACCCCATGGTCCAAACCCTGCTGCGGCATAAGGCCGATCACTACACGGACTACGACCTGGGGTATTTCGAGCGATGTCTAGCCGACATGTTTGAAACTGACCGGCAAGAGACGCTCGCATCGGGCACGCGCAGACTCTACTACGCACGAAGCAAACAGACATAAACCACGAGATGCGCCAGCAGCAACCATCCCTTCCCATATCCCGGTACCCCGGGCTTGCACTGCGCAGCCTGCACTTCCTGACCGTGTGGAATCTCGCAGTGACGCAGCCGTTATTTGATCTCCTGTCTCGTCACGCGGAATTCTTTGTCATCCGGCAGTCGCCGCCGCTTGATATCATCTTGTTCCCCGTCCTCCTGAGTGTTGTTGTTCCGGCTCTGGGCGTGCTTGTTATCTGGGGAATCCACATCGTTGATGCAAGGGTAAGCGTAAGGCTGCATTTGCTCCTGGTTGGAGGACTCTCTGCCATGCTTGCTCTCCAGGCACTGCAGGTGCTCCAAGCTCTTCCGCATATTTCGGGCCTCGTCCTGGTGCTGGGAGCTGGAGGGATCGGACTTCTCGCGAGCGTCAGCTATCATATGTTGCCTCTGGTCCGAACATTCTGCACGCTCCTCTCGCCTAGCATTGTGCTCTTTCCAACCCTCTTCCTCTTCCTTTCTCCGGTCTCAACGCTGCGGTTCTCGACGTCCGCCGACATTCCTCAGGTGGCAATCAAGGACCCCCCACCTATCGTGCTAGTGATCTTTGATGAGTTTTCGTCCATCTCCCTCATGGATAAACACCACCGGATTGATGCCCGACGCTACCCCAATTTTGCCGCGTTTGCACAAGACGCCACTTGGTTCCGCAATGCCTCTACCATGAGTACTTGGACCCCACGGGCGGTACCAGCAATTTTAACGGGCCGCTATCCAATTCCGAATCGGCTCCCAACCGTATCCGGGTATCCGCGTAATATCTTTACACTGCTCGGCGGAACCTATGCCGTCCAGGCCCACGGCACTATAACAGAATTATGCCCGCATGAATTGTGTACTCGACTCCGAGCGTCGTGGAGCACTCGTATGCAAGCCCTCCTGTCGGATATCAGCATCGTCTATCTGCATATCCTTCTACCGGACGATCAGAAATCCGGCCTACCCTCACTCCAGGCCCGCTGGCAAGACTTTGCTGGCGGCCCCGCCCTGCTATCATCATCTGAGGGTGGTCAGGTTCCCGCTCACGTGTGGAAAGCCCTAGAAGATTCGTTGCTAGCGCAGGTGAACGTGCATAATACAGACCGCCCCCAGGTCTTCTCCAATTTTCTCCGTGCCATTCAACCGACGCAGAATCCTACGCTATATTATCTGCATAGCCTGTTACCCCATACGCCCTATGTGTATCTTCCTTCAGGCCAAGTCTATAGCGTTGATTACGGACTAAACGGGCTCACAAAAGAGACATGGAGCAGCGATGAGTGGGCGACCACCCAGAGTTATCAGCGATATCTGCTGCAAGTCGGGTTCGTGGACACCCTCTTAGGGCGATTAATTGCCCGGCTTAAGGCAACGAACTTGTATGAAAAATCTTTGATTGTCGTGACAGCCGACCACGGCGTCAGCTTTCGTCCGCATGACTACCGGCGATCCGCCACGAAGACGAACCTTGCCGACGTTATGGCTGTCCCTCTCTTTGTCAAGGCACCATTTCAGCAGCGGGGTGAGGTCCTGGATCACGATGTGGAAACCATTGATATCCTGCCGACTATCGCGGACATTCTGGGCCTCAAAATGCCCTGGCCAGTTGACGGCGATTCGGCATTTTCGCCTGAACCACGGGCCAAAACGAAGAAGGCCTCCCCTCTATTGGGGCAGCAGATCCCTCTGGCCATGTTTGACACCGAGGTTCGTGCTGCGGTCAACAGACAGGTCGTCCTGTTTCCACCCAAGGCCCCGGTAGTACCCCCCCCCGCTTCACCTCTGGGTCTCGTAGGGCAACGTATCCAGGCTATGCCTGTGAGAGATGATCCCCAATTTGCAATCACGATCGATCAGTTACAGCATTTCGCTCAGATCAACCCAGAAGCGCAGTTTCTCCCTTCCCACATCACCGGCACACTCCACTCGGAAGAATTCAGGCTCATCGCCCTAGCTCTCAACGGAACCGTACGGGCCGTCACCCAGCCTTGGCCCTTTGCCGTCAAAGGAGAATACGGACGGTGGTCCGCACTTCTTGGTCCGCAATTTTTCCGACCCGGCAGAAATACGCTTGAAGCCTTTGGTGTGATGCCCCAGAGCAGCCCAGTCACTCTTGTCCGGGGGACAGGTCCCCCTCGCCATCTGCGGATCTTCCAGCCACAGACCGTGGAGCAGAAAGACCACAGGGAGGATACGTCATAAGAACTGCCGGAAGGCCGTACCACTTGACCTCCGTCGCAATCGAAAAAGCAAATGCTTATATACAATCGAAACATTCGGGACTTTCACGATGCTCTGTCCCGATGCACGCTGTAACAAGCCCGGGGAAAAACAGTCTACCTCAACGCCTCGTAGCCCTTGGCTTCGACCTATCAATTGCCTGTCTTCATCTGCTCCTTCCGTCGGACCTGCATACATGGCTTCCCCTTACCACCCAAAATTGGATGAACTTGGCGGAACGCATTCCCTTCCATGCCCGCTTCTCCTCCTATCGAAAAAAGGGAAAAGGCGCGAATCAAAAAAAGATATCTGGATTCCATAACCGAGGGTATGTGGGTTGACCGTGTTGAACAGTTTATCGAATTTGCGAATGCCGTTGCCCCCACCACAACCAACCTTCCATTACCTTCATATTCTTCTTCCCCATGTCCTTTTACAACCAGCTATTCCCGCTAAATCTGTTGAGTGAGAGATTTCAAGGGTTTTGAGCGGTTCGAGAAAAAGGTTTTCGCACCCTTTTCCTCCGAAAAGCGTATGCTCTGGGCGATTGTTGGAGTGCGGGGAATGAACCCGGTCCAAGAACCAGTTGCGCCAGACGCGCGGCGCCCCGGGATTGCTGCGGGTGGTGCGCGAGTGTTTTGATCGCATTGAGGAGCCGGTTGCGAGCCGCGGCCTGCCCCTGCCGGACTGTCTGCTGTCGGCGCGGGCGAGGTTCGGGCTGAAGGAGCCGGCGCTGTTGCGTGTTGAGCAGGCCGCGCGGGGCGAGGGGCGCCCCCGGTCGAACTTGAGCAGGCTGTACGGGGTGGAGCGCGCGCCGTCGGACACGGCCATGCGCGAGCGGCTGGACGCAGTGGCCCCGCTCCCGCTGCGGCGGGCCTTCAAGCGCGTGTTCGCGGCGTGGCCGCGCGGCGGGGGGCTGCGGGACTTCGCCGGGCTGGACGATCATGATCTGTTGTCGGTGGCCGGCCCGGGCTACTTCTCCTCGGAGCAAGGGCAGTGCGCGCATGGCTGCGCGCGGCGGCACCGGGCCGGTCGCGTGAGCTACTCTCACCCGATGCTGGGGGCGGTGCTGGTGCCCCCGGCGCCTCGCGAGGGGTGTCCGCGGGCGCCGGAACCGATCCTGCGCGCGGCCGGTTCGCGGCAGAACGCCTGCGCGGGCCCCGCGGCCCCGCGTTTGCTGCGGGAGGTGCGGCGCGTGCATCCGCACCTGAAGCGGGTGGTGGTGGAGGCTGCGGTGGCCGCGAACGGGCCGCATATCCGGCTATTGTCGGCATGGGACAGGCGCTTTGGGCTGGGGGTGAAGCCGGGCGCTCCTGCGGAGGTGTTTCGCTGGGGGGCTGCGGGATCGGCGACGCGGGTTGGCGAGACACACGGCGAGGACGGTGGGCGGCGCCGGGATCGCTGGCTCAAAGGCGGGCCGCGCAGCGACGCGCATTGCGACTTGGAGGTGCACTTTCTGGAGTGTGGGGAACCCACCCCCCAGGGTCGGGAGCAGCCCTTCAGTGGGGGGACGGCCATGGCGGTCACGGCATCGAATGTGGAGGCGCTGAGGCGGGCCGGACGGGCGCACTGGTGCATTGAGCACGAGACTTTCAATACCCTGCAGAACCAAGGTGCGACGGCTTCGAGCATACCGTCGGCCACGGCACGCGGCCTCGGGCGACGGGGGGTGCCGAGTTGACGAGGCTCGCCTTTTTGATCGATCAGATGCAGCAGCGCGGCTGCGCGCCGTCTCAGGCGGCGCGGGAGCGGGAGGGCCGCCTGAAATACTTCTGGGAGCGGCGGCGCCGCTTGTTTCTGGAGTTCTTCATTCCGGGCTGGGCGACCCTGTACCGGGCCCTGGCCTTCGGCTATCGCGGAACCGAACTGGTGCCCTTCGACACCTCCTGACCTCTCGCCGCGGCCGGGGGTGCGGCGAGCAGGTTCTTCAGGGAAACAACGCAGCCAAACGACTCAGCCGGCGCCGGCCGCAGAGGCCGCCTTCCCCAACCGATCCGCCAACCGGCCATCCGCGCCAGAATGCCCCCCATCAGTGCCGCAAGATGACTTGGCGGGAATTGCTGTTTTACAACTATTTGCCATCAGGAAAAGCTGTACAGCAGAGATAGAGACCTCACTGACTATCTGAGCACAGGGAAGCTCAATGGGGAAATGGCACATGGGAGATGCACCTATTTCGCGCAATACCCCGCAAGAGTCCGTTGACTATAAGTTCGGCCCCACTTCAGAGAAAATATCTCTGCTGGGTTTAACCCAAGTTTAACAGACGTTTTCAGGAAGTGTTGAAGTTCAATAATTTGAGGAGGCGGATTCCGGGTGTCTGGCACGACATTGATGTCAGGTGTGAGATATGCGGGTGATCAGACGCCCATCCTAGAGACCTGGCCGGGTTGCGGATCGAGACCGAGCGCGGTGGAGATTGTCAGTTGAGCGGGCTCGGCCCGTGTTGCATGGCGCCGGGGCAGTGTCCTGCAATCTTTGCGGCGGACCGTGGCGGTGCCCCGCTGCAAGCCGGCCAGAAGGCGGCGCAGGGGGCCCAGCTTGAGGTTGCGCCCTGCTCGCGCAGCCACTGGCGGAGGGGCGGCCCCCACGGGTAGGCAAGCACGGTGAGGAACAGGGGGCCGTCGGCACGGCCCGGGGGCTGGTGGGAGACCGGCCGCCGGCCGAGTGCCGACTTCAGCGAACGGAACCCGGCTTCCCGGTCGGTGCGCATGGTGGAGGTGCGCCACAGGGGGTCCTGGTCCCAGTCGAGGCCATTGGTCCGTCGGCAATAGACGCCCGGCTGGGGGAGCCTGGTCCCGGCTCCCGGCTTCGTTCTCCCAGGTGACCGCCCTTGCCGGGCCGGTCTCGGGAGCTGCGAGGCCATCGCCGGGGTCATGCGGGACGATGCCGCGGCGGCGCTCGCGGATCCACCCGAGACTTTGCTCGACATGGGCGCGCCCCTTACGGGGGCGCGGACGCGCCAGCCCCTCGTGGAGCCTGGCGCGGGCTCCCGTGACGCGCGCCGCCAAGCAATGGGCGCTGCCCGCCGCCTGGTGCGCCCGTTCCTCGGCATGGCCGGAAAGCCGCCTCTCGCCGGGCGCCTCGGCGATGCCGCTGGGCAGATGAGCCGTCTGCCCCGACCGGGGCCCGAGCGCCCCGGCGCGGGCCGGGTCGAAGCGGCGGGTGCACTCGAGGCGGCCCACGAGATAGCGGTCGCCCCGGGCGCGCAGCCAGCCGACGTTGTCGGCGGGGGTCACGTCGGCAGCCAGGCTCCCTAGGCCTGCTGGGGCGCCTCGGACGTCGCCACCCTCTCTGCCCGCGTGGGGTCCTCGTCGACCTTGTCGGCAAAGACGCCGCCACGGCGCACGCAGCCGCTGCCATCAAGCCCTAGGCCCAGGGGCAGGCGCGGGCAGGCGCTGCGCTTCTCCTGCGAGTGACCGCGCGGGGCCTGGAGTGGCTTGGCCGCCGCGCCCTCGAAGCACGGGTGGGGCAGGGCAATCCGGGGGACCGGGTGCTGCAGACCGAACCAGTCGATCACCGGCGCGCACAGGGGGTCCGCGAGCGCCCGGCGAGGGGACCTCAGGGCCGCCGAGACACGGGAGAGCCGCATCCTGCTCCTGGGCTCGCACTCCGGGCCCAGCAACTCGCCAAGGGCGCGCTCCGATCCCGGTGCCGCCATGCGGGCGAGGAGCGAAGCCAAGGCCGCGGCCCGCAGCGGACCGGTGAAGCCCCTGCGTTCCAGGCACGCGCCACGGACGAGCGGCTCCATCCCCCACAGCCCGACAGGTGCGACGCTCCCTGAACGCGGCCGCCCCCTCTCCAAGGCATCCACCTCGACGCTGGGCCGCTCGCCGCCTGCATTGCCCGCACCCTCCGCAGCGCGGCCGACAAGCTACGCCGCCATGCGCGGCGTCTCGCGGGCCACCGCCTCGGGACATGCCCCCGCCAGCGTCGTGGCCTGGGGCGACCGAAGCTGCGAAATCCGGGCGCACCACCCCCGCCACTGTCGGCGGGCCACCGCAAAGTCGCTGCTCCGGTTGAGCAGGGGATGCTGGCGGACCTTGTCGCCGTCACGCCGGGAGCGCACCAGGCGGTAGGAGAACTACGCCTTGCCGGCCCCGGTGGTTCTGGTCCTGGTACACGCCGGATGAACAGGGCAGGAGACTACCCAGGCCCCTCGGAGGCATGGAAGACTCAACACAACAATGATGGCACTACTTCCCGCCCCATCGAAACAGATGCCTTATTAAATCATTATAGCTGCTTCAATCCAGATGTCCTATTGGCCCGAAAAAAGGCGAAATCTCGTCAGCCCCCGGTAAACTTGGGTTAGGGCTTGGTCACAGCAGCGAGTCCAGCTCTCTCATCGGCCGTTCCCTATCCGATTTTGATCAGAGAGAGGATCATATGGTCTCTATCAAGTGTGATTCCCTGAATCTCATTGCTGTTGCCGACCTTGAATCAGCCTTTATTCCCGCTCACATCACTGTCGAATTCGCTCACAAGGACGCGACAAGATTCCCCATGCGTTGACAGTGACGGTAACCTGAAGAATTCAGGCCATAATTCGACCATGGAAATTCTCGGTCAAGGGTGAGTCAGGAGCTTGGTCTCAATTATGACAGAAGAAGTATTTCGGCAGGGCGTAAATGATATCGAAATATTTATTATTTCGGAGATGGACGAAAAGACTACCTGCTACGACTCACGGGAATTTTTGACCAGTTGCCCCCATATCCTTCTCCCAATCAACCTCTGATCATGTCTCCAGAGGGAACTCTTCATCCGGTAGGCGTCTCTATTCCTCCAAGACTAGGGTCTGTTACCACTATCGCAAGGCATCAATGATGAGGGCGAAGACGATGCATCCAAGGAAGAGCACGTCGCGTTGCTCGAAGCGCGAGATAGAGGCGGCGGCATCCCTGCAATCGACGCCACACCCGCGCGATTGCAGTGCGCCGCGTGGACAGCTCCCGGGCAGACGCCCAAGGGCTCACCCGGGTGCGCCGCGGCGGCCCCACGGGTGCCTACCCCAGTGCCACGGCCCAGGGCCGCGTCTGGGCGCCCGCGGACGCCCGGTCCCTCAGCACCGCGGGAGGAGCGGGGGATGGGCCCCGGCGAGTCCGCCACGGGCGGCCCGCCGGGGCGGCGGGGGCGGGCCCGGGCGAGCGCGCGCAGGCGAGCGCCGGGCGAGCGTCCGCGGCACCCCTAGGCATCGTGGGGGTCCAGCCGCCTCGGGAGCGGCCGAGGGATGGAGGACCGGTTGTGTGCGCGCCCCCGGGCCGGCGGGAGGGACCTGGACGAGGGGGCGGGCGAGCGACCGGGCCGCCCGCGTGAGGCGCCCGCTCGGTTCCCGGTGCAGATGCGCGCAGACCCGGGCGAGCCCCCCGGTTTGCGACCAGCGGGGCAGCCGGGGGGAGAGAGGGGGCCGGGTGCCAAAGCGGGTCGGCAACCCGCGCCCTGTGCCGCCCTGCGCGGCAACAGACCAGAGGGCGGGGAGCACGGGGCGAGGGGAGAGACGGACAGGGCCGCGCGGCACCGGGAGAGGGGGCGCGATCCGGTCGGATGGAGCTTGCGTGCGGTCCCTACAGCCAGGAGACCAGAATCATGCAGAATCATCCACATGAGTGTGAACAGGCCCTAGCTTCGGCGCCCTCTGCCCGACCACGGGTCAGGCCGCCGGCCTCGTCAGGCCCTCCGCCACCACCGAGGCGCGGAACGCCCATCTCGCCGAGCTCGACCGCGCCGGCGAACCCGGCGCCCAGGCCGTCCTGATGCTTGATCCGGCCGGATGGCCCCCCTCCTCGACTCGCGAAGGGCCCGGCCATATCCCACTCCTGCCGCTTCCGCCCCCGGGCCCCCGCGCGCACTCCCGGCGAGGATGGCTGGCCGTGCATGCGCGAAAAAATTGGCTCGCGAACCGCGTCTTCAAAAGCGACGACCGCCTCGATCACGGCCGCCAGGCCTGGCACACTCTCGGCTCACAACCGGCCCGCCGCCATCGGTACACGAAAAGAAGCCCCTGGGTTCTAAACCGTGCCCGCTGGTATGAGTTCTATCCGTTGGCCTGATATTCTGGGTCTGCTCATTCTGTTACAGTGCACACGCCGCCCGCAAGGCTGGGAAGGACCGTCTTGGATCTGTGGAAAAGAGCCCAAGCATCCGGGTACAATCCGGATATCAGCAGTCTTACGTCGCCTGTTGCCAGGGCATCCGATTCCTCCCAGCGGCCTGCTTGGCTGGATCAGGGATGTTGACGTGGGGGAGCATCCGGGGAGAAGACGAAACGTCCAGTCCCTAACTTGCTATTCCGCAATGTAATGCAAACCGGAATGTTTGAACGAACGGATAGTCACAAGGTGTACGCATTGCCGTTCCAACTTGGCGCTCCGACTTCATAGCGGAGCCCGGCCACTTCACACAGGACTCTGAGGGCTTCAGCCGTCGGCAGCCACCACCAGAGACCGAAATCCTCAAAGCTCCACTCCGCTACCTTCTGCGTGATGCCAAACGCTCCGTCTCCGACGACGCTCTGCCAATACGCTTGGACAATTTCACGCTCGCGGCCTCACAAGACCGGGCAGTATGGCCGCAGCAGGCAACTCAAGCCCTCCCCCTTTTTGTTCCTTCAATCCGAGTTGCGGTGGCGGCCGAGGTAAGGCCGAGAGCTTCACGGGTTATCTTGCGCCGCGCAAGGTACGTCAGGACTGCATCGGTTCAGGCAATACAACCCCCCGGAGCAATGAACGACATCGAACTGCGAGAAGGAGCCTGCTGCGGCCAATGTCGGGATATCCGCGCTCACACACGCCACTGCCAACAGCCGGAGTGGGCGCCACCGACCACCAGTCGCTCATCGAAGAGCGCCCATAGCTCGCTCTCTACATGCGAGACATCAATCATGATCAGTGTACGCGCACCGTGGGTATGCGCAACGGAGGCTTTTCATGACCGTCCCCCATAGCCCGGCAACATTCGCAAACGATTTTCCAGCCACAACCTGACGAATATCAGTGTTCCGTACATCGTTACTCATAGGACTCATCTTACGGAGTAAAGAGCATTTGATGCCCTTCGCGGGGATAGAGGCCATGGGTAATATTTTTTGATCGGCCTCGGTTCCTTACAGCAGATTGAAGCGTCTCAGCACTGCGGCTACCGTCGGATGCTGCTGCCCCAACGTCCGCACGGCCTCCAGTAAGGCGGAGATACGCGAGTGCTGCTCCGCCAACTCCTCAGCCATGCCGGTCACCTTGTCCTCAAGCGGCCGTACTGCCGACCGCCGGTCCCACATCACGATACCAAGGTTGAGCGCAACCAGCGCCACGAACGCGGCCAATACGCCAAGCATGAGCCGGAAATGTTCCTCAAAGCGACTATTCATCTCTTCACGAAACTGGCGGTTCTGCTCCTGCATGTCTGCCCGTAGTTGGGCCATGTCTGCCCGTAGTTGGACCATGTCTGCCCGCAGTTGGGCCATCCCTACCCGCAGTTGGGAGATGTCCGACCGCACTCCCGTCAGTCCCTCATCTAGCCGCGTCTCTAACCGGGCTAGCCGTTCAGCAATCTCCCGGTCCGTCAACACCGGGGCTGGCGTAACTGCCCCTGCCAAACTGGGCAGCACAACAAGGCTCCACAGCATGCACCCGAGCAGTATCCCGTGCATAGCGTCATCCAACAGGCTGAGATGGTAAAAGTCAAGTTGCTCCACTCGGCTTTGCCATTTGTGACGAGCCCATCGACGTTGATCCCTGTTACACTATGGTGAGGCATCCCTGAGGGGGTCGGCACCATGCCTACGGATACTGTTGTGCGAACACGAATTGACCCTGATATAGAGACGAACAACTATAACCGGCGTTCCCCCCCCACCTCGGTCAGCGTCGGTTTCGTCACAACCATCCCTGCCCAGTCAATCTTGCAAAGGTCTCCAACTGTCCTACACACATCAGCGAGCTTGTGTCGATCATACAGCAGCCCCATATGCCCAACATCAATAAGGTAAACACTCCCGGCCTTGTTGGATTATACATAAACGCTCGGACCATTCGGAATCTCATCCTAGATCGGCGAGCTTGCTCCGAGGCCATAGTCCCTGGCTGGCAATACATTCCCAAAATGTTTTATCGTCATACACACCCGCACTGGCTCTCGAAGAGCTAGGCCGGTGTGCCGGTGGAACGCGGAGTCCCCGTGGACAGTCTCGAAGCTCCGCACGGCTTTGTCCTGCACCATGAGGGCATGTGTCCGGGCCACGACAAGGCTGAGCGGGCGAAAGGGCTCCGGTGTGGTTTCCTGCCCTGCCCTGCGCGCTGAGCTTCGCCCGAGGCTTTCACCGTCCCACGAACCGGGTCCGTCTCGACGACCTGCTCGATTACAGCGGGCTGCCGAAGGAAGGGCGACCTCAACCAAGCAGAGCGCGACCGCGAACAGGGCGTAGTGTTCACCGCGGTGCGCCGCCAGCCTCCGGCGGTGGAGGCGGCATCAACAATCTCGAAGCCCGTGGCCTTGAGCGGGTGCTGGCCTTGGGTGCGGATGGCTTTGCCCGCGTGGTGGCGCTCTCCGTGCTCGCCCTCAACGTTCACCGTGGGTCTTGTGTTGCGCAGCAAGGCCCGCTGGCGACAACGAAACGCCGCCTGACGTGGCACATGCTTGGTCCCATCGGGCCGGGAGGGGCACCTGTGCGCTGTGACGGCAGCCATAGCGGACAAATGTCGCCTTGACGGCAAAAGCCCGCTGTCTGTCACACAATCACACCCCCAAATGCGTCCGGAGCAGACGTAGAACGACGGTCAGATCAGACAAAACTGTCACCCACCATCCCCGAAGCACGGGGTTTTCGGACAGGCGCTAGATATCATGGACGCGTCGGATATAGCGTTCGTCATGATCCTACCTCCTTGCACGCATCCTGGCCTTGGACGCGCCGAATAGCATGCTGAGCCCCTTGGGTGGACTGTCTATCCCGTTCATTGGCACCGCCGATTCCAGAGTCATGATGAGCGACCTCCTGACATAGCTCGAGTTCTCGGATAGCTGAGGAAAGAGGCGGATAGACACGGTCGTATAGGCACATCTGATCACTTGGCACTTGCGTTGTCCGAAAGGCGATAAAATCGGCCCGGTCCGTTACGACCCCCACGACTTGGCAAGCACTAGGCTTTTCCTCTGTAAGGGGTCCTAGTTCTAGGGGGAGGCCAGGGCAATCGCTTTTGGGCATTCATGCGGCTGCCCGGATCAAGGTGAGGAGGCAGTCGTCGTTCCAGGCGGCGCGTTTGAGGTTGCCGTGCAGGGCGCCGGAGAGGGGGGCGCGGCGTCGGAGCAGGGCGAGGGTTGCGGGGCCGGGGTGGTTGCGGTTTCGCTGGCGGGCCTCGTTCCTGGTCACATTGAGTCCCCAGGGCAGGCAGTTATCAATGGGCCCATGGGCGCGCCCGGCGTGCGGGAAGCGCGCGGGCGAGCGCGGCGCGCTCCTGAGGGAGGGGCGGGGTGCGGGTGTCGTGCGGTTTGCGATCTCGCGCCTCGCCTCGACCTTGCCGAAGGCGGCCAGCCCCGGCCAGTCATGGCGCTCGCGCCGCCGTACAAGCTCGTGGCAGACCGTGGCGCGGCGCGTCTCAATGCGTCCGGGAGCGTCGGCAACATGCTCACCTGATGGCCGTTTGCCCGCCTAGGCGGGGTCGTCCAGAGAAAGCGGCCCATCCTCATGCAGGCTGCCCTGATTGCCCGTGAGCGCCAGCATCTCCAGCCGCTTCGGCCTCGCCGCCATCTCGGTGGCCTGTCATCCACCTGCACTTGGCCGCGCCCCAGGCGGGCCCCGGCGGCGCAGGCCTGTACCAGGTGTACCGGCGAGCGCGCGGCGGCACAGGAACGCCGCAGCGACTGGCCGTCGATGGCGCCAACGGCTCCGTCCACCACCGATGCCCCAGTCCTCCAGAAGCCGCACAAGCCCCTTCTGCACACCACTGGGGTCCAACGCGTTGAACAGGTCCGAAAACGCGGCGTGGCTCGGCATGCCGTGCTTCCACACCATGAAACGGCGTAGAAACCCCGCCTTGGCCCGCCCGCACCGCGCGCCATAGCCACGCCTCCCACCCCGCTGCACAAGGTCGAAAGCAACGCGAAGCAGCCTCTTGGGCCGCGAATAACGGGGCGCAGTGCTGCGACGGGGAGCGACAACTCCCTCGCATACCGACGAACACTCCTCCATCGCACGCCCTAGTCACCGAAAACCGAGGCCGTTAAGTGCAGCGAAAACTCACACTCCTGATAGCTCATCGTCAAACGCGATTCCCCTAAGGGGGAGGCAGAACGGGCCAATACAACCTCAACACCAGACAACCCTGATTATTCCAACTCGGCGCTCTGGATTCGTAGCAAAACGGCCACTTCACACATGGCCCTGAGCCCATCATCCGTCGGCAGCCACCGCCAAGGGCCGAAGTCTTCAAACCGGCCACTCCACCACCTCCCGCGCGACACAGAACGCTCCATCTCCGACAGTGCTCTGCCCGGACACTTGAACAATCTCATGCTCACGGCCTGAGAGCCTGCCTCGCAACTCGCTCTAAAGATGACAGGATCTTGCGAGTCGCGGTGTGGTACGCCTGAGGGGAGCGAGGTTGATCCCCGCCTCGCTGGAGACGGTGGATTTTTCCCCGTCTTTTGCCAAGCGGCGGCAGCGTCCGAGCCATGCGAAAGGGCGTTCGCCGCCCCCTCATCAGCGCTTGCCGCTCTCAAGGGTCCCCTTGCCGACCCGGTCGAGGGCACCGCGCCGGTTCGGCCCGGCCTCTCCACCGTCGGCGCACAGAGGGCGCAGCCGGGGGCATGGATGACGGATCGATTTCCGCCTGGCCGAGGCGCCGGCGCGATCCTGAACGTCAGCGGCAGGAACGACGAGGCCGAAAAGCAGGCCGAGGTTCTCGACGACAGCGTGGCGCGTGCGCCCTTTGCCCTTCTTGCCGGCGTCAGAGCCGCTACCCCCGCCTGCCTCCGTTGGCTTCACTGTCTGGCTGTCGACCACCCCCGCGCTCGGCTGCGCCCCCCGCCCCTCCCGTTCGCGCGCATGCACGGCCAGATGGAACCGGATCGTCTGCCAGAGCCTGTTGGCGCGCCCCTCGGAGAAATAGAGATGTCCCGTCGAGACCGGCGGGAAGTCCTGCGGCCGCGGGCGCCACGGACAACCGGGCGAGGCCCTAGACCGCCCCACGTTCACGCCCTCGCGCAGCTCGGGCTTGCGCGGGCGACCGACACGATGGGGCCGCGGCATGAAGGGCGCGACCAGGGCCCACTCGCGGTTGGTCAGGGCCCTTGCGGAGCGTGCGCCGATACTGACGCCGAGCGGGCTCGGGCCAGGGCCTTCGTGGCTCCGTTCCGCTTCCGAACCGAACTGCATCACAACCTCGTGAAACCTCTCCACTCTTTTTGGGGCCGGCTCTCAGAGAGTCGGGATACACAGCTATGGAGGCGGCCGGCAATTCAAGAATCCCTTTTACTCCTTCGATCCGAGTCGCCGTGACCGTCGAAGCGAAGACAATGGCCTCACGGGATATCTTGCGTAAGGCATGGGGAAACTGCATCAACTCGGGCGTATGATATAGTACCCTGGAGCAGTGCACGGCCTCGAACTGCGGGCGGTCCGCTTCAGCCAAGATCAGAATGTCTGTAATTCACATACTCAACAGCCCAGCGGCCGGAGGACGCGGCATCGCTCATCACATAACGTTCACAAACCACTCTCGTCTGGTGAAGCATCAATCATGGCTAGCGTGCGCGCACCGTGGATATGGGCAACGGAGACCTTCTCATTGACCATCCCCTTACAGCCCACCGACATCAGTAAACAATCTTCCGGTCACAACTTGGCTGACATGGGGTACCGGACACTCTCATAGAGTTCCCTTGCCAGAATAGCAAGCGTTTGGTGCTAATCTTGGAGACACGAGCCGGTTTAGCTCGCCCCTACAGCAGATTGAAGCGCTTGAGCACCGCGGCGACGGTCTGGTTCTGCTGCCCTAATGCCCGAAAGGCTTCCAATAAAACGGATACACGCGAGCGCTGCTCCGCTAGTTCCTCTGCAATGCCTGTCACTTTGTCCTCAAACGGCCGTGCCGCCGTCCGCCTATCCCATACCACTATGCTGATGTTGATCGCGACTATCGCCACGAACGCAGCTAGTATGCCGAGCATCAGCCGGAAATGCTCCTCAAACCGGATATTCACGTCGTCGCGCAATTGCCGATTCTGTTCCATCATGTCTGTTCGTAATTGCTGATTCTGTCGAGCCTGCTCCTCAAACCGGATATTCACGTCGTCGCGCAATTGCCGATTCTGTTCCATCATGTCTGTTCGTAATTGCTGATTCTGTCGAGCCTGCTCCTCAAACCGGATATTCACGTCGTCGCGCAATTGCCGATTCTGCTCCATCATGTCTGTTCGTAATTGGCCTATCTCTTCGCGCAACCCCTTCAGTCCCTCATCTCGTCGCGTCTCCATCCGCGTCAGCCGTTCGGCAATCTCTCGGTCGGTTAAGGCTGGCGACGGCGTGGCTGCCTCGACAACAGCAGGCAGCCACGCCATGCTCAATAGCACACACCCAAGTATTGTCCCTCGCATAGGGTCACCCAACAGACTGTGATTGTGAAAGTCAAGCGGCCTTATCAACGATAAGGAAATTCATGCATTGCCTCTACGGAGCACGCCTCACTGGGGAGGGGACGGATTGCAGGGGCAAGTGCTGCATCGTTCCCTCTTGTGATGCGTGCCCCGCAGATTGAGATTGAAAACCACTTGGCGTCTTCAAAGGACCGCCGCCTTATCCCCTCCTTGGAGGAGGTGGCCCGAAGGTCTGGGGTGGGTCGCTCTTCATGGGGATCCCTCGCGCAGCAAGTATCGTTTGAGACGATTTTTTAGCGACAAGAGCCATGGCCAGTCTCCCTTCAGCGGGGAATTATAGAGCGGCAAAAACATCCGACGGACCGAGAAATACAGCGTCGTCCGCCATGAATGGCCATACCTGGCGACAAGATGGGCCGGAATCAAACTCGCTCCAGCATCTGTCGATTGCGCGGATCCCCGCTCCCTTTCTTGCCAGAGCCAGTCTGCCGTCATCGTAATCCGTAGATACTCCACGGCTTGCGTTGCACAGGCACGTCCGAGGCCCAGGCCGGGAGGCTGCGCAATTGCCCCTTCCCGCTCCTGACGCGCGATTTCGTAGGTCGCCAGAATATTGTCGGTCATCTGCTCCAGGCGGAAGTGCTCCTGAATACGCTGACGCCCCTTTTTGCCCATGCTGTTCCGCTGCTTCGGCTCGTCCAGCAACCGGGCCAGGACAGTGGCATACTGCCGGGCTTCGTCCTCTTCCGACCCACGGCCAATCAACACCCCGCATTCAGGCGTCACAAGTTCACGCTGTCCGCCCACATCAGCCCCCACGATCGGCACTCCACAGGCCATGGCTTCATAGACCGCGAGCGCAATCCCCTCCCACCCCGACGGCAAAAAGAAAATATCCGCAGCGGCCAAGAGGTCTCGAATATTGGCATTCGCTACCGCTCCAACAAGGCGGACCTGCCGCTCCAGCCGGTTCTTGCGAATATATGTTTGGAGCCAGGCAAAATCCGGGCCATCACCGGCAACTACGAGGACAAAATCAGCATTGGCTCGGGCAAGGCGGAGTGCCGTCTGTGCCAGGACTTTCGGTTGTTTTTGTGCACACACACGTCCGACAAACACAATCAGCGGCGTTGAAGCGGCGATATCGTATTGCTGGCGAGCACGGCGGCCCTGCTCGGGGTCGGGCCGCCAATAGTTGGCGTCGATATTCGTATAACAGATGTGGATAGCGGCCGGATCTGCACCCCGTCCAACCATCCAGCCTTTCAGGTGTTCCGACGAAACCATGCTTTGATCAAGCGTTTCCTGATAGGTGACCGACATCTGTGGATAACCACCATTCTTCCACGCATCTTCCTCAGCATGGCAAAAATCGAGCAAGGGCAGCGTTGGAAAATGCGCCCGCAGATAGGGCAGAAGCTGGTAGCCAAATTCACTATGCGAGACGAGCACGGCGTCCATCCCCCGGCTTTGGACGAGATAGCGCAGGAAGCGCGGATAATCCGCAGGTCGAAGAAAATGGTGCAAGATGAAAATGTCGGGAGTACAGCGGGCGAACTGGGCCAGCCAAGGATGCATACCGCTGAGGGTCGTAGCAATCGTCACTTCCCAGCCTCGCCGAACGAGTTGACCGAGCAGGTCCAGATTGAATTTGTCTGCCCCCCCCATGGCCAGCCACGGTACGATCAGCAATAAACGCGGCTTTTCCTTATGGAGTCGATTCTCCCACGGGAGCGTATCGGAGACGGCTTCATACGGTGCGAGTGGCGCGGCCTGAGGGGTGGGAAAATCCTCCCAGAGACGCGGGTAGCGCTGACGTAATTTTTTCCGAAAGGCGGCCTCGCGCTTCCCGCTATCCCAGTTGTCCCAGCGGTCGCCGTGATTCTCACGGCGACGATACCAGTCGAGGTACTCTGGCAGCGTTGTGCCCCAATGACCTTCGCTGGCGCAGTGCAGCCAGAAGTCCCAGTCCTCCAGCCCATCCTGGATCGTTTCGTCATAGCCGCCAACGGCAGTATGTACGCTGCGGCGCACCGCGCTGGTGAGGTCCACAAGATTCTGTTCAAGGAAGCTCCCCCCGTTATGGAAGCCCTGCTCCCACAGATATCCGTGGGCATCAAAACCAACCGAGTAGCCTTTCACGAACGCGAATTCGGGATAGGATTCCAACAACCAGAGCCATTTTTCGATGGCGGTTGGCTCCAGCAAATCATCCGCATCAAGCTGGACGACGTATTCTGCACGTGCGGCTCGATACGCTGTATTCCGTCCGGCGCTGGGCCCTTGGTTGACCTCGTGGTCGATCACCCGAATCCTGGGGTCTGTCTTACGGTAGGAGTTGAGAATAGCCAAGGCTTCCGGGTTAGTGGAGCCGTCGTTGACGATAATCCATTCCCATTGCTGGAAAGATTGTTGCAAGACGGACCGCGCCGTCTCATGGAAAATCGCGCTGGTGTTATAATATGACGTCACGAGGCTCGCGACTGGCGGGGCAGCTAGGTCGACCGGCCGGTAGCCGTAGACCGGACGCCGGTCCGAGACCGGGGTATTGGTGTAATCAGGACTGTCGGGATCAATCATGGTTTTCTCCTTTGGCCGGAGACTCCTGGACCGCCTCGACCAGTTCCAAATAGACCCCCAAGCGGCTCCACATGCTCTCCTGCCAGTGGCGTGTCTAGCTTATCCGTATTCGGACTGTTCTTCGTGCTGCCGAGCAATTCTCTCCCGGCTTCTCCATTGCTCTTCCAGCTAGGCCTTCCCTCTTACTCCACTGGCCGACCCACGCCCGTTGCTCCCGTACTGGCCGGCTCGCGTTCCTCAGCGTACGCCTAACAGCACTGCCCCTGTTCTTTATGCGTCCAAGGCAGTCGCGTCGGGTATGGTTGATACGGGTGATCTCGACTTGGCCGTCCAGCGTCGTTTCCAGCGCGTACTCAGGCTGCCGGGCGGCCTCCCCCCGCGTGAACACCGAGACGGTATGGCCCTGCCGGGCCAACTCTTGGGCCAGCGTCGCCGCGTAGATTTCGGTCCCGCCCAGATATGCCGGCGGCAAGCCGTGGACGACCTGGACAATCCGCATTCTCTCCAGCCTCTTCACCCCGCTACTCTACTCCATCCACACAGCCCCCTCTTGCCCTTGAAAAGACCGCCGGGGGTGGTTATGAAGGGCCCTTGACGGGCTCATGACACATATATGAACTGTGCGACCTACGGAAGGAGCGGACACGTGCGCCGACTTGGCTCTCTTATGCTTACTCTCTTCTCTTTGGGGCTGACAGCCCCCTCTGCGGCTGAGGCCTATCTCGACCCGGGGAGCGGCAGCATGCTGCTCCAACTCGTCCTTGGGGGCTTGGCCGGTCTCGCCGTGCTCACGAAGCTCTACTGGCAGCGGCTGCTTGGTCTGTTGAGGCGGGCGCCTCAACAGGCGGCAAGCGATTCGGCCACTGCTGTAGCCACCCCCCCCGCCCTCGCCCCCCTCTGACCGCTCCGAGTAGAGGCCAAGCAGACGACCGGGAGCCGCCTCCATGCCCCCTGCACCCCTCCACCCATGACGCCCTCCCACCGTGAGCCGGGTTCGTTCCGTGACCGTACCAGCCGCGTCTTTTACCGGCAGCGGGGTGAGATCTTGGATCACAATGTAGAAACCATTGATATCCTGTCGACTATCGTGGACATTCTGGGCCTCAAACTGCCTTGGCCCGCTGACAGCGATTCGGCATTTTCTCCGGAATCACGATCCAGAACGAAGAAGGTCCTCCTCTATCGACGCAGATCACCCTCGCCGAGGCTCGTGCTGCGGTCAACAGACAGGCCGCCCTGTGCCATCAAAAGGAGAATATGGACGATGGTCCACACTTCTTGGTCCACAATTTTTCCGACCCGGCAGAAATGCGCTTGAAGCCTTTGGTGTGATTACCCAGAGCAGCCCAGTCATTCTTGTCCGGGGGTATAGGTTCCCCTCGCCATCATACGGGTCTTCCAGCCGTAGGCCGACGGAAAACTCCTGGCTTCCTCAAGCGAAACTGATGAGACCCTTGTCACGCCAAATGGAAACAAACCGTTTCTGCCATCGGCAACTCTGAAGGACTAGGTTCAATCGACATTCAGGATTCCCGGGGAAGAGATTATGTGATTCATGACGTTCCCACTGGTTGTCGGTTGGAGGGGGCGATGGGGCAGCGCTCTGAGTGGACGGAGGCGCAGGGGGGCCGCGTCGAAGGTCTGCTGCGGGGCAAGCCGGGCACTCCGGGGCGGACGCGGCCACCCGGGTGTGCGTCAACGCGGTACTCTGGGGGCTACGCGCGGGGGCCCGCTAGCGCGCCTAGTCGCCGCGCTCCGGGAAGTGGGAGGCGGGGCCCCCAGCGTGTCACCCGCGGGGCCCAAGCGGGCGTGTGGGCGCGGGGGGTCAATGCCCTGACGACGGAGCGCGGCAATGAATATCTGCCGCTCGACCGCCCCCTCGTACGTGCGCCTCAGCCGACGGCCCCCGGCAAAGGGGGGGCCGGCTGAGGCGCTGGGGCGTTCCCGAGGCAGCCTGACGACCAAAATACACCTCGCTTGTGACCCCCTCGGTCGCCCGCTCCGGGTACTCCGCTCGCCCGCACCGTCCAGCGCCGCGCCACGGGCCCTGCCCTTGATGGCGGGGGTGCGGCCTCGCCCTGTGCTGGCCGCCGCCGCTGCCGACCCCCCCCCCTGCTCTCCGCACCCACCTCGCCGGCATTGAGGCCGAGGCCGTCATCCCCGCCATCCCAGCGCAAGCGCCTCCTCGGTGATGACGCCGCACTCCCCCCCCCCCCGCCTCGCCCGTGCCTGCCATACGCCCAACCCCTGCCGCCGCATTGCCACCCGATCCGACCGAACAGCCCTCGACTGCCTCGCCTTCCTCCCCCTCGCTTCTGCTCTCGTGTGGATGAGATGAGTGGCGATACGGGCTAGGACCTGTTCACACTCATGTGGATGATTCTGCATGATGCTGGTCTCCTGGCTGTAGGGACCTCACGCAAGCTCACTACGCCCGGATCGTGCCCCCTCTCCCGGTGCCGCGCGGCCCTGTCCGCCTCGCCCCTCGCCCCCTGCTCCCCGCCCTCTGGTCGGTCGCCGCGCAGGGCGGCACAGGGCGCGGGTTACCGACCCGCTTTGGCCCCTGGCCCCCCCTCTCCCCCCGGCTGCCCCGCTGGTCGCAAACCGGGGGGCTCGCCCGGGTCTGCGCGATCTGCACCGGGAACCGAGCGGGCGCCTCACGCGGGCGGCCCGGTCGCTCGACCGCCCCCTCGTCCAGGTCCCTCCCGCCGGCCCGGGGGCGCGCACACAACCGGTCCTCCATCCCTCGGCCGCTCCCGGGGCGGGTGGCCCCCCACGATGCCTAGGGGTGCCGCGGACGATCGCCCGGCGCTCGTCTGCGCGCTCGCCCGGGCCCGCCCCCGCCGCCCCGGCGGGCCGCCAATTGCTGCCTCGCCGGGGCCCGCCCCCCGCTCCTCCCGCGGTGCTGAGGGACCGGGCGTCCGCGGGCGCCCAGACGCGGCCCTTGGCCGCGGCACTGGGGTATGTGCCCGTGGGGCCGCCGCGGCGCACCCGGGTGAGACCTTGGGCGTATCACCGTGAGTTGTACAAGCGGCGCACCGCAATCGCGCGGGTGTTGCGTCGATTGCAGGGATGCCGCCGCCTCTGCTCGCGCTTCGAGCAACGCGACGTGCTCTTCCTTGGATGCAGCGTCTTCGCCCTCATCATTGATGCCGTGCGATAGTGGTAACAGACCCTAGGAAAGCACGCCGCGCGAACACGAGGAACCCTTGAAGTTACTGGCTGGGTTGCTGACGTGGGACACACACAGATTTCTCAAAAACCGGGCCGCCGCCGTCGCGAGAGGGAAGGCCACACGCCAGTTGTTTTATCAGATGGTCAACCGCAACGTGTCCGCCTTGACATGCCAACTCGAGGCTCCCATTTTATAGCGAAATAGCGAAACCTAGAGCGGAATCCGATCAAAAGGCAAGGCTGTAGTCAGCCACTTACCTCAGTCGATTACCCTGCGCCCCACAGAGCCTTTCCTGGAGCAACCTCCGGCCGCTACAATAGATTAAAACGCTTCAGCACCGCCGCCGCCCTCTCATCCTGCTGCCCTACCGCTCGCAGAAGTTCCGCTAAAGCAGAGAGACGTGAGCGATTTGCCGCGACCTCTTCGGCCATGCTCTTCACGGCCTCCTCAAACGGACGCACCGCCACCCGCCGGTCCCACACTACGAGGCCAATGTTCACCGCTACGATCGCGGCAAACGCGGCCAAGATTCCGAGCACGAGACGGAAATGCTCCTCAAAGCGGATATTCATCTCCGTCCGCAGTTGCTGAGTCTGTTCCTGCAGTTCCGTCCGCAGTTGACCCATCTCCGTCCGCAGTTGCTGAGTCTGCTCCTGCAGTTCCGTCCGCAGTTGACCCATCTCCGTCCGCAGTTGACCCATCTCCGTCCGCAGTTGACCCATCTCCGTCCGCAGCCCCGTCAGCCCCTCGTCCAGCCGGGTCTCCAGCCGTGTCAGCCGTTCGGCAATCTCCCGGTCCGTCAACGCCGGGGCCGACGTGACCGCACCGGCTAGGCCGGGCAAGCAGAACAGGCTCCACAGCAGACACCCGAGTACCGCTCTTCGCATGCCGCCATCCAACAGACTCAGAGGATGGAAGTCAAGCCGCATACGTATTCACAGGAATGGGGTCACCTTAATAGAGCTCTGGCTCACGTAGCAGGCACCGCGGGGGGCTCTTTTTCATCGGCAACAGCCGCCTGTCTCCTTTAATCAAAAAGCGGTATAGGCCAGCAACAGCAAGCGCCGGAGAGTGAAACACAGGCCCGTCCGCCACAGTGCGAGCAGGAACAAGGCTCGTGGCTGCCTCCCAACCCCGCCCCTAACACAACCAGTCCGTGAGGCTTGGCAGATCTGGTATTCGGCCGCTTGGCTGGCACACGCCCGACTGAGGCCGCTACCCAGAATCGGACGAATTGCAGTTTCCCCACTCCTGCCGATTCACATGGTAGGCAGCGAAGAAGCGGTCGGTCACCTGCTCAAGCCAGAAGCGGTCTTCAATGCGCAGACGCGCATGTTGGCCCAGAGTTTTGCGTCGCTCTGGACCGCTCAGCATTTGAGCCACAACGCTCGCATAGTCCCGGGCTTCCTCCGCCTCCGCTCCCCGCTCAATCAACGCTCCGAACTCAGGTGTGACTAACCCCTACTGCTCCCTCATGGTGGATCTCGCCACCGGGCACCTGCAGACCCAGACTTCGTATACGGACAGGGCGATGCCTTCCCACTCCGGCGGCAAAGGTAAAGGGCCATACCTAGCAGAGGGGACTATCGCAGAGATCTTTGAGCAGGCGCCGGCCCGGGCTGGCAGCGCGGTGCTTGAAACGCCCTTCAGGCTCGTTGTGGGAGAGGGCGGGGGGGGGGGGGGGGACGCTGGCCCGTGAACAAGGCTAGGCGCCCCGTGGCGGGTTCTCCGCGGCCCGCGCGAGGCTGTTGCCGGGGACCGGGCCTCTGGCCAACGCCGCGTGAGCGGGAGCGCCGCGCCCGCGTTGCCCTTGCCCCCGGCTGGCCCCGTAGCCGCTTGCCGCACCCGCGCCCACCCCGCAAACGGGCGCTGAGCTGCCCCCGGCATTGAAGAGTCGCACACCAAGCCCGCAATCGATCCGGGGCACGGTGAGGCTGCTCCGGCCCCGCCGGGAGGTCAATGGCAAAGTCCTTCACATCGGCCCGCATTGGGACTTCAGACAGTTGCGGCCTTGTTGCGGATCGGGTTTTTCGTGGCAGACCGAGGCCGGTGCCTTCCTTGGCTATGCTCTACTAGGCAGGGTCCAAAAGAAAATATCGGCCTGTGAGTGGTCTCGAATATCTGTGTTGAGCACGGTTCCGAGCAGGTGAATGTAACGGCCTAGCCCGTTCCTTTTGACGAACGTCTGAAGCCTCTTATGACCCGGTCCGTCTCCGACCACGAGGAGTATAAATCGGAGATGGGCCGTACCAACCAAGAGGCGTCTGGGCTAAAATTTTCTTCCGTTTTCGGAAATATACCCGCCCGACAAAGACGATGAGATGCCTGCGAAACCCGTGTGATGCGGGCGATTGTTGGGGGAGGGAGGATGACCCCTGTCCAAGATCCCGTGTCGCAAGCCGCTCCGCGCCCCAGGCTTGCTCCGGGTGGTGCGCGGGTGGTGCGATCGCCTTGAGGAGCCGGGTGCGAGCCGTGACCTGCCCCTGCCGGCCTGTCGGCTGTCGGCGCGGGCGCTGTAAGGGCGGAGGTATTCGTCGCTGTTGAGTTGTGCGCAGGCCGCCCGGGGCGAGGCGTGCCCCCGGGTGCCCGTGAGAAGCCGCTATGGGGTGGCGCGTGCGCCGGCGGACCCGGCCCGGCGCGAGCGATGGGCTGAAGGGGAACTGCGCTCGCTGCGGCGGGCCGTCACGCGCGGGTGGGCGGCGTGTATAATGGGCAGATAGTCGAAAAATTACGGAGCGGGCCGTCACGCGCGGGTGGGCGGCGTGGCCGCGTGGCGGGGGGCTGGGGGATTTCACCGGGCTGGACGATCATTAGCTGTTGTCGGTGGACGGCACGAGCTATTTCTCCTCGCAGCAGGGGCAGTGCGCTCGTTGTTGCGAGCGGCCTCACCGGGACGGTCGGGTACCCCGAGCACCAGATGCTGGGGGCGGGGCTGGCGCACCCGGAGCCTCGCGAGGGGTTGCCGCTGGCACCGGAGCCGCTCCTGCATGCGGCCGGTGCGCGGAAGCACGCAGGAGCGCGCCCCGTGGCCCAGCGGCTGCTGTGGGATGGCCGGTGCGGGCCGCCGCCTCTGCAGCGGTTGGTGGTGGAGGAGGCGTGGGCCTCGCACGGGTCGCCCATCCGGCTAGTGCGGGAATTGGACCGGCGCTTTGGGCTGGGGGGCCGGGCGACCAGGCGGAGTGGGTTCATGGGGGGGGGAGCTGCGGGGCTGGCGCCGCAGGGTGGCGAGACCAAAGGCGAGAACGGTGGGCGGCAGCGGTAGCGTTCGCTCAAAGGCGGGCCGCTCCACGACGCGCCGTGCGACTTGGCGGGGCACTGTGGCGGGTGGGGAAACTACACCTACGGGGCGGGCGCGGCACTTTTGTGGGGTGACGACCATGGCGAGCACGGCATAGCATGTGGGGGCGCTGAGGCGGGCCGGGCGGGCGCGCGAGCGCATGGAGCACGAGCCGTGCAACCCCCGGAAGCACCACGGCGACAGCCGTGCGCACCCCGTTGGCCCCGGCCAGCAGCCTCGGGCGACGGGGGTGGCCAGTTTGACGAGGCGGGCTGTTTTGAGCGCCCAGATGCAGCCGCACTGCGGGGCGCTGTTTGGGGCGGCGCGAGAGCGGGAGGGGCGGCCGCAAGACTGCGGGGAACGGGGGCGCCGCGTGTTTCTGGCGTGCTTCAGTCCGGGCGGGGAGGCCCGGGATCGGGCCCGCGCCTGCGGCTCCTACCGCACCGAATTGGTGCCCTGCGACCCCTCCTACCCCCCTCGCCACGGGCGGGGGTGCGACGGGCGGGGTCTTCGGGGAACCCGCGTCGCCAACCCACTCCTCCGGCACCGGCCGGCGGGGCAGCCCGTCCCAACCGGTCCGCCAACCGGCCCTCCACGCTAGGGCCTGTCAACACTATCGCAAGGCATCAATGATGAGGGCGAAGACGCTGCATCCAAGGAAGAGCACGTCGAATTTCTCGCAGCGCGTGAAGAGGCGGCGGCATCCCTGCAAGCGACGCAACACCCGCGCGATTGCGGTGCGCCGCGTGGACAGCTCACGGGCAGACGCCCAAGGGCTCACCCGGGTGCGCCGCGGCCGCCCCACGGGCACATACCCCAGTGCCGCGGCCCAGTGCCGCGTCTGGGCGCCCGCGGACGCCCGGTCCATATCACCGCGGGATGAGCGGGGGGCGGGCCCCGGCGAGTCCGCCACGGGCGGCCCGCCGGGGCGGCGGGGGCGGGCCCGGGCGAGCGTGCGCAGGCGAGCGCCGGGCGATCGTCCGCGGCACCCCTAGGCATCGTGGGGGTCCACCCGCCTCGGGAGCGGCCGAGGGATGGAGGACCGGTTGTGTGCGCGCCCCCGGGCCGGCGGGAGGGCCCTGGACGAGGGGGCGGTCGAGCGACCGGGCCGCCCGCGTGAGACGCCCGCTCTGTTCCCGGTGCAGATGCGCGCAGACCCGGGCGCGCCCCCCGGGTTGCGACCAGCGGGGCAGCCGGGGGGAGAGGGGGGGCCAGGTGCCACATCGGGCCGGCACCCCGCGCCCGGTGCCGCCCTGCGCGGCGACCGACCAGAGGGCGTTGAGCACGGGGCGAGGGGCGAGGCGGACAGGGCCGCACGGCACCGGGAGAGGAGGCGCGATCCGGTCGGATGGAGCTTGCGTGCGGTCCCTACAGCCAGGAGACCAGCATCATGCAGAATCATGCATAATCATGCATAATCATGCACATTAGTGTGAACAGGCCCTAGAATGCCGCCCCATCAGCACCACGAAATGACTTGGCGGGCATTGCTGCTGGGTGTTTGAGGTGTTTAATAGCGTCAAGATACAGGGAGCCTGTCATGTCGGATCACCATTACGGGAGATCGGCAGCGCCGGGCGCCCGTCTCCGTCCCGTGCGGCCCACCAAAATGCGCGGGGTACCACGGGTCGCTGCCCGTCGGGTGATCTCGGGAAGCATCCTCGTTCTCCGGGCGGGGCTGAGTTAGCGTGCCGCGCCCGCGGGTTCCAGCCCGCCCCAAGACCCGGCCCAACCGGTTTGTACGTGGGAGCAGGACAGCAGTGTTTGTACACATGTTTGCGGCGCTAGAGCGAATGCGCAGGGGATTGAATCGTCGGGGGATTCCCAATCGGTTGATGATGTGATGCACGCTGGGCGCTGGTGCGGGAGGCCCGCTCGCAGGGCGTACTCTCTTGCTGTTGCTCTGCGTCGTCGTGGTGTTGCGGCGGTCGCGTCCGGGAGGTCTCGTCGGCAGGCAGTGGCGCGCTTGGGCGGGGGGGGGGGGGGGTCGGCGCTCCGCGGGGTCCCCCCCCTCGCGCCGGACCGGCGCTCTGTCGCCGCAGCCTCGCGGCGGGTGCCGTCCGGGGCGCCTAGCGGGTCATGGCGAGCTGCTCCTGGCGTGGGTCGAGGCGGCGCCCGCCCGCGCCACGCCTGGTGCTAAAACCCGCCCGCCCTTGCCCCCGCGCGCCGGCTCTGCATCGACGCAAGCGGGCCCTCGCCCCAGAGGGCCCGCAGGGAGGGGCGCGCGCCCCCGTCCCCCAAGGCCACGGGAAGACCACCCCCTGGGTCGCCGGCCTCACGCGCGACGGCGGGGGCGCGCCGAGGACCAGCGAGGGCGCAAGGACCGGGGCCGCCGGCCTGGCCTCTGGCGCACAGGTCCTGGCCCCGCCCCTGACGCCCAGCCCCCGCGTCCTCCGCGATCCCCGCCCGGCCCCCACGCCCCTCGCCCTCCGCGAAGCCCTCACGGCCCCAAGCGCCGGCCTCCTGTTCCGGCCGCCCTACCGTCCCGACGGCCCCCCCAGCGCGAGGGCCTGCTCCCAGATCAAGGCGCTCCTGCAACAGGCCCCCGCCCGCTCCCGACATGCCCGCTGGGAGGCCCTCCGCCACGCCAGCGACCGCCGGCACGCCACACGACGCTCGCAGCTGCTTCCCTGCCTGCGGAGATGAACCCACATGAAACGAAGCCGCTCTAGCCGGGGAGCGCGCCGCGCCCTGAACGGCGATGATCAAGGCGCTCCCTCTGCGCCCGCCCACGCGCTGGCAGTTGGAGGCGAGAGAAGCCCTCCCCTGCTTGGGGGTGGCCCGGGCGTTTCCGCCAGGGTGGACGATTCTCCCCAGGATGTGCCTGAGGCGGGCGACGGGAGGGGCACCTGGAGCCCGGAGGTTGGAACGGCGGCGATTGGCCAGCCGGGCACACGAGCCGCCAGGGCGCTTCCCCGGGGCTGCTTCGGGTGAAGGGGCACGCCAACGCCCTGCTTTGTCAGCCCCCCTCCTTATCTTTGAGCGATGAGCCGGGGTGGCCCCCCACCCCGTTGCACCGGCAGTGTCTCGTGAGCCAAGAGCGGGCCAGGGCGCCCCGTCATCGCGGGTCGCCGCGGCCCCTTCCCGGGTCGGCGCAGCCCGCGGCGCCGGGCGAGGGGGATAGGCTCCTTGTCACCGACCGGGGGCAGGGCCAGGACGGTGGGAGGCCGGGGGCCCGCCTGCTGCTGTGGGGCCTTGGCGTCTTTGCCCGCCCCTCCGGCGGGGCGGCCTTGTGGGGCGCAGCCAGCCAGAGCGCGGCGGCCGGGTTTCCCCTCCTTGCTCGGGCCCTCCCCCTCGTGCTTGCCCGGCTTTGGGGCCGCGACACGGGACGCCTCCCCCATCGGACCGCCCATGGCCAGGGAGCCGGTCTGCCGCCCCTGCTTGTCGAACCGGGCCACCCGCGTATCAAGCGCCCGCCCCCGGGGAGGGGCGCCCGACACCTCCAGTGCGTCGTGGCGACTGGCACGTTGTCCCCCCCCCCCCTCAAGGCCGCTAATCCCGCAGGAACCTCCGCCGGACCTTGCTCCCTTATGCTGCCCGAGCAGCGGCCAGTGCCTAAAAGCCTGCCGCGCCAGGCGCTTGAATCGCCTCCGCGGCGCAGAGGCTCCCGCCTTGCGCCCCCTCTGAGCGCTGCAGCGCCTTGGCCAGCGGCCTCTGGAAAACCGTCCAGGGCACAACCGCCCCCAGCCGATCAAGAGGAGCGTCCGCCTTGCTCAAAAGCGCACAGCTCTCCCCAAAATCTCCAAACCCACCCTGCCCAGACAACCCTTATCCTCCCAATCCGTGGTTGATGGCGCTTGAATCAAAAATCCAGAAAACCCAGGGTTTGAGAGGTGGCCACTTTTCTATGGCGGCCGGTTCAAGCAGATTATCGATGGTGAGTTAAACCATACGACGCGCCCGCTTCCCGAAAGGCCCGGTTGCGCGTGGTGCTCGGACCCTGATTGGTCGGCAAATCAATTATCCGAATCCGGGGGTCGTCGAGGCGTCGGGACCGTCTTAGGACCGCCAGGGCCCCGGGCCGGTCGAGCCATCGTTCACGATCAACCATTCCCACTGCTGGAAGGACTGGCGAAAGACAGACCACGCCATCACGTGAAAAGAGGCTGGCGTATTCGCGTGATCGGGGTTGTCCGGGTCAATCATCGGGCTTGCTCTCCCTGTCTGACAATTCCTGGACGGGGTGGACGAGTTTCAACAGCAACCCCAGCCGTCCCCACAAACTGCTTTGCCAGCGATGTGCCTGCACCTGCCAGCGATGCGCCTGCGCCTGCCAAGCCATCCACTGCTCTTCCAGCCACGCCTTGCCCTTCTCCAACTCGCCAATCCACGCCCGTTGCTCCTGCACTGTCCGCTCCAGCCACGCCTTGCCCTTCTCCAACTCGCCAATCCACGCCCGTTGCTCCTGCACTGTCCGCTCACCCTCCTCGGCGTGCGCCTGCCAGCACTGCGCCTGTTCTTCTAGCCAGTTCCGTCCCCGATCAAGCGCAGCCGCCCACTGGCGTTGCTCCAAAACGGCTTCCGCGGCCTCGGCCAAGATCTGCCCATGGGGCGTTTCCCCTCGGCACCGGGTATAGTAGACGACCGCCCTACGCATTGCGTACCCACACTCCTCCACCCCCCGTTCGTATTGATAGCGGTGCGAAGCATTGTCGGCATGCCAGCGGTAGCGCACCAAGGTGTCATGGAGGAACCCAACCCGTCCCTCAAGGCATAGCTTCATCCACGCCTCATAGTCGCAGGCAAAGCCCAGCGCTTCATTAAATCCACCTGTCGCGCCCAGTTGCTCCCGCCGGACAATAACGGTCGGCGCACAGATACAAGGCCCGCGCAGCAGCAGTTTGCGAAAATACGCCTCGCCCTCTTCCACAAAGTCCGCCTCGGCCTTTTCCATCCAATCGCTCAGCCGATTCGGCGCGTCCGACTCGATGATGGGCTCCGCCCGAGAATGCACCAGACTGAGGCTGGAGTCGGTGTCAAACAGCGCCATCTTGCGGGCCAGGTTACCAGCCAGCATGACATCGTCCTGGTGAAAAACACACACGTACTCACCCCGTGCCAACTCGACCGCGGCATTCCAGTTGCCCGGAATGCCCCGTTGGCGCGGATTCTGATAGATACGGATGCGGGGATCGGTAAACGTCTGGAGAATATCCAGCGTCCGGTCGCTTGATCCATCGTCGACCACGACGATTTCAAAAGCGCGATAGCTCTGCTGCAATACGCTCTGTACCGCTTCGGCAACATAGGCCTCACCGTTATAAGTTGGCAGACATACGCTCAGGCGTGGCGGTGTCGGGTCAGGCGGCGTATCCCTGATCGGGTGGGGCAGTCCGGCCGGGCCGGAGGCATCCGAGGCTTGATCGGATGGGCTTGACCTCTCCGTGCTTTGTAGGGCCACTGGACAGGAGCCGGACTGTGCTACTACTTCCTGATACATCTGCTCGACATCCTGGGCATAGGCGCCAGTGTCGCGCCAGGCAAACCGGCCCGGCTTGAGCCGAGCCAACAGCCCTGGTTCATTGAGCAGACGGCGGAGGCAGTGCTGGAGATCCGCGGCATTTTCGGGCTCGAACAGCAGCCCATTACGCCCGTCCTCGACGACCTCGGGTAAGGCCCCACGTCGGGCGGCGATGACCGGCAGGCCGGCTTGCAACGCCTCACGAGTCACCAGAGAAAACGTCTCTTCCCAAGTGACCGGCATAACCAGCACGTCGTGCTCAGTCAGAATAGCCTGGAGTGCGGAGCGCTTATATACTCCCCCCCAATGGACGGACAGTCCCGCAGCGGCTTCGTGGAGCCGATCAACATAGGGTTGCCTACCCGCAACCTCAGCCCCATAGAACGAGGTGTGGGTCCGCTCGGCGGGTATGCCCTTGAGAGCGTCAATCAAAACATGCGCGCCCTTATGCGGCAGCAGGACACCGACATACAAAATCCGCAAAGGCCGTGGGGACGGACCCGAGACCTCCTGCCCCGTATATACCCCGGCGGGTCGCTGCTCACTGAACGCTAAGCCGGGCGGCAGGGGCAGCCCTGGAGCGATAACCTGGAGCCGGTCGTGCAAAAAAGGGAACTCTTCTGCAATCCGCCGGGCTAGAAAGGCAGATGGCGTGATCACCCGTTGTGGAACTCGCAAGACCCGCGCCATAAACGTAAAGCGATGGTGGGCATCTTCGGCTGAGGCGACATCCTGGAGACATGTGACACAGCGCCTACCCTGTTGCGGCCCTGGGCAGAGTTGGTCGGCACGATCAATAAGCTGCACCCGGTGACAGGCAAAAAAGAAATCGTGCAGGCCCAGCACCGTTGGGTAACCAAGCGCCGATACACTGGGAATAAGGCTGGCCGCGAGGTGGGCAACATGCTGAAAATGAACAATATCAGCCCCACACCGGTCCAAGATCCGACGAAAGGTGTCGTGAAAAAAGGGGTTGTCATAATGGAGGCGAAAAGAGCTCGTCCGGATGTAGTTATTGACAATGCGAATAATCCGTGGCCCGTGCTCGTCCTGCTCGTCTTTCAAGCTGCATTCCTCGCATTCAGGAGCAAAGGTCCGCGCGATGATCGTGGCTTGGTGCCCCCGCGCCTGGAGCGCCCGCGCCAGTTCCAGAGTCAGAATCTCGGTACCAGCTCGCTCCTGTGGGGGAAGCCCATGCACCACTTGGACAATGCGCATATCCGTAGCCTCGCTTTTTATCTTCCACTACTGACGTTTGATGTGGGCCTGATATGAAAACCAGGTCTGGAGCCAGTCCGGTAATTGATATGCCCGTTCTCCCAACCATATCCCGAGGCGGGCGGCGAGGTGCCAGCTCAGCGCGGGCAGCGCCCAGCGAGACAGGACCTGCGTCTTCGTCTGCCCCTGTTTCCGTATCCAGAAGGCCAAGTCTGCGCGGGCGGTCTGGATAGGTGCCGACAGACACGCGGCCAGACTGCTTGGCGGCGGCTGTCCCGCCTCCTGGTGCAGCGCTGCAAAATGGTCGAAATGACGACGAAAATTGGCCCACGGGCCGTAACTGTGCGAATGGTAGACGACCGAGTCGGCACAATAGGCGGTCTTATAGCCGGCTTCGAGCACCTGTTTGGCCCATAGCTGGTCCTCGCCAAACTCGACCTCGGGCCAGGGGATGTTACGCCAAGTGGCGCGACGAATGACAGAACTGGTATTGGCAAAGAAATAAAAAAAAGCTGGATTCCGGTCATAGTCCGGGTTATCGACCCGGCTGTTGATGCGGGAGTCCGGCAGGCCGGTCGGCTCCTCCTGGACAATCCGGCGCCATTCCATGGGATGGCAGTTCGGGCGCGGCGTGTGGCGACTATAAGCGCCGACCACGAGCGGGTCGGCCACTAGGGGCGCGAGCAGGTTTTCCAGCCAGTCAGCCCTGGCCGGGGTGGCGTCTTGGGTCAGAAAGACGAGATAGTCGCCGTGGGCGTACGAGGCGGCCAAGTTGCGGGTTTTGCCGTGGCCGAACGCAGCAGCAGGAATGGTCATCACCTGCGCCCCGGCCGCACGCAAGATCTCCACTGATCCATCCCGCGAGCCGGAATCCACCGCGATAATCTCCTCTACGCGAAAGCGTCCCCGTTGGTGGCCGATGCCGTCCAGCACTTCGACCAGATAGCGGGCCCCATTTTTTGTGACCAGGAGAATCGAGACACGGGCCAGCGCGGTCATGACGTCACGTCACCCCATCAGCTTCTGACAAAATCTCTTGAGCCGTACAAGGCGAGGGAGAGGAGCGTCCTGTCGGGGCGACTCGGCGGCGGCCCGCAAGCGGTGGAGGTCGGAGCGGAGTTGGGCGATTTCTTCATCTCTCTGCAACAATTGGTCATAGGCGTTGTGCAGCATAGGAACCGGATACCGAGCCTGCTCCTCCTCACTCACCTCTTCGTCAATGAGCCGAAACAGGTCGGGGCCAAGCCGGGGAGGAACCTCCTGGGTTAAGGTGCCCGGAATCATCCGCACCCGCTGGTCAAGCCGCTCCAATTGGGTCTGCGGGGAAAGCCCTTCAGCCAGCCCCGGCTTGATCCCAACCCCAGCCAAAGAGTGCGGAAACACGGGCGCACCCTGGACATACACCCGGCGCGGCACGAAGCGCTCCAACAACAGATCAAACCCCTGCGGGGGAAAACGCCAATAATCAGCCGGATGTTCATGCACGGGAAAGTCCATACACGAACTGATCACCACCAGACCGCCGGGCCGCAGCACCCGAAACGCCTCGGCCATGGCCTGGAGCGGATTTCTGACGTGCTCCAAGGTCTCCAGCATCAAGACAGTCCCTAGCATGCCGGCCGCAAACGTCAGTTGGTGCACATCTTCGACCCGATCCACCCCAGGTCCGGGACGAATATCACACCCCGTGTAGTCCTTCCCCGCAAACAGCGGCCGCAGGTCGGCAGAGTACGGCTGCTCTTCAACCTGGTACGCCCCAATCTCGACAACGGGTTGCGGAATCGTCAGCGTCTCCGCTACCACTCGGACAAATTCTCTGATATTCCCACGCATAGTGTGCCCCCCTCCGCCCCCGGCCCTAGAGATAGTCGGCAAAATAGCCCTTGCAGCCAGCAAACACCCGCTGGGCCAAGCCCAGCAGGACCAGCGACAGAACGAGCGGGTAAAGGACCCCGCTCCAGACGACCTGCTCGGGGGTCAGAATCAGTTCCCGGTACAGGGCAAGGATGGGGGCCACGGGATTCCAGGCCAGGACGGGCTGGAGGGCTTGCGGAACCATCTCGATCGCATACAGCACTGGAGACAGGAAAAACCATACGGTAAACAGCGCTGTGACCAGTTGGGATACATCCCGCAGGAACACGTTGGCTGGAGACAGCAGCAGCCCAAACGCCATGGCCAGCAACACTTGGAGCGAGAACGGAATGATCAGCAGGCCAAGCGCCACAGGGGAAACCCCGCCCTGCCAGAGCGCGACCCCGAGTAGCATCAGCCCGAAACCGACGGCGTGACTCAGAAAGCTCGACACCACCGCGGAGACGACCAACAACTCGGACGGAAACTGGACGCGCTTCATCAACTGCGCATTCTCGACAATGACCGTTACCGAGCGCAGACACGCCTCCTGAAACGCCAGCCACGGCCACAGCCCGCAGAACACAAACGGCACAAAGCCGACTCCTTCGATCTGGAAGCGTACGCGGTACACTACTCCAAACACAAAGGTGTACAGCCCGAGCAGGATGAACGGCTGGATCAAATTCCACATCACCCCCAGACTGGTTCCCACAAAACGGGCCGTCACATCGCGGATCACCATCTGACGCAGCAGTGCCCGGTGCCGCACGCCCGTGCGGGCCAGCCTGAACGGGCTCGCCAGGACCTGAAAAGGGAGACGAGATGCGGCGCTCGGCATCTGTTCACCCTTCGCCAGTTCGGCGATAAAAGTTCTGCAACACCGGCCAGTGATGCCATTCATACGGATAGCGCCGAATATATTGCTCAAGCAGACCGACCAAAATGGCCAAGGTCTCGTCCAGTCCGCTCGCTCGGCACGGCTCCTCAAACGAAAAATGCCGGTAGTGGTCCGCCCCGACCCAGCCAAAAAAAGGCACGATCGTCGCATCGGCCTGTGCCGCGACCGACAGCAAACCGGTCGGAAACCAAGCTGGCCGGCCCAAGAAGGGCACCTGCTGCTCTCGCCAGGCCTTGACGCCGACAAACTCGGGCAGCACGTCCAGAAGCGCAACCACCATGCCACCCGCGCGGAGGGCCCGGTGGATTTTCCGGGGACTGGTCGCACTGACAAAAATGACCTCGCGCCCCATCAATCGCGCAATTTGCGCAAAACGTCGCCGCCCGAACGTAGACGGGATCCAGTCCTCCACCTTCCGCTCCTGTGGGGGGGCGTTCGCCAGCAGATGGGCGGCCAGCCCGCGTCCCCGTAGATAGGGGAAAATGAGGGAGCCTCCGCCATAATGGAAAGTCACCAAGAGGATGCCCCGCTTCTCAGCGACCGCTGACAAGAGCCGCGCTTCGCCGCTGACCTGCACCCAGCGCGCCAGACGGCGCCACGAGTACCGCCCCGAGGCATACGCGTCGATTTGGTCACAACTCCTCACCTCAAAAAATCGTCTCGTCACCGCGTCCCTGGGCGGAGTTGCTGACCGCAGTGCGACGGCCATATTGGCCCGGATCAGATCAAGCAGGGCAGGCGGGGCCTGCCGGGCTTCCCGCCGCCCCCAGGCTTGGGCCAAACGGTAGGCCGTCGGCAAGGGCAACGCCGCCGCCAGCGGGAAATACAACCCGTATTTGAGCCCATCCTGACCGACCCGCCACAACCCCGCCCTCATCCGCCCCCTCTCCACATCGACTACTACCCACCGTATGCCGTTCGTACGACCCCGGCTAGGCCTCCCAGGTATGGGGCAAAGAGCAGAGGCCAAGTTCTCGATTCTCTCCGTACACAGCAAACTCTCGCTCAACCGTATCAAAATACCGAAGACCGGCACCATCCACCGCATGGGCCCGTAGCACATAGCGGCCGGGCAGCAGGCGCAACTCGGGCAGGACATAGTCGATCTGATAGGTGTCTCCCTCCAGGCGCCGCGGGGCCACCCCATCCATATCGGACGACACCCCGTAGACCGGAACCAGATCGGCCCGTACCAAGCCAATGTGGATCACTGGCGGTCTGGTTTCCCCCACCCCCGCCTCAAGCCTGACTCGCACCCGGAATGGCTGGCCGAAAGCAAACTGCGCGGTTTCCTGGGCGTGGCCGTTCAGCAGCCGGACATCGGTAACCCGATTCTCGCCCGTGGCCCGGGAGAGTGGCCGTACTAGCGGCTCGTCCGGGGCCGTCTCAGTCTGGGCATCAATGAGCGCCGCGTATTCCTGGACCACGGCGGACGCCGCCCCCTGCGCCCGCACCTGCCCCTGGTGTACCCACAGCGCTTTGCCGCACAGTTTCCTGATCTGATAGGTATTGTGGGCGCAGTAAATCAGGGTACCACCACCAGCCAGAAAATCTTCTATCCGGCGAATACATTTCTTCTGGAACGCCTCGTCCCCTACAGCCAAAATTTCATCTGTAACGAGCACGTCCGGCTCAACGCAGGTAGCCAGGGCAAAGGCCAGCCGCACGGCCATGCCCGACGAATAGGTTTTGAGCGGCCGCTCCATGAAATCCCCAATAGCGGCGAACTCCATAATCGCCGGCAGGCGTTCCGCCAGTTCTTCCTGGCCGAGGCCCATCAAGGCTCCAGACAGGGCGAGGTTTTCGCGTCCGGTATACTCGGGATGAAAACCGATGCCAAGTTCGAGCAGGGCACTGACCCGTCCGTAGCTGCGCACCTGCCCTTCCGACGCCAGGGTCACGCCGCACAGGAGTTTCAACAACGTGCTTTTGCCAGCCCCGTTTTGCCCGACAATACCCCAGGCATCGCCCCGGCAGACCTGCCAGGACACATGACGCAGAGCCCAAAATTCCTGCGAAAAGCGTCGGCGCCCTAACCACACCACTTCCTTCAAACGGTCCAGATGACGCGGGTACAGCCGGTAGGATTTGCCAAGCTCACGGGCTTCGATCAGCAATGGGGGAACCGAATTCACTCTCTCTTCCTTTGTTTTTCGCCGACATTGTTCAAGGCATTAAGCATATCGCGGTGTAGTTTGCTCAATCCGGACACGCAGCGCTCCATCTCGCTGACGGAGGGTTTCCCCTTACCTTGGCCAACGTATCGCCCGGCTGGCACAGGGCCTCCATCGTTTCTGTGTGGAGGGGCGCGCAGTGAGCGCTTGCGCGGCACAGGAGTCCATACTCCCCGAGCGATCAAGCAGATTGCATCAGCCCTACAAACCGAGCGATCAGATTCCCCTCTAGGTCAGGGCTATGCCGGAGGCTTCGCATTCGGTCATCGCAGCTTCGTGATACAAGGAGTCTTGTACGCTGTCAACGGAGCGGACAGCCAGTCTCCCTCATCCCTACCCGTTCTCCGCAGGGGAGGGAGCAAAAGCGCAGAGGCATTGCTGGAGCATCCATGGGCACGTCTCAAGAGGAACCACGCAAAGGCGGTCCGTTTTCCTCTTGACACAGACGGGCGGGGTGTATAGGAGGGGGCTCTGTCCGCAGGGGACGAGGGCCGGGGAGACACCAGATTGGGGAGGGCGGCGCGAGACATGAGGGGGCGATTGTTCTTGTACGGGGGCGTGGCGGTCAGCTTGGCCGCGGCGTTGGTGACCTTGCGAGAGGCCGCTCCCGAGGCGGCGAGCGCCAGTCTGCAGGCGCGCTTCACGGCGTATTGGCAGGCGCGGGTGCAGCAGGATCTCCCGCGGGCCCTCCAGTACGAGCACCCTGCGCAGCGCCAGCAGCTCGGGCAGGCGATCTCGCAGGCCCGCCGGCGCTCCGGCGTCAAAGTGACCGCGGTCACGGTACTGGACCCGCAGGCCTTCCAGCTCGCGCCGACCGTCGCGGAAGCCGGGGTTGCCCTGCGCATCGCATACGAGTATACTTTCCCCTCCAGGGCCGCCGGCCCCCTTGCCACCTCGACCGTCGTGGTGGACACGTGGCGCAAGGAGGGCGGGATCTGGTATCATGTCTTGCAAACAGAGGTCGGGTAAGCAGCATGTGGCACAGGAGAACAGGGAGGTATTCCCCCCCCCCCCCCCCCCCCCCCCGCACATCCGGGCGGGAAGCCGGGCGCAGGGGGCGGCGGCCCGTCGCGGCTTGACAGCGGCGGCCCGGGGCCCTCACGGGCAGGCTCCTCGGCCTGTCGCAAGCGGGTCTGGCGGCCTGCGTCGAGCGGGCATACGAAGACGAGCGAGAGGAGGGAGAACGCGCCCGCTAGACCTCCCCCCGGCCCCGAGTATAGTACGTGATTTGTGACGGAAGTATGTTCAACCACTTAGAGAGGAGAGACATCATGAGTTGGAGTTTTTTGTCGAGAGTCGTCCCCTGCGCCGTGGCCGTGGCCATCAGTTGCGCCGCCTTCCCTATGGGCGTGCAGGCGCAGAATCAGCCCTATGTCACCCACGCGAACGCGGAACATCTCTTGTTCCCTTACTGGTCCACCGAGAACGCCACGAACACGAACATTCACCTGCATGCGCCCGCCGGGGTGATGAACGAGACGGACGATGAGGCGAAAGTCGTGGTGAAGGTGGCCGTGCGGGATCCGATGAACAAGATGGTGGCCTCGCTCAAGATTTGTCTCACGCCCGCCGACTCCTGGACGGCCACCCTCAGTGAGCAGGGGCTCGTGGTGGGGGATCCGGGGAACTGTGACGAGCAGGTAGAGTTGGAGGCGGCGGGGCGGGGGGCCGTGGCGCAGCGCACCCCGAAGCCGGGGCAGGCGGTCTCCCTGGGCGCCGCCCGCAGTGGGTGGCTGGAGGCGTGGATAGCGCCGACGAAGGGGCTGAAGGACGGGACGGATACGGGCACCGATCCCGACAATGCGGCGGCCGCCCTCCTCGCTCCCGGGAAGGCGGCGCTGGTCTCCGCCGGCTCTGGCTTCTCGTCGAGCTATACCACCGTCTCGTTGATCGGCTGTGGGCCGGGAACGAACACGCCGGGGCCCATCATGCAGACCGAGGATGACGGAGACGGGTGCTGGACCACGCACAATAATGGTTCTAATAAGAAAGAGAATGGGGAGGCGATTCGGCTGGCCTTAGCGGATGCGGGGCATAATGCGGATTTCAGCGCTGACACGAAAGTGGCCCAGATCGGGGAGTGGACGGCCCTGGACGATGCGAACGTGCAGACCCGGACCAAGCTGGTGCTCACGTTGCCGATGAATCATCTCGCCTATATGGGGACGAACGCCGGCGGGGACAAGGTGGAGGGCACGGACCCGGTCAGTCTGCTGGTGTTCGACGAGGAGGGGGAGGTCGAATGGCAAGCGCGGGAGGTGCTGCTGGCCAAGAACGTGAACACCTGCATGTTCCTGCCGGCAGCGCTGGCGCAGGAGATGGAGATGGAGGTGGGAGCGGGCAAGAAGACGGTGCTGTCGTGCAACGGGGCGAAGGTGGGGGAGTTGGCGATCTCGTCGGGCACGTTCCGGCTCTTCAACAATACCGTAGATGTCAAGAGTGATGCGGGGGTGGTGACGAACACCGGGGCGGAAGCCACGGGACTGGGGAGAGCTTTTCCCCCGGGAACCGATGCGACGAAGAACGGGCAATCGATCGCCGAGAGCCTGGGGGTGATCGGTCTCAATTTCTCGTACTTCAAGGGGACCGACGAGCAGGAGTACGATCAGGTCACGCCGCTCTCGCAGCATGCGCCCGGGAGTGCCGCGCAACTCTAGGGGGGCGAGTGCTCGGGTCCGTCCTGGCGGCGGGTCCGGGCGGGAGCCGGTGCGGCGCGGGGCCTTCCCCGCGCCGTTTTTTTTGCAGGGCCTTTCAGGAACGCAGGCCTCAGCGGTGGCGGCAGACCGCTGTGCCGCTGGGGGGGGGGGGCCACGCGCCATTGTGTGGACTTGGGGGAGAGGTGCGCTTGGAGCCGGAGCACATCCGTTTCGTCCTCCTGGACCTGCCGGACCGCGGGGGCCAGGGCCTGAATCTGCTCCTGAATCTGCCGGAGGGCACGGCGGTCCTGGAGCACGGCGGACGCGGCCCAGACCAGGCTCAGCCCCAGCAGCCCCCCGACAAAGACCAAGGTCAGGGGCGAGAGCAGTTTTGCCCGGGGCGCCCGGCTCTCCGCCGCCAGCACGTTGATCCCGCGCCCTTCGCCCACCGCCTGCAGGGCCGCCCCCAGGGCGGCCCCGCTCACAACGGAGAGCCCCCCGGCGGCGGCACCGGGCGGGCACTGCGCCCGGGCGGCGTCCGCCAGATCCCGGTCCGGCTCCCCCCGCACGGGCAACACCCCCTGCTCGTCCCAGATAAAGACGGGAATCGTGCCCGGCACCCTCCCAGGGAAATTGCGGGTAATACTGTGGGCGAGCGTATTCGTCCAGGTGGCGGCCTCGGCAACGCGCGCAAGCGGCACCGTCTGACTGGCCACGAACTGGCGCTCACGCAGAAAGTTCAACTCCACCTCGTCCCCGTCCCGAACCGCAAGGACCTGCTGCCCCTGCGCGACCGGGCAGCAGGTCAGCAGGACCGTGGCCTGCGCGGCACTGCTCAGGGTGACACGCTGCGGGCGCAGATTGTACTCGACCAGGAGGTTGACCAGAGGATCGACTGTCTGGCGGGGCAAACAAAAAATGACGATCCCCAACCGGCGATCTTCCCCCCCTTCTTCAGTCGTCACGTAATCATAATAGATCTCTTCCTCACGAACAGGCAGGAGGCGGTCGACTTCATAGCGGAGGACCTGGCCCAGCGAGCCACGGGCGGTTTCCGGCACCACCAGCCGGTTCACGCTCGCCTCTTTCCGAGACAGACACAGGACGGTTTGGTCCGGCAGGGTCTCCATGTCGGCCAGAAAATCGCTCAAGGCGTGAGCGCGATGGGACGGGCTTGCTCAAGCTGGAGTTCACGGTGGCAAGATCGTCTCCAAGGGGACCTCCTAGGGGAGGGCATTTATCTTCGGCATAAGGGCAGCGGAGTCTCGCAAGGCCCTCGTCTCGCCTCTGGCACCAACTCGCTCTTTCGGCGCGTTAAAACGCCGGCAAGGCTGGCATTCATACCACGACAACGGGCGTACTCGCACCCGCGCCGATTCCCATCGATATTCAGGTCACCGGCGGCGCTATTGACATGGGCGGCATCAACAGCAGTACGACCACTGGGGGGGGGGGGGGGGGGGGCACGGGGCCCACCGACGTAGCGCAGTGGGCCAAGCGCACCCTTGATGTCGCTGTTGAACCGGCGACGCTGAATCGGTTCGCCGCCGCATTTTCCTCGTTCCAGACCAACGCCTGCGACACGACATGGACCACGCTCTCAAGGCACCCTCTCCCGGGCGGGAGGCGATGCACTATCCTGGGCATTGTCCCCTGGCATCGGGCGGGGGGCTTGGTCGGTGGGCGGATGGGCGCTTTCGATCATTGTGCGGAGTTGATGGATGCGGTCGGTGAATTCCCTTGTCACCGCTTGTGCTTCGTTTCGATCACGAATGACATAAGGCGTGATGAGGATGACCAGTTCGGTCCGCTCGCGCTTGTCCCGTTCGACCCGAAAGAGGCGGCCGAGTACGGGCACATCCATTAAAAAAGGCACGCCGTCACGGGAGCGCTCGACCCGTTCATCGATAATGCCGCCGATCAGCACAGATTCGCGGTTGCGTACGACCACGGTGGTTTCGGTTTCGCGCGAGAGAAAGCTGGGGGAGTTCGTATCACCGAACGAAGCTACTCCGATTTGGCTAACCTCTTGGCGAATCTCCATATTGACCAGCCCGGCCGAGTTGACCTGGGGCAGGATGGTCAGGATCATCCCGGTATCCCGATATTGGATGCTGGCCACGATGTTCGCGGTGGCCAGGGTGCTCTGCTGGGTGGAGGTCAGAATCGGCACCTCTTCCCCAATCAGGATATGCGCCTCCCGATTATCCGCGGCAATGATATGCGGAGTGGCTAGAATGTTCACCCTGGAGCGCGTGTTGACCGCGTTGATCAGCGACACAAAACTGTCCTGGTTGGTAATGAAAGAGAAAAGTCCCTGCTCACCGATATTCATCGCCCGCTTGGCCCCGGACTGGAGCAGGGTGTTATTGGTGATGCTGAGTGCTCCGGCTTCCGAGGCCGCGACCCCGGCCGTGCCGTCCTCTCCAGTTGTGCCGAGAATCTTGTCTATATTCCCAGAGGCAAAGGCATATTCGATGCCGAATTTCAAGTCTCCGGTAAGTTTGATCTCGGCAACGATAGCTTCAATCAACACCTGCCGCGGAACGACATCAAGCCGGTTTAGTACCTGCCGGATTTTGTCGTAATCTCGGGGCGTAGCCAGAATAATCAGGGAGTTCGAAATCTCGTCGGCCACAATGCGAACGACTTCCTTGAAGAGCGGCGTCTCGCCCTCTGCCGGCTCGATCAGCACACTACGACTCCCGCCCCCCCGTGAGGCTCGCCCCCCCACCCCCCCACCGCGGTTGAGGCCGGTCTCTGCATCGCTGTCCCTCTGGAGAGAATCTCGGTTGCTCTCACGCTCGCTCCGGCTCCCGCCACCCCCACCCCCCGCGTATAAATTGCCCAACACACCGGCGAGGTCGGCAGCTTTCGCATTCTCGACCGCATACACATAGACGGTACGCCCCCCCCCCTTTTCGGGTGGTACATCCAGGACTCTGATCCATTTTTCAATCTGGCTGAAAACTTCCTCGTTGAAACCGAAGACGACGATCGCATTCAGCCGGGTGAGTGGAATGATATACAGCCCGCGTTCTTCCGCGTTCTCAACAGTCACCCCGTAGGGCTGCAGGATACTCAGCAATTCCTTGCCGAGGTCCTCGACGTTGGCGTGTTCGATGCGGTAAATCTGGGCATGGAGGGTCCGAAAGGTGTCCGTATCAAACGCCGCAATCAGGTCTCGGAGGCGTTCGACATTCGAGGCCAGATCGGTCAAGATGAGCAGATTGCCCCGTGGGTAAGCCACGACATCGCCGCCGGGCGAGACAAAGGGGCGCAGAATTTCCGTCATCTCGGATGCAGCAACGTGTTCGACCTTGACCAGTTCGATCACGAATTCGTCATGCGCGGACGCGGCGCGACGCTGGCGGCTTGCGCGCAGCAGGGGGGCCTTGGTCTTTGCCTCGTCAACCGGAGCAATATGATGGATATCCCCGACTTTCACCGCGGCGATGCCGTTGAGACGCAGGATCTGATGGAAGAGCGGCAAGAGATCCTGCCCCCGAATCTTGCTGGCCGTGCGCAGGGTGACCGCGCCTTGGACCCGCGGGTCGACCGAGTAGTGAAGGCACAACCCCGCCGCCAGCCCGTGAATGACCTCTCGAATATCGACGCCCTCAAAATTCAATTCAATGAGATCGGCGGCCGCCACCGGCACGCAGGCCCCGGCGGCGGCCCCCGGTCCATCTTCCACAATCCCCGCTTCCGTCTCCTGCCCGTGCCCCGGCGGCGGCCGCAACAGGAAACCACACAAGAGGAGGCCCGCCCACGCTCCGCCCCGTCCCATTCTGCCCACCGCCCGTGTCCGCCTTGATGCCTGACTGCCTCTCATTCGACCTCTTCTTCTTCCAGGGTCTCTGCTGCTTCCATCCGACGTTCGACCCGGCGGGTTTGTCGCCGGAGCCTCCGGAGGTGGCGCCGTAATTGTTGGATATCGTCTTGAATCTGGAGGGGATCCTCGCCACTCGCTCCCAGGGCCGGGTTCTGGCCTTGGTCCGCTTGCTGGGGCACCGCCACTTTCTTGGGGGCTAGCCGAGGCAGATCCTTGGCCTTTTTACTGCTGAGCAGGGCGAGGGGCAAGGCAACTTCTCCGCCGTCGTCCCCGAGGGAGAGCGTCGCCTCAGAGGCGGTCAGACGGGTGAGGCGATAGCGGTCGACCTCCTCGCCCTTCTGCACCCGCGTGACGCGATTGCCCTGTGAGGAATTGGCCAGAAAGGCCTCTTCCCGGCCGGGGGTTAGCAGGACGCCGACCAAGGTGAGATGTGAAGGCGGCGGGGGCGGCTCGGTTGAAGCGACTTGCTGGACAACGACCGGGCGCTTCCGGTCCGGCGAAAAGAGGTCTTTGTCGGTAGTCTGCTGGGCTAGGCGCTGGCCGGTCTGGATGGAGCGTGCCGACAGGGCCATAGCGGGACGGTCCGGCGTCTGGGGCCGAGCACGGGCCGACTCCGCCGGGATGACGGGAGTGGTCCGGTTCCAGGTGCTGACCATCTGCCAGACGATGCCAAGCGCGATGATCGCCAGGAATGCGTGGAAAAATCGACGAATGCGCATATTCGCGGTCACTCTCTCTCGGCTGCCTGTTCTTGCTTCGCTACCTGAAGGGGAGTTCTCCCCTGAGCGCTCTCCCGCATGATGCCTTCCACTTCAAGCGTGATCGTGAGCGGCGGACGGACGGCCCGGCTTCGCCGTCGCCGGGAGGTTCCGACCTCCAAACGGGACACTGACAGCAACCAGTCTCCATATTCAACCCGGGCAAGAAAGTCCGCGACCGCCGCCGTGTTGCCCCGAAACGTCATTTTGACTGCGGTCTTACGCAAGGACCCGAGCGATTGCTCTCTCAGGACCTGAGTCGAGACCAGGGTCAGCCCGCTCTGGTCGGCAAAGGTTTGGACCCGTTCCTGAAGCCGGGCCGCTGCCAAGGTCGGCGTTGCACCGGGGAGGAGTTGGTCATAGGCCGCGGAAAACTGCTTCTCCACGGTGCGCATCCGCTGCCGGACTGCGGTGGCACGGTCGTGTTGCCGTTGCATTTTTGCCAGACGCTGCACATCGCGCGCAATCCGCTCTTCGAGTTGGGTGGTATAGGCCAGATACGGGGCGACCACGCCATAGCGGAGAACAACCAGCATCAGTGCGCCACAGGCTAGACTAGCGAGGACCCGTTCCCGGGAAGAGAGCCGCTGCCAAGCCTTTAGGAGTGCGTTTCGCCGCATGTGTTCACCTGTCCACCCAGGGTAAAGGTTTCACCCTTGCCGGTCGTCTTGAAAGGGGATTGTGGCGAAACATCCTGCAGGCAGGGCGACGCTTCCAGGGCCCCAACTAAATCGGAGGCCGCCCCGCTCTTCGCCACGCCCTGGAGTTTGACCTTACCTTTCGTGAACTGCAGGTTGGTGAGGTAGACTTCCGGGGGGATGCGCTCGGACAGGTCGGTAAGGAGCGGGGTCAGCCGGAGGCGGGTCTCAGACCACAGGGTTTGGAGGTGCGCTTGGAGCCGGAGCACATCCGTTTCGTCCTCCTGGACCTGCCGGACCGCGGGGGCCAGGGCCTGAATCTGCTCCTGAATCTGCCGGAGGGCACGGCGGTCCTGGAGCACGGCGGACGCGGCCCAGACCAGGCTCAGCCCCAGCAGCCCCCCGACAAAGACCAAGGTCAGGGGCGAGAGCAGTTTTGCCCGGGGCGCCCGGCTCTCCGCCGCCAGCACGTTGATCCCGCGCCCTTCGCCCACCGCCTGCAGGGCCGCCCCCAGGGCGGCCCCGCTCACAACGGAGAGCCCCCCGGCGGCGGCACCGGGCGGGCACTGCGCCCGGGCGGCGTCCGCCAGATCCCGGTCCGGCTCCCCCCGCACGGGCAACACCCCCTGCTCGTCCCAGATAAAGACGGGAATCGTGCCCGGCACCCTCCCAGGGAAATTGCGGGTAATACTGTGGGCGAGCGTATTCGTCCAGGTGGCGGCCTCGGCAACGCGCGCAAGCGGCACCGTCTGACTGGCCACGAACTGGCGCTCACGCAGAAAGTTCAACTCCACCTCGTCCCCGTCCCGAACCGCAAGGACCTGCTGCCCCTGCGCGACCGGGCAGCAGGTCAGCAGGACCGTGGCCTGCGCGGCACTGCTCAGGGTGACACGCTGCGGGCGCAGATTGTACTCGACCAGGAGGTTGACCAGAGGATCGACTGTCTGGCGGGGCAAACAAAAAATGACGATCCCCAACCGGCGATCTTCCCCCCCTTCTTCAGTCGTCACGTAATCATAATAGATCTCTTCCTCACGAACAGGCAGGAGGCGGTCGACTTCATAGCGGAGGACCTGGCCCAGCGAGCCACGGGCGGTTTCCGGCACCACCAGCCGGTTCACGCTCGCCTCTTTCCGAGACAGACACAGGACGGTTTGGTCCGGCAGGGTCTCCATGTCGGCCAGAAAATCGCTCAAGGCGTGACGGATAGCGGGCAGACGGTCCTCGGCGGTTTCCGGTAAGGGAACGGTCCGCATTGTTTTCAGTCCGACCTGAACGACGCGCTTGGTGCTATGCACAAAGCTGATCGCGCGCGACCCAACGGCGATGCCGAGACCGTCACAATAGTCAATCGTGGCGAGGCGCTGCACACTCGGCGGGAGATTCACCCAACCCTCCTCTTGTCACGTCGCTTATTCGGAACTGAGAATATCGGCGTCCACATCAGAGCCACCACTCACGCCATCCGCGCCGTAGGAGAGCACCTCAAAATCTTTTTCTGTACGGCGATAGACGTAGTCACGGTCCCACGGGTCCTTGGGCACCTGTTTTCTGAGATAGGGGCCATCCCAGCGACCAACGCCGGACGGCGCTCGGCGTAATACGGCCAAGCCTTCCTCGTCGGTCGGATAGCGACCTACGTCCAGTTTGAACATCTCCAAGGCGCTCGCAAAGTTCTCAATCTGCACCCGGGCGGACTGAGGCTTGGCTTTCTCGGCCCGACCCATGACGTTCGGTCCGACCAAGGCAACCAGTAGACCGATGATAACCATCACGACCAGGAGTTCGATGAGCGTGAAGCCAGCCTGGCCGAGCAATATTCTTTGCTTATATCGCATACGCCTCTTCCTTTCTACCCGCTACAGGGGCATGTCGTTTATACTGAAGATACCAACCAGCATGGCAATCACCACAAAGCCGATGATCAGTCCCATCGTCAGCAGCAAGACGGGTTCAACCAGCGAGGTCAGCCGCTTGATCTGCCGCTGCGTCTCGCGCTCAAAGTAATCGGCAACCTGTTTCAGCATGTCGTCCAGTCGGCCGGTTTCCTCGCCCACCCCGATCATTTGGAGTGCCAGTGGCGGGAATGCACCGGTTCGCCCGAGCAGGGCGGCTAGCCCCTGTCCTTCCCGGACGCCGACACGGACTTCCTTGATGGCCTGACGGATGGCACTGTTCGCGATGACAGCCTCCACAATTTCCAGCCCCTGGAGCAGCGGCACCCCACTGCCGAGCAGGGTGCTTAAGGTGCGAGAGAACCGGCCGACCTCCCGCTTTTGGAGCAAGGGGCCGAAGAGCGCCAGACGGAGGCAGAAGCCGTCCCAGGCTAGGCGGCCCTGGGGGGTGGCCACATAGCGCTGCCAGCCCAACACGCCACCGACCCCGGCCAAGAGGAAGCCCCACCAGTAGGACCGCACCACTTCGCTAGTTATCAGCATGAACCGGGTTGTCGCCGGGAGGGTCTGGCCGCTGTCGGCAAACAACCCGGCAAAGCGTGGCAGAATGAAGATGAACATGAAGACAATCGCCCCCGCGCCAAACAGCACGAGCAGGACCGGATAGGTCAACGCCGACTTCACTTCCTCTTGAACCTCCTGGGCGTGCTCAAGATAGTCCGTGAGGCGTTGCAGCGCCGTCTCCAGGAACCCACCCGCTTCTCCGGCTCGGACCATGTTCAGATATAAGGGAGGGAATACCGCGGGGTACTGGGCTAAGGCATCGGCCAGCGATTTGCCCTGCTGTACGGTCTTCAGTACATCGGTCACTGCCTGGCGGAGGGCGGGTTTTGAGGCCAGTCCGACCAAGGCGGACAGTGCTCGGTCCAGGGGCAGTCCTGCTGCAAGCATGGTTGCCAGCTCACGGGTCAGGAGCAAAACGTCCCGCTGCGTGATACGGCCACGCCAAGGCAAATCCGGCAGGGAGAGCTGCCAGTTGCGCACGGGTTTTGCTTCCCGGCTGTGCGGGAGCGCGACATTGAGGGGGATATAACCCTGGGTGTGGAGCCAAGCCACGACCGCACGTTCCTCTTCGGCTTCTCTGACGCCTTCAATCAGTTGTCCTTGGGGTGTGGTTGCCTGGTATTGGAACTGCTGCGGCATGGTGTGCTCGTTGGGTCTGGATCATGAACGATAGCGGGGCAGGATATGGGTGCCGAAAAGTTCGAGTTGTTTTCTGAGTTCTGCCTGGGGGAGGAGCCCCTGGTCAAACAACCAGGCAAACCATTCCGGGTTTGCCGCGTCAGCCAAGGCGTCTATGCCGCGAACCACGGCATCCACCGGCCCGGCATACAGATAATTCGCCCGTATCATACGCTCAACCGTCCACTCCTCTAGGGGCAAGCGTTGCTCCCCACTGGGATATTCGAGTTCGTCCTCGGGAAAGCGAAACGCCTCCCAAAAACCAAAATGCCCCCAGAACCGTCTATATCCTACCCCGACTAGGCCCTCTTCCGCTAGACGGACGGCCTGCGGAACGGTGTCGGCAAAATATATCTGGCGCAGGACACCGATATTTAACCCCAGCGGCAGCCAGCGTCCAGCCCTGCCGGCCTCTTCAGCATAGATTTGGGCGAGCTGGCGGGTCTGTTCGTGACGCGACAGGAGAATCATGGGGATGACTCCCTCTCTGGCGCACCAGCGGATGGTGGACTCGCTAATAGAAAACGCCTGAAACAGCGGGGGATGGGGTTTTTGGTAGGGCTTGGGTACGACGGTGATCCGATGGACGTTACCCTGGCTGTCCAGTTCTCCCGGCGTTCCATATTCCCGGGTCCACGGCGTGGGCGGCCAGGGTGTGCCGCTCTCATATGGGTAGGGATATTCGTAAAATTCCCCCTGAAAGCGAAACGGCTCGTCCGCCCAAGCCAGCTTGAGAAGATGGTAGACCTCTTCAAAGACCCGCCGATTGGTCTCATCCAGATTGGACTGGTCACTGGCCGTCGCGGAAATATGCACCTTCTGCGCCATCTGGTTCAGCCAGCGCTGCTGGTAGCCGCGGGCAAAGCCGACAAAAGAGCGCCCCTGGGTCAGTTGGTCCAGCCAAGCCGTGGTCACCGCTAGGCGGAGCGGGTCCCAACCAGGAAGCACATAACCGATAGGGCCGACCTGTAGCCGTTTGGTCTGCATGGCCACATATAAGAGAAATTCGGGCGGAGCGCCCATCTCGAAGCCCTCGCTATGCAGATGGTGTTCCGGGAAGGCGACCGCGTCAAAGCCCAGTTCCTCGGCAAACTGGGCGATTTCAACCACCTCCTGAAACATGGCCTGCCAGCGGTCCGAGTGGGCAGCAATCGGCCGGAGGGCCTTACGCTCCTCCAGCGTGGCTGGGATCGAGGGTAGTAAAAACAGCATGAACTTCATGGTGCATCCAGTCGAGCCGAAGATGCCGCGAGTGTATGCGGCTTTCGCTGGGCGTGAGCGGTCAGGCGTTTTGGAGGGGGGCCCGCCTCACTTCAGCCTCACGCCTCGCCCGACGCCTCGGCCCCCAGTTCCTCCAGAACCGCGGCACACAGCAACGGGAAGAGGATTTCGTGATGGCCGGTGAGCTGGAAGCCGCGTCCACCTTGTTGGGTGGGGCGGTGGACCACGTTGACGGTCGGTCGATAGTGCCGGATGAAATCAAGATCAACCGTGGTTAGTGTCTGGATCGGATGGCCGAGATTCCGCGCCAACGAGAGCGCTTTCAGGAACACCTCGGGAATGATAACCGCGGAACCCAAATTGAGAAACACTCCACCCTCAAGCTGGGCGACGACAGACGTCAGGAGGTGAAAGTCGCGGAGGCTACCTTCCCCGATCGCCCGACCGTGGGCGCTGGGATGCATATGGATAATATCGGTCCCAATCGCGACATGCACACAGGCGGGCACCTCCAGCCGGGCACACGTAGCGAGCACACTCAGCGAGGCGTAGGGCAATTGTTCTGCAAGAATGCGGCCTCCCACGGCCCGGCCAATACCGACCCCATGCTGTATCACCCCGGTTTGCATGGCCGCGTTCAGAAATTCTCCGGTTTCCTGCGCCATACCGAACCGGCCGGTATCCAGACCAGCAGCAACATCCTCGGACGTCGCCCCCTGATAGGCCAGTTCAAAGTCGTGGATAATGCCGGCTCCGTTAAGCGCAATCGCGGCAATGACACCGCGCTCCAGGAGATCGATAATCAGCGGGGATAGGCCGACTTTGAGCGGATGGGCCCCCATACCCAAGACAACGGGCCGCCCGGAGCGGACTGCGGTCGCAATGCGGCCGGCGACCTCCTCCAGGTCGGGAGCGGCCAGCATACGAGGCAGAGAGTGCAGAAACTCTCTCAGGCTGCCACCTACCTGCCACGGTGTACCCAATCCCTGCGCGGCAACTTTACTGCGGCGCTGACTGAGCGGATAGGTGGCGGCCCGCCTCGGATCGATGGGGGGGAATTCCATTGCGTCCTAATCCATCCCGAGCGCTCGGTTTCTCACTATTCACTCTCCGTGTGACCGGTCCCGTAGAGGACGCGGTCAACCATCTCGCAGATCACATGGCCAATGAGAATATGGGTTTCCTGAATTCGGGGCGTGACGGTTGTGGCCGAAACGCACAGGCAATGGTCTACCATCCCGACCATCGCCCCTCCACTCCCGCCCGTCAGTCCAATGGTCCGCATGCCAAGCGTCCGGCAACACTCAAGGCCGCGTAGTACGTTCGTCGAGTTCCCGCTTGTCGAGAGCGCAATCGCGACGTCATTGTCTTTGCCAAGTGCCTGGATTTGCTTGGCAAAAATGTCAGCGGACCCATAGTCATTGGCAATCGAGGTCAGGGCAGAGGAGTCGGTTGTGAGCGCAATCGCCGGCAGCGGAGGACGATCAATCAAGTAACGATTCACGAACTCGGCGGCTAAGTGCTGCGCGTCGGCCGCGCTGCCGCCATTCCCGAACAGGAGAATCTTTCCACCCGCGCGGAGCGTCCGTATAACAGTGTTGGTTGCGGCGATCACTTCCTCGCTCTGCGCCCGTAAGAATTGTTCCTTGGCCTCGATACTCGCCTGAAAAATATGGGTGATTTCTTCCCTCACGCGCACCACAGTAACGACGGATATCAGGGTCGTCAACCGACTCTGGCACGAAACTCTCCAAGAGCAAGCAGGAGGCTTGACACTCTGGGGTGAGGTCGGTATAAGGTGTTTAAAGAATTTCCCCGGTTTCAATGGCGGAGGGGCCACACCCGTTCCCATCCCGAACACGGCCGTTAAGCCCTCCAGCGCCGATGGTACTGCAGCGGCATGCTGTGGGAGAGTAGGACGAGGCCGGGGTTTTCTTTATCCCAAACCATCCCCCCGGCTTTGTGGGGTAAAGGATCAGGCGATAATCCCGAGCGGGCGTAATTCAGTGGTAGAATGCCAGCTTCCCAAGCTGGACGTCGCCGGTTCAAGTCCGGTCGCCCGCTTCTTCCTAAGAATCCAACATACCAGGAAGCGCATCTATTCATTCCATCAGGTGAGATGTTATGCGGACAGTCAGATGCCCAGTGTGCCGTAGGAAAACGGCTTGGCAGGATGATAATGTCTACCGTCCTTTTTGTTCGGAGCGCTGTCGGACGCTAGACCGTGGAGCGTGGGCGAGCGGGACCTATCGCATTCCTGGCGAGCCGGTCGACCCGACACCTGTAGAGAACGAGGCGACCGGACCGCACAAGGTTTGAGACCCTTGCGTGTCAGGCATGGCGATTCATCCAACCGCCGTTATTTCCCCGCAGGCCGACATTGACCCCAGCGTTGACATTGGTCCCTATGTCGTGATTGACGGCACCGTCCGGGTCGGACGCGGAACCCGGATTCTGGCCCACGCCGTCCTGACCGGCTGGACCGAAGTCGGCGAAGACAATGAAATCCATATGGGCGCGGTCATCGGCCACGTTCCGCAAGACGTGTCGTACTCGGGCGCAAAAAGCTTCCTCAAGATTGGCCATCGCAACATCATCCGAGAGCACAGCCAGATTCACCGTGGGACCCAGGCCGAGAGTACCACCATTATCGGCAACGATAATTATCTCATGCAGCACGCCCATGTTGCGCATAATTGCCGGTTGGGCAATCAGACCATCATTGCTGGCGGAGCGCTCCTAGCCGGTTATGTCGAAGTCGCGGACCGGGCCTTTGTGTCAGGCAACTGTGTCGTGCATCAGCATGTCAAGATCGGAACCTTGGCCCTGTTGCGGGGTCTGTCCCGGACCAGTCGAGATGTCCCACCCTTTTGTATTATGGACGGGACCCATACCGTACGCGGCTTGAACGTCGTCGGCCTACGGCGGGCCGGTTTCAGTCGGGAACGGATTACTGCCCTGCGACGGGCGTTTGCGGCTCTGTTCCGTCAGCGGGGAAATATGCGCCATAAGGTTGAGCACGTGTTGGAGACCGCCCGGACTCAAGACATCCACGTCTTGCTCGATTTTATCCGACACTCGGAGAGAGGGGTGTGTTTTGGTCCGCGGCCCGATGGACGGGAGGGGTGACAAGGCGGCGACCGGATTCGAACCGGTGAATGGAGGTTTTGCAGACCTCTCCCTTAGCCACTTGGGTACGCCGCCACGCCGGTGCTGCTTTGGGAGCGGGACTTCCCAACCTACCCCGCCTCTCCGGTGATTGCAACACCCTTTTCGCAACACTCCTCTAGCGATGGCGTGAAGGATGGGCAACATCCGGGCGCATCGTCGAGACTAGGGCCTGTTCCCACTCATGCGCAGGCTTCTGGCCTCCTGGATGTATGGACCTCACGCCAGCTCCATACGCCCGGAGCGCACCCCCTCGCCCGGTGCCGCGCGGCCCGGTCGTAACCACAACTTCTGGCGGGCCGAGTCGAAAACCCTCGCCCGGTGCCGCGCGGCCCGGTCCGCCTCTCCCCCCGCCCCGTGCGCTCCGCCCTCTGGTCGGTCGCCGCGCAGGGCGAAAGGGCGCGGGTTGCCGCCCCCGCTTGGGCCCCTGGCCCCCCTCTCCCCCCGGCTGCCCCGCGGGTCGCAACCCGGCGGGCGTGGTCGGGTCTGCGAGCGTCTGCACCGCGCCCCGATCGTACGCCTCAAGCGGGCGGCCCGGTCGCTAGCCCGCCCCCTCGTCAAAGTCCCTCCCGCCGGACCGGGGGCACGCACACAACCGGCCCTCAATCCCTCGGCCGCTCCCGAGGCGGCTGGACCCCCACGATGCCGAGGGGGGCCGCCGCGGCGCAGCCGGGGGGAGCCTGGGGCGTCTGCCCGGGAGCTGTCCACGCGGAGCACCACAATCGAGCGGGTGTTTCGCCGCTTGCAGGGATGCCGTCGCCTCTGCTCGCGCTGCGAGCAACTTGATGTACTATTCCTCGGATTCATCGGCTTCCCACTCATCATCGATGCGTTGCGAGAGTGGTAACAGGCTCTAATACACCGGCGGTTAACCGACTCGGGCCAGATCGTCATTGGCGAGACGTCGAAACGATTCGCGACCTGATTCTGTTTTTCCTCAGCCGCCCCCCGCTTCATTTGTTGCAAAAGTAAATGGACGGCCGTGTCTCATTCGAAAAATTCTCGTCAGCAACGATGAAGGCTTACTGCGCACACTGAGACACTATAAAATAGGCCCAAGAGCTCCACGGCGAACGCCCGTTATGCCTGCTACCGGTAGCGGTAAGCACACGTCGCAGGGAACGAGGGGGCGGCCGGTGCATTTCCCTGTTTGCAGAACACGTGATCGCCGATGAGGCGGACAAGATCAAATCGTGTTGTCTGTGCTGGCCTCAAAACCGTAGCGGTGTCACGATGCCTGTCAGGTCTGCCGACAACATCAATACGGCTGAGGGCGTCATCCCCAGGTATCGTGTGGGCGGCTCTCTCACCCGACGCCTCTCTCAGTCTTGCTGCAGCGCCGAGGTGATGGCGTATCGCGTCCTCGTTGGCTTCGGTCGGTTCATAACCGAGTTGCGCTTCCAGCCGCCGGAAGCGCATGAATTCACAACCGGCTCTACTGAGGGCCTTTCCACAGACGCGGGAGATTGATCTTCCGGACTTCCGTCCGGTCCAGCTTGGTCGGGGTATCTCCTACGAGTCCGTCGATAGCAGCTTCCAAATTGCCCAACGGAATCGCTCTTACCTTCCTGCTCCAATATAGTGGCACAAACCCGTTTCCAGCCCCGAAGAGTTCGTTCCGAAAGTGGGGGGTGGCCTCGAGACATGGGGTCCAACGGATGTTGAGACCGCTATGGAGGGTGCCATGGCTTGGAGCGAGGCCCCTCCAGGGAAGTGAAGTAAGTAGAGCCGGGCGGCGGCCCCTCGACAAAACGCCCGGAGCGCCGAGGAGGAGGCCCGGCTGGCTCCGTTGCGCCCGGCACCGGGCCGGCTGGGGGCGGATGCGCTGGCCTGGTCCGCGCCGGGGGTGCGAGACCATCCCGTCCCTGCTGGCCTCGGGAGGAGGGGGGGCCTTTGCCCGGAGGCGCCGCCCGGGCAAAGGACGTCGCCCGCTCCGAGACGCCGGCGCGGGCCCGGGCCAAGCTGACCGCCTGCCGCTTGCTGAGGCGCGGGGGCGCACGAGAGCCCAAAGTCTGAGAGCAAACATAAACTCCCGATGTGTGACTTGTCAGTCAAACTCTGAGACGGCTTGGAGGTCGGGCAAGATTGTATCCCGTCTATGAAATTGTGATATTGGGCCATCCATAACTTTCGCCAGTGGCCGATATTCGGTACGCGCAGTCCAAACGATATTCAGTTTTTTCATCAGAGAGGTGCCCGCCCTCCCACCGAAGTCTCCACTAGTTCCCGACGAACCATTCTGCAAAGGGATAGCCGGCGACAGGTGGGCCATGGCGAAGTTCTTTTTGACCGGCGTCCTCGCCCCCGGTGAGCAGACAGTCGTTCGCAGTCATCGCGAACGAGCCGAACATTGCCCTAGTACCTAGGTATTGATATACTATACCCTGTCGGGATTTCATGATGCCAGATACCCGAATCCCCCGGCCCCATCACCTGTTCACTTCCCCGACAGCGGGCAAGCGGATATCTGAGTCAAAACGGCCACATACTCGCACGGTTCAACCGCCCCCTCTTTGGTCGCTGCGGAAGTTCTGATAGCACTGCGCTCATGATTGAACGTTATACTCGCCCGGCCCTCCGCAGAATTTGGTCGGAAGAGAACAAATTTTCCACCTGGCTGGAGGTCGAACTGTTGGCGTGTGAGGCCCTAGCCGAGTGTGGCGACATCCCGGCAGACGTTATTCCGCATCTGAGACAAAACGCTCGGCTTGATATTGGCCGCATGCAGGACATCGAAGCCGAGGTCAAACATGATGTGGTTGCCTTTGTCACGGCGGTGGCTGAGAGTGTCGGCGAAGAGGGGCGCTATCTGCATCTCGGCCTGACCTCATCGGATGTGGTGGATACCGGCTTTGCCGTGCAACTGTGTGAGGCAACGGAAGTGCTTCTGGCCGATCTGGACGCCCTACTCGACGTCCTTCGGCGACGTGCCCAGGAGCATCAACACACGGTCATGATCGGACGCAGCCACGGTGTTCATGCCGAGCCGATTACCTTCGGTCTTAAAGTCGCCCACTGGTTCGCCGAGATGGAGCGTCATAAGGCCCGTTTGGCGTACGCTCGCAGCGAGGTCGCGGTCGGCAAAATCTCCGGGGCGGTTGGCACCTATGCCAATATTGATCCTGCGGTCGAAGCCTTCGTGTGCGCGCGCTTGGGGCTCGTGCCGGAAACCATCGCCACCCAGGTGGTTCCGCGTGACCGGCATGCCTCCTTTTTCTCGGCCCTGGCGGTCATTGGCAGCTCGCTTGACCGGATCGCGATGGAGTTGCGCCATCTGCAACGCACCGAAGTCTTTGAGGTCCAGGAACCGTTTACTCCCGGCCAGAAAGGCTCGTCGGCCATGCCGCATAAGCGCAATCCGTGGCAACTGGAAAATGTGAGCGGCCTAGCCCGCCTGCTGCGCGGCTACGCGCTGTCGGCCCTGGAAAACGTCCCCCTCTGGCATGAGCGGGATATCAGCCACTCCTCAGTCGAACGGGTGATCGGCCCGGACGCGACCACGCTACTCGACTTCATGTTGACCCGGTTGACCGCGCTGGTAGACCGGCTAGTGGTTCATCCCGAGCGGATGCAGGCCAATATGGCCGTGCTCGGGGAAGCGATTTATTCCGAACATCTGCTCTTGGCCCTGGTCCGGAAAGGCCTTGCTCGCGAAGAGGCGTATCGCTGGGTTCAACGCAACGCCATGAAAGTCTGGGAGCACCAAGCCTCTTTTGGCGCCGAGGTGCGCCGGGACCCGGATATTACCCGCCTGTTGGAGCCGGCAGAAATCGATCAACTCTTTGACGCTCGCCATACGCTGCGACATACGGACCGTATCTTTGAGCGCGTGTTTACGCGTACAGAATGAGGCGCGCATGCTGGCCAGAGTCTACGTCACGCCGAAAAAAGCCATCCTCGACCCTCAGGGGACCGCCATTACGGACTCCCTGCACGCCCTCGACTACCCGGAAGTCCGCGAGGTCCGCATGGGCAAATATCTTGAGGTCCGGCTGACAGACCTGCCAAAACCGCAGGCCGAGCGGCGTGTCGAAGAGATGTGCAAGCGCTTATTGGCCAACTTGATCATTGAAGACTTTCGCTTCGAGATTGTCGAGGAGTAACCGCGAGTGAAGTGGGGTGTCGTGACCTTCCCCGGCTCGAACGATGACCGGGACTCCGTCTACTGTCTGGAGAGCGTACTCGGGCAGGAGACGCTCTCGTTGTGGCATAAGGATCAGGACTTGCACGGCGTCGAGGCGATTGTCCTGCCGGGCGGATTTTCCTATGGCGACTATCTCCGCTGCGGGGCAGTCGCCCGCTTCTCGCCGGTCATGTCCAGCGTGATTGCGTTTGCCCGAGCCGGCGGGCCGGTACTGGGCATGTGCAACGGGTTTCAGATTTTGTGTGAAAGCGGGCTCCTACCGGGAGTGCTGGTCCGCAACCGTTCGCTGTCGTTTATCTGCGAGTGGGTTTTCGTCCGGGTGGAAACGACCCGAACCCGTTTTACGGCCCAGTGTTCGGCGGGCGAGTGCCTGTCCCTGCCGGTTAAACACGGTGAGGGCTGCTATGTGGCGGACAAGGCAACCCTCAAGTCCCTCCAGGATAACGAGCAGATCGTCTTCCGCTATGTCAACCAAGCCGGCGAGGCTCTGGAGTCCGCCAATCCGAATGGAGCCGTGCAGAATATCGCCGGCGTCTCCAACACCAGAGGAAACGTGGTTGGCCTCATGCCTCATCCCGAACATGCCGTCGAAGCCCTGCTGGGGGGCGAGGACGGGCGCAAACTCTTTCACTCCGTCTTTGCGTAGCCATGGCGCCCACACCGGTTGACCTCCAACTCGCTCACGACCACGGCCTGTCAACCGACGAGTACGACCGTATCGTCCAGACCCTCGGACGCTCCCCGACGTTCGAGGAGTTGGGCGTGTTCTCCGTGATGTGGTCGGAGCACTGCAGCTATAAAAGTTCCCGGCGCTTTCTGCGGCACCTGCCGACGGCCGGACCGGCCATAGTGCAGGGGCCGGGTGAGAACGCCGGGATCGTCGACATTGGTGACGGGCTGGCCGCGGTCTTCAAGATCGAAAGCCATAACCATCCATCTTTTATTGAGCCCTACCACGGTGCCGCCACTGGGGTGGGGGGCATCTTGCGCGATGTCTTTACCATGGGCGCCCGCCCAGTCGCCTCGCTGAACTCGCTCCGCTTCGGGGCGATTGAGCATCCGCGCACCCCCCAGTTGGTCAAGGGCGTGGTGGGTGGCATTGGCGGCTACGGAAATAGTGTGGGCGTACCGACCGTCGGGGGCGAGGTGTATTTCAACTCCGGCTATAACGGCAACATCCTGGTCAATGCCTTTACCTTGGGGATCGCCCCGGTCGACCGGATCTTTCGGGCGACGGCTGTGGGAGTGGGCAATCCGGTGATCTATGTGGGATCCCGCACCGGCCGGGACGGCATTCACGGCGCGAGCCTGCTGGCCTCACGGGAATTTGATGACAAGTCCGAAGAGCTTCGCCCGGCCGTCCAGGTGGGCGACCCGTTCACCGAGAATATCCTGATTGAGGCCTGTCTCGGTCTCATGCAGCAAGACCTGATTATCGGGATTCAAGACATGGGGGCGGCCGGCCTGACCAGTTCGTCGGTTGAAATGGCCGACCGGGGCAAGGCCGGCATCGTCCTGGACTTGGACACGGTTCCCACCCGCGAATCCGGCATTACCCCCTACGAGTTGCTCCTGTCCGAGTCCCAGGAACGGATGCTGATCGTTGCCAAGGCGGGCTGTGCAGAGGCAGTCAAGGACGTGTTTACCACCTGGGACCTCCAGGCGGTCGTCATTGGAGAGGTCACGGACGACGGCCTGTTCCGCACGACGTGGCGGGGAGAGGAGGTCGTTCGCATTCCGGTCTCAGCTCTGACCTCGCAGGCCCCGGCCTACGAGCGCCCGGCGTCCAGACCGGCCGACCTGACGGCAAAACAACAGCGAGACCTCAGCGCCCTGCCGCTTCCAGTCGACTATGCCGCCGTTCTGCTCTCCCTCCTGACCACGCCGAATCTTGCCAGTAAGGAGTGGGTCTACCGGCAGTACGATTTTCTGGTTGGCGGCAATACGGTTGTCCAGCCCGGCTCGGATGCGGCCATCATTCGGCTGAAGGCGTCGGACAAGGGGTTGGGCATCAGTGTCGATTGTAATAGCCGCTACTGCGCGCTCGACCCCTATCGGGGAGCGGCAATTGCGGTTGCCGAGAGCGCGCGCAACCTCGCCGTCAGCGGGGTCAGACCGGTGGCTCTGTCCGATTGCCTCAATTTTGGGAATCCTGAGAAGCCGGAGGTGATGTGGCAGTTCGTCCAGGCCATTGACGGTATGCGGGCAGCCTGCGAAGTCCTGGAGGTGGCGGTAGTCAGCGGCAACGTCAGCTTCTATAATGAAACTGATGGGCAGGCCATTCCTCCGACTCCGACCGTTGCCATGGTCGGGATTATGGACGCGATCACGCAACATGTGACCCAGTGGTTTAAGCACCCGGGCGATCTCATCGTCCTGTTGGGCGAAACGCATGAAGAACTTGGCGCAAGCGAATATCTGGCCACGATCCACCATCAGGAGTGTGGCCAGCCCCCGCAGCTTGACCTGGAACGGGAAAAGCTCCTCCAGCAGGTGTGCGTCCAGGCCGCCCAAGCCGGACTTTTTTCCTCAGCCCACGATGTGGGAGAAGGCGGGTTAGCCGTGGCGCTGGCAGAAGCGTGTATCAGCCACCCTCGCCGGACGCTTGGAGCGCGGGTGACTCTGACAGGGGGCCTGCGCCCGGATGCTTTACTTTTTGGAGAGAGCCAATCGCGGGCCGTCGTTTCTGTCCGACCACCCGACTGGGAGCGTCTCAAAACGAAACTCCACATGAGCGCGTTACCGTTTACCCTCTTGGGTGAAGTTGGTGGGGCGGACCTCGAAATTGTCGGCTATATGAAAATCGCAACAGCAGTCTTACGTCAGCAATGGAAAACAGCGCTGGCCCAACAGTTGACCTGAGCGGGAAGGGATAGCTTGGTGCACGATCCAGCCGGTGCGGTGTTCGATGGTTTCCACGAAGAGTGCGGAGTCGTGGGCGTCTATGGACATTCGGAAGCGGCCAACTTGGCCTATCTGGCGTTGTATGCCCTACAACATCGGGGACAGGAGTCCGCCGGCATCACCTCTTCAAACGGCCAGACCCTGCTGACGCATAAAGGTATGGGCTTGGTGGCTGATATTTTTGACGAAAAATTGATCCGCCGCCTGGAAGGGACTAGCGCTATTGGCCACAACCGCTATTCCACCGCAGGGTCAACCGTGCTCAAGAACACCCAACCGCTGCTGGCCAAATATACGCACGGTTCGGTGGCGATTGCGCATAACGGCAATCTGGTCAATGCCGAAGAACTGCGCGCTCGGCTTGAATCGGGCGGCTCGATTTTTCAGTCTACGGTCGATACCGAAGTCATCCTCCATCTCATTGCCGCCTCGCAGGCCGGGCAACCCGTTGACCGAATCATCGACGCCTTATCCCAGGTGCGGGGGGCGTACTCCCTGCTCTTCTTGAGCGAGGACCATATGGTTGCGGCGCGCGACCCCTACGGGTTTCGTCCGCTGGTACTAGGACGCATCAAACACGCGGGCCAGACGGGCTATGTGGTCACGTCCGAGACCTGTGCGCTGGACCTCATTGGGGCGCGGTATGAGCGGGAAGTTCAGGCTGGAGAGATTATTGTGTTCGATGCCCGCGGCATGACCTGTTATACCCCGTTCCCGCGCGCGTCGTCGGCCTGCTGTATTTTCGAGCAGGTCTATTTTGCGCGACCGGACAGCACCATGTTCGGGCAGAATGTCTATCACACACGGAAGTCGTTTGGCCGCCAGTTGGCACGCGAAGCTCCGGTTGAATCAGATGTCGTCATTCCCGTTCCCGACTCCGGGGTCCCCGCGGCCCTAGGCTATGCGGAAGAGGCCCGACTGCCATTTGAAATGGGCCTGATTCGCAACCACTACGTGGGCCGGACTTTCATTGAGCCCCGATCGTCTATCCGCCATTTTGGGGTCAAGGTCAAACTCAACGCCCAGGCCGATGTGCTGTGCGGCAAACGGGTCATCGTGGTGGACGACTCCATTGTCCGCGGGACGACCAGTCGGAAAATCGTCAAAATGATTCGCGCGGCCGGTGCCCGGGAAGTCCATTTGCGGATCAGCGCCCCGCCGACCATCGCCCCTTGCTTCTACGGGGTGGATACGCCGACCAGACGGGAGTTGATTGCCTCCTCTCATTCGGTCGAAGAGATCAGACGCTATGTTACCGCCGACAGTCTGGCCTATCTGAGCGAGGCGGGCCTGTACGCCGGAATCCAGGTCAACGGGAACGGCTTCTGCGACGCCTGTTTTACCGGCCGCTACCCGCTGGCTCTGGGGAGCCGTCCCAAAGGTAGCCAACTGCAACTGTTTGGCGAACGGATGTAGAATCGCTCAGGATGAACTATTGGTGTCGCTCGCTGACATGCAGGCGGAGCCCTGATCCTGGCCGGACAGGGTTTGACCCTGCCCCAGAGAATCTTTTATGTTGGGCAGCAGTTTTGCTCGCACCTGGGCTGTGAAAGCCCGGAACTCGGCATGTCAGATCTCCCGAATCTTTTGAGCTTCCTGCGCATCGCGCTTGTCCCCTTTCTTGTCTATTGCCTGACGGATACGGATCCGGCCTCAAGTCTTATGGCGGCAGGTATTTTCTTCATTGCCTGCCTGACCGATTATTTCGATGGCTATATTGCCCGCAAGCATGGGCATACAACAATCCTCGGGACCTTCCTCGACCCGCTGGCCGATAAGCTGCTGGTCATGGCCGCCCTGGTCATGCTGGTGGCCAGCGACCGTGCACCGGACCCGCCGGCCTGGATGGTGGTGGTGATCCTTGGGCGAGAAATCGCGGTAACCGGGTTACGGAGTGTCGCCGCCGGACAGGGACTGGTCGTCCCCGCTGACCAGCTTGGCAAATATAAGACCCTCTTCCAGATGTTTGCTCTCCACGGCTTGATTATTCACTATCAGTACGGCTTTATTGATTTTCATCTCCTGGGGATGTATTTTTTGTGGATCGCCCTGGGCGTCGGCGTGTGGTCCGGCCTCGACTATCACGCCACGGTGGCGCGCCTGCTGCTGGACAAACATCGGGCCGCAACTCCGACGCAACGCGCGGTCATACCCGCGCCCCCGCCTTCCCGTCAACAACCAGAGAGATCAGCATGACGGTCTTGGTGACGGGTGCTGGCGGGTTCATCGGCTTTCATGTCAGTGAGTATTTACTCGCGCGAGGCCATACCGTCGTCGGACTCGACAATCTGAGCCCCTATTATGACGTCCGTTTGAAAGAAGCCCGCCTCGCCCAGCTCGCTGTCCGCGAACGGTTTGAATTCGCACGTCTCGACCTCGCTGACCGACAAGGCATGGAAGAAATGTTCTCCCGCCATACACCGCAGCGGGTGATCCATCTCGCAGCCCAAGCCGGAGTGCGCCACTCCCTGACCAATCCGCATGCCTGTATCGACAGCAATCTCGTCGGATTCATGCATCTCCTCGAAGGCTGTCGGCAGACCAGAGTACAGCATCTGACGTATGCTTCGAGCAGTTCAGTGTACGGTGCCAATACGAAGCTGCCCTTTTCGGTGCGTGACAATGTCGACCATCCGGTCTCCCTGTATGCGGTTTCAAAAAAGGCCAACGAATTGCTAGCCCATACCTACAGCCATGCGTATCACCTGCCAACGACGGGACTTCGCTTTTTCACCGTCTATGGCCCGTGGGGCCGGCCGGATATGGCCCTGTTCATCTTCACCAAAGCCATCTTGTCCGGCAAGCCGATCGAAGTGTTCAACTACGGCAGGATGCAGCGTGCCTTTACCTATATCGACGATATTGTCGAGGGAGTGGTGCGCGCACATGACCGCATCGCCCAACCCAACCCACACTGGTCGGGCAGGAACCCGGATCCCGGCACGAGTACTGCTCCCTACCGCGTGTATAATATCGGCCATCCCCAGCCGGTGGAGTTGCTCCACTTTATCGAAGTGCTGGAACACACCTTGGGGAAGAAAGCCGAAAAACGCCTGCTGCCGCTACAGGCTGGCGACATCCCGGCTACCTGGGCCGATGTTGAGGACCTCATCCACGATGTGGGCTTTCGCCCCACCACAACCATTGAGAAAGGCATTCCTCGCTTCGTGAAATGGTATCGCGAGTATTACCGGGTCTAAGATGGGGACACGCCATGCGTACGCCATGCGCACGGAGTGTGCTCCTTTATCTAGGGGTGTTCGTGTGGTGCGAGGGTGGTCAGCGCCAGTGCGTGGATCGTCCGCTGCAGGTCGTCCGCTAACGCAGCGTAGACTAGGCGGTGGCGCTGGACGGAACTCTTGCCAGTAAACAGCGGAGACACCACCGTGACCCGGTAATGCCCGCCGCCAGCCGCGGCTCCGGCGTGGCCGGCGTGCAGGGCACTCTCGTCTATGACCTGTACCTCGGTTGCGGACAGGGCCTGTCGGAGCGTGGACTCGATGCGTTCCGGCGTAGTCATTGGTCTTCCTGCACGGAGGGGAAAACCGGAGCGCGGCGTTCTTTCACAGAGCTCAGCCCCTCACCCACGTCTCTGCCAAAGAAGCCCAACATCTCCAGGGCGAGCGAATAATCGAACGAGGTATGCGCGGCGGCCCGCAGCCACTGATTGAGCGACTGCTTGGTCCAACGAATGGCTTGCTGGGCACCCGTCGCCAACTTGTTCGCCACGGCCATCGCCTTGGGCATGAGCGCATCCGGGGGGACAACCATACTGATCAAGCCTATGCGCTCGGCTTCTCTCGCATCCAGCATGTCACACGTCAGCAAGTAGTACTTGGCCTTTGCCATGCCGACCAGGAGGGGCCAGATGACCGCGGCATGGTCCCCAGCCGCCACCCCCAGCCGGGTATGCCCATCGGTAAAACGCGCATTCTCCGAGGCAATGCTGATATCGGCCAGCAGCGCGACCGCCAGCCCCGCCCCAACCGCTACGCCGTTAATCGCCGAAATAATGGGTTTGTCGCAGTTAATCATATTGTGAACGATGTCCCGCGCTTCTTTCATCGTCTGGGAGACAACATCAAGATTGCCCATTGATTTCTCAACCACGTCAAAATCGCCTCCGGCCGAGAAGGCCCGACCGGCTCCCGTAATCACCGCCACACGCACGGCGGGATCGTCCGCGATATCGAGCCAGACCTTGCTCAACTCGTAGTGCAGGCGGAAATTTGTCGAGTTGAGGGACTCGGGTCGGTTAATCGTCAAGAGTGCAATTCCATCGTTTTTCTCGATGATGAGATGTTCATAATTTTCCCGGTACGCCATGCGGCTTCCTCCTTTGTATTGTGCCGATAGGGGTGCCAGCTTTTCAAAGCTAGGCGGATTTGTACAGTCAAGCCAAAGTCAGCGACAACAACGCGGGCTGGAGGATTGCGGCCTAGTGCGCCTCAGCCCAATTACCGCCCACGCCGACATCGACGCGAAGCGGAACGTTGAGCAACGTCACCTCTTCCATGCTCTCCCGGACCAGAGCCTGCAAGCGCTCAAGCTCGGAGTCCGGCACCTCGAATAACAACTCGTCGTGTACCTGGAGGAGCATGCGCGTCTTTAGCCCCTGCTGGTCGAGCTGCCGCGCAATGGTGACCATGGCGACTTTGATCAGATCGGCCGCCGTCCCCTGGATGGGTGTATTGATGGCGATGCGTTCCGCAGCGCTGGCCAGTTGGGGGCTTTTGCTCCCTAGGTCCGGGACGTACCGCCGACGACCAAACAGCGTCGAGACATAGCCGCATTCTTGGGCGGTGGCCAGCGTGCCATCCATATAGGTCTTAATGCCGCCATAGCGGCTGAAGTACTGGTCGATATAGGCTTGGGCAGTCTTGAACGGAATGCGTAAAGTCCGAGCCAGTCTCCTCGCACCCATCCCGTAGATCAGACCGAAATTGATCGTTTTGGCCTCACGCCGCTGGTCACTCGAGACCGCATCTATGGAAGTCTCAAAAATCTCTGCCGCGGTGCGAGCATGCACATCCTGACCTTTGTGAAAAGATTCAACCAGGACGGGATCCTGACTCAGGTGGGCGAGGAGGCGCAACTCGATCTGGGAGTAGTCCGCGGAGAGGAGGCACCAGCCGGGTTCCGGCACAAAGGCCATTCGGATGCGACGGCCCTCTTCACTCCGGATGGGAATATTCTGCAAGTTCGGATTGCTGGAAGACAGTCGGCCCGTCGCCGTCACGGTCTGATTAAATGACGTATGCACGCGACCGGTGTCTCCACGGATGAGTTTGGGCAGGGCGTCAACATAGGTACTCTGGAGTTTGGCAAAACTCCGATAGGCCAAGATCTTCTTCGGTAGCGGGTATTCTTCAGCGAGGCGTTCAAGCACGGATGAGTCGGTGGACGATCCCGTCTTGGTCTTTTTGCCACGCGGCAGCCCAAGCTTCTCGAATAGAACGAACTGGAGTTGCTTGGGGGAAGCGATATTAAACGGATCTCCGGCCAGGGCATGAATTTCCGCTTCGAGTTGGTCTCGCTGTTGCCCGAATTCCTCGGACAGACGCGCCAGCACGGCGGTGTCCACCCGCATCCCGGTCCGTTCCATCTGGGCCAGCACCTGAACGAGTGGGGTTTCGATATCGGCAAACAGGCTGTCCATGCCTTCCTCTTTGATCCGAGGAAGCAGACGGTGGGCCAGCCGGAGGGTGATATCCGAGTCTTCCCCGGCGTAGCGCGTGGCGTCTTCGACCGACACGTCGGCAAAATTCTTCTTTGCACCATCGGTCACGTCTTCATACGAGATCATCGTGTAGCGCAGATGTTCTTGAGCCAAGTCATTCAGATTGTGGCGCTGTGTCGGGTTGAGGAGATACGAGGCCAGCATGGTGTCAGCTAAGCGATTATGCGAGTGCAGGCCATAGTTGGCCAAGACCATCAGGTCATATTTCAGGTTCTGACCGATAAGGGTCAGCGATGGGTCGGCAAAAAGCGTCCGCAGTGCGGCGAGGGTCTTGTCGAGCGGTAACTGCGGGTCGGTATCATCTGAGCAGTGCCCAACCGGAATATACCAGGCCTGCCGCTCTTCAATCGCCAGCGAAACTCCAATCAGTTTCGCATCAAGCGGGTCGAGCGCTGTCGTTTCCGTATCGAGGCAATAGGTTTTGGCGGCCTGAATACGGGTGACGAGCGAGTCGAGCTGTTGCGGGGTGCGTACGGACTCATAGACACCAGGGGGGGCCGCCGGCGCAGTGCGTTCATCGGCCAGGGAAGACTCCCGCTCGGTGTCCAAATCGGCCAGGAAGAGGCGGAATTCAAATTCGGTGAACAGCTCATGTAAACGCTCCTGGTCTGGCGCTGTCGACGCCAAGTCTTCAAGCGCCGGGGTTAAGGGCACATCCTGTCTGAGGATCGCCAGCGTTTTTGACAAGCGAGCCAACCCGGCATTCTCCCGGATACGCTGGCCAAGCTTGCCTTTGATTTCGGCGGCGTGCTGCAGCACGCTCTCCAAATTCTGCCACTGCACGATCAGCTTGATCGCGGTCTTCTCACCAACACCGGGGATACCAGGGATATTGTCGGTGGCATCCCCCATCAAAGCCTGGACCTCGACAACGCGTCCCGGTTCAACCCCGAATTTTGCTTGGACTTCGGCCGGACCGATGCGCCGGTCCCGCATGGTATCAAGCATGCTGACGCGCTCTGAGACGAGTTGCATCAGGTCCTTGTCCCCGGAAACAAGAATCACCTCCGTCCCCTCTCGCGACCAGCGCGTGGCCAGGGTGGCGATGATGTCATCAGCCTCGTAACCGGCCAGTTCGAGAATAGGAATATTATAGGCTTGGACAACCTCTTTTATACGGGGAATCTGCACTCGCAGCGCATCCGGCATTGTGGCGCGGTTGGCCTTGTACTGTGGATAGAGCTCGTGGCGAAAATTCCTTCCCGGGGAGTCAAAAACCATCCCAAGATGGCTTGGGGCATGCTCCGCATGGACACGTTGGAGCATCTTCACAAAGCCAAAGATGGCATTGGTTGGAAATCCCTGAATGGTGGCCAGATCCCGAACCGCATAAAAGGCACGGTAGATATAGGATTGTCCATCAATGAGGAAAACAGGGGTGGATACTGGTGTCACAACGCAACTGCGGCAGGTGGAGGAGGGAAGCGGGTGACCGGGGTCGAACCGGCGACCTTGTGCTTGGCAAGCACACGCTCTAGCCAGCTGAGCTACACCCGCATTGAGCGTAATGGTCAGAGTCTGAATCTACCACACCTCAGCCGAGAGTCAACTACAAAAAAGAGGAAATGCGTCCAGGATCTGATCTCTATTGGAGGACGCGTTTCCTCTTTTCGGTCGGGTCTTGGTCCATACGGGCCGCCGTTCCGGTATGCCCGAACCCCCCGTGACGCTGCGTGGATTCGAGCCTATCGACTTCAGTCCAACAGACACGGGCCACTGGAGTGACGATAAGCTGGGCGATACGGTCGCCCCGTTTCACTGCAACCGGTTTGTCACCCAGGTTGATGAGCAAAATTTTCACCTCTTCGCGATAATCGGCATCAACCGTTCCCGGCGCATTCAGGATAGTCAGTCCCTGGCGCAGGGCGAGTCCGCTCCGGGGGCGGAGCTGGGCTTCGTAATCCTGCGGCAGGGCGAGGGCGAATCCGGTCGGAATCACAGACCGCTGGAGGGGGGCAAGGACGATGGTGTCCGTAATAGCGGCGACGATGTCCATCCCGGCAGATCCGGGGGTCATATAGCGAGGGAGCGGAACCGGTGGCGCGCCCAGTTCATCCTGGCGTACGCGCGTAATGGGAACGACAATCTCTGCACTCACCCGCTCATACTCCTGCGGTGATGCCCCCGCGTTGCTATCGTGCCGCACCCTGTTCTGCCAAGGCTTCGCGCCGGCTGAGACGAATTTTTCCCTGTTTGTCGATCTCGAGGACCTTGACGGTAATCTCATCTCCCTCATCAACAACATCGGTCACCTGCCGCACGCGCTCAGGCGCAAGTTGGGAGATGTGGACCAGTCCTTCCTTCCCGGGCAGGATCTCGACAAAAGCTCCAAAGTCGACCACCTTCTTGACCGTTCCTGTGTAGAGCTTGCCGATCTCCGCATCGGCCGTAACCGCATCGATTTTGCTGATCGCCCGATCCATGGAGTCCCCGTCGGTGGAGGCAATGGACACCGTCCCGTCGTCCTCGACATCAATCTTGACACCGGTCTCTTCGACGATGGAGCGAATCGTTTTCCCGCCAGGGCCGATAAGATCCCGGATTTTATCCGGCTTAATTTTCAGGGCCTGTATCCGCGGGGCGTGTTCGGCGACCTGTGCGCGCGGCGTTTCGAGCGACTCGGCCATCTTCCCGAGAATGTGCAGTCGTCCATCACGGGCCTGGTAGAGGGCTTGGCGCATGATATCGCGCGTGACACCGGCAATTTTGATGTCCATTTGGAGCGCGGTAATCCCGTCGGCCGTGCCCGCAACCTTGAAGTCCATATCACCCAGGTGATCCTCATCACCGAGAATATCACTCAGAATTCGGACTTCTTCCCCTTCCTTGATCAGTCCCATCGCAATGCCAGCGACCGGAGCCACGATTGGGACACCGGCATCCATCAGGGAAAGCGCCCCGCTGCACACTGTGGCCATGGAGGACGAGCCGTTGGATTCCAGAATTTCCGAAACGACCCGGATCGTATAAGGGAAAGCATTCCCGGCTGGCAGAACAGCCGCAAGGGCCCGCTCGGCTAGGGCGCCGTGTCCAATCTCCCTCCGCCCGGGGTTCCGCAACGGACGGGCTTCCCCCACGCTGAAAGGGGGGAAGTTGTAATGCAGCATGAACTTCTTGTACTGCTCACCAATCAAGGCATCGACCCGTTGCTCGTCTGCGGCAGTTCCCAGCGTTGAAACCGCCAGCGCCTGCGTTTCGCCGCGAGTAAAGAGCGCCGAACCATGCGTTCGGGGCAAGCCTCCGACCTCACACGAAATAGAACGAATGTCCGTCAAGCCGCGACCGTCCACCCGCCGGCTCTCGTCAACAATCGCCTTACGCATGATTTCACCGGTCAGTTGCTCCAGGGCCGCGGCAACCTCCTCGTCCCGACCGGCAAACTCTTCCGTGAACACCTCAGTCGTTTCTTTCTTGGCAGCCCTGATGGCAGCCCCGCGCTCGAGTTTGGCCGCGATCGTCAACGCCTCGCTGAGTTTCTGGGTCGCGACGGCCCGCACCCGGTCGGCGAGTTCGGTATCAATCGTGGGCGCCGCGAACGCGCGTTTTGGCTTTCCGGCGACCCGGACGAGTTCGTCCTGCACATCAAGGATCGGGGCGACGGCTTCCTGAGCGAGGAACAGCGCCTCAAGCATATCTTCTTCAGATACCATGCGTGCGCCCCCCTCAACCATGACAATGGCGTCCCGGCCAGCGGCCACAAACAGATTGATATCACTGTCCTGGAATTGACTTTGCAGTGGGTTGACCACGAGTTCCCCGTGTAGGCGTCCAATCCGGACTCCGGCAAGGGGCCCTCGGAACGGGATATCGGAGACTTGCAAGGCCGCAGAAGCACCGATCAGGGCCAAGGTGTCGGCGTCGTTTTCTCGATCGACTGACAGGACCGACGCAACAAGCTGGGTCTCACAGGCAAAGCCCTTGGGGAAGAGCGGCCGAATTGCCCGGTCTACAATTCGTGAGGTGAGAACTTCCCGTTCCGCCGGACGCCCCTCCCGCTTAAAAAATCCGCCGGGAATCTTCCCCGCGGCATAGGTTCGTTCCTGGTAGTCAACCGTCAAGGGGAAAAAATCGATCCCCTCACGCGGGACATCTGACGCCACCGCCGTCACCAGGACAACGGTTTCCCCGTATTGAACGAGGGCCGCGCCACTCGTCTGTTTGGCAAGACGCCCGGTTTCAATAGATAGCGGGCGACCATAGTATTCCATTTCGATTTTTTTATACATGTCTTCCTTCAATGTCTTCTGCGCCACGGTCTGGACGACGCAGCGGGTACTCTCGCCACAACAACGGACAAAAATAGTGAGAACGTTAGCCTAACGACGCAAGCCGAGGCGCTGGAGTATGCTGCGATAGCGCTCTCTATCCTTACTCCGCAGGTAGTCGAGCAAACGGCGGCGGCGGCCCACCATTTTCAGCAGGCCCCGCCGGGAGAGGTGATCTTTTTTATGGGTTTTGAAATGCCCGGTGAGGTGGACGATCCGCTTGGTCAGAATGGCAATTTGTACTTCGGGTGATCCTGTGTCCTTATCGTGTATCCGAAACTGACTGATGGTGTCGCCTTTCTGTTCAGCCTCCTGCATAAGTCTTCCTTCTTTCTTCCTTATTCCATTCCTCGGTTCTTATTCCCACTTCTAACACGCTGTTTTCCCAGTGTAAAGTTAGAATACCCGGGCAAGCTTCCAGGTCCCCTGCCCGGCGGTGACGATGGCAATCAATTCGTGCTCCATGCTCAGGATCCGAGCCGTCTCTCCTGTGGCCCGGGTTGCCGGGAGCGTCCGTAAAACAGCTTGCTGTCCGTGCCGAATGAGCGCCGCCTCTGGAGCTGATACCAGAAAGGTCCGGTAGGACTGAGTCGCCTGGATTAATGAGAGCAGGGGCAGCGGCTGTCCCGGTTGGGAATCCTGGACCTGAGAGAGCGGGAGGGCCTGGTCGATGGTGAACGCACCAAAAGCCGTCCGACGGAGACTCGTCAGATGGGCGAGCGTGTCTAGAGCCATACCGACATCGGCGGCCAGGATCCGGATATAGGTGCCCTTTGAGCACGAGACCGCAAAATGCATGGTGGGCGGCGTTCCGAGCGTCAGCACAAGGGAAGATATATGCACCCGCCGGGGCTCGCGTTCCACCTCAATACCTTGCCGGGCCAGTTTGTACAGCGGGACGCCCTTTCGCTTGAGTGCGGAATACATTGGTGGAGTCTGCCAGGAGTCGCCCATAAACCGCTGCTCTATCTTTCTCAACAGCGTCGGAGTGCAGTCTGGAACGGGCGCCGTGCGGGAGACCGTCCCGGTACAGTCGAGCGTATCAGTCTCAACGCCGAGTCGCAGCGTTCCAGTATAGGATTTCTGTTCGGTCATGAGGAACTGCGAGAGTTTGGTTCCGCCCCCCAGACAGGTGGGCAATAAACCGCTCGCAAAGGGGTCAAGCGTCCCGAGATGGCCAATTTTGTTGACCTGCAGTGCCTTTTTGAGGATACGAACAACCTCCGCAGACGTCAGTCCCGTCGGCTTGTCGATGAGGAGGATCCCGTCAAGTTCGGCCACTAGCGGCCTTCCTGTTTGATTTGATGAAAAAGATTTTCCAGGTGGTTTACCTGATCCAGGGTCGTGTCATAGCGAAATTCAAGCGTCGGGGTGTAGCGGAGTTGCAAGCGGGCCGCCACCTGACGCCGGATATAGCCACCCGCACTCTGGAGGCCAGCCAAGGCTTCTGCACGGGTCTCCTCCTGGAGGGTCCGCACGAAGATCCGCGCCAAGCGCAGGTCGGGGCTCAGCGTCGCAGCGGTGACGGTCACCCCATTGACTCTGGGGTCTTTCACTTCCCGTAAGACAATATCGGCAATCGCGTGGAGGAGCAGGCCGCTTACCCGCTCAGGACGACGGACAGGCATATCAATCTTCTAGTAATGGAGCATCTCGACCTGAGTTTCACCCAACTCGGCGATGTGCAGCCGCTCGATAAAATTCGTCACCGCCTGTAAGGCGCCCTCCACATAAGCGTGATCAGAGCCGACTTGGCAAACTGCGAGGACAATGGTTTGCCACTGGTCTTGCTCGGCACACTCCGCGATAGAAACGTTGAATTCGTTTCGGACGCGACTCTTTATCTTCCGAACAACACCACGTTTCTCCTTTAAGGAATGACTCGCATAACAGTAGAGGACCAGTCGCAGCACGCCCACAACCATCGGCCACCTCCTGATAGGGTACGGGAGCAAGCAGGCAGACCCTTCTACCTGTTCGTTTCACCCTCCGCTTTCCCCTGTCCCGGCTATGACGCGTGTTGTCCCACTTCCGGGGAGCGTGGCTCGAGGCGCCGCGCGACTTCCTCGAGTTCGTACACCTCCAAGACATCGCCGACTTTGACATCCTGAAAATTCTCGACGCTGGCACCGCATTCCGTTCCGGCCGAGACTTCTCGGACATCATCCTTGAATCGACGGAGCGTCGAAAGACGTCCGGTGTGGACCACTATGTGATCGCGGACAACTCGAACCTGGGCCCCGCGTGTGACCCCACCTTCGACCACCATGCAGCCAGCAACCAGACCGATCTTCGAAACCGAAAAAACCTCCCGGACTTCCGCTCGACCGAGCGGATGCTCTTTATAGGTCGGAGCAAGCATGCCCTCCATGGCTGCCCGGACATCGGCAATAACATCATAAATGATGCCATACAATCGCAGTTCAATGCCCTCCCGGTCCGCTAGCTGAGCGGCCTTGGCCTCGGGACGGATATTAAAACCGATAATAACGCACTTCGAGGCCGAGGCAAGCAAAACGTCGGATTCGGAGATGCCACCAACCGATACGTGGAGCACCGTCAACTTCACCTCGTCGGTAGACAATCGGGTCAGCGCATCCCGCACCGCTTCAGCCGAGCCCTGGACATCGGCTTTAATAATCACCCGAAGTTCCTGCACTTCCCCGGCTTGGGCTTGTTGATAAAAGTCTTCGAGCGAGGTCCGACTACTCTTTGTCAATTCCGTTTCACGCCGCTTCTCTGTCCGGTAATCTGCGATCTGGCGCACCTTGGCTTCATCCCCAAGGGCAACGAACGTATCTCCGGCCTCAGGCACTCCGGTCAGGCCAAGAATCTCGACTGGCATGGATGGAAGGGCAATTTTCACCTTTTGGCCCCGACCGTCAATCATTGCCCTGACCCGGCCATGTTCCGTACCGCACACGAAGGAATCGCCGACTTTCAATTGTCCCTCTTGGATGAGCACGGTGGCGACCGCCCCGCGCCCTCGGTCGAGCTGGGCTTCCACAATGACTCCACGAGCAAATTTATTCGGATTGGCGCGCAGTTCCATGATGTCAGCCTGGAGAGTCAGCATTTCCAAAAGATGCGCAATCCCCTCCCCGGTGAGAGCGGAGACCGGGGCAAAAATAATGTCTCCGCCCAGATCCTCTGCGACCAAGCCTTGGGACATCAACTCGCGCTTGACCCGTTCGGGGTCTGCTCCCGGCTTGTCTATTTTATTCACCGCCACGATGATGGGCACCTCGGCGGCCCGGGCGTGGTTAATAGCCTCAACGGTCTGGGGCATAACCCCATCGTCCGCAGCTACCACCAGCGTCACAATGTCCGTTGCTTTCGCGCCACGCGCGCGCATAGAGGTGAATGCCTCGTGGCCCGGGGTGTCAAGAAACGTTACGCTGCGACCTTCGACCGGCACGTTATAGGCCCCGATATGTTGGGTAATACCGCCCTGTTCGTGATCGGTCACATTCGTCTGCCGGATCTTGTCCAACAGCGACGTTTTCCCATGGTCTACATGCCCCATGATGGTCACCACCGGCGGCCGAGGCTCAAGCGCATCATCATCTTCCGAGGCTTCGTGCTCGTCTTCCAGAACAGACTCCGCATCAAAGGCGACATTCTCAACCGTATATTCAAAGTCCGCAGCTACGAGCGAGGCCGTATCATGGTCGAGGACCTGATTGATGGTCGCCATGACCCCAAGGCCCATCAGCTTTTTAATGACCTCTCCAACCTTGATCCCCAGACTATGCGCGAGATCTCCGACGGTAATCACCTCAGATATCCGCACAACACGCTTGCTGGCCTTGGGGACGGTAATTTCGGTCTGCCGTTGCTCTTTGCCCGGCAGGATCCGCTTCTTTTTGGCCCCTCGTGCGACGTGGGCCTCTCGCTCTTGGACATCAAGCGACTCGGCGCTGCGGACAACCTTCCGCTTCTTGCCGCGCTTTTTCCCGCTCGTCCCTTTTCCCTCATCGCCCGTCCCCTCGCGGAGACCGACATCGGCTGGGAAAGAGGGAGAAGAGGGGCGGCGGGTGAAGCTAGAAGGGGTGGGAGGTTCGGCGAGTTTATCGAGATCGATCCGACCCAGGACCCGTACCGAACGAATCCTTTCTTTCCCGGCTTCCTCCGATGCCGGGGCCGAGTCTTCACGAGCTACTCTCTCGGGAGGGGCCTCCGCCAAAACCGCGAGGCCCGGTCCCTCGGCCGGGGTATCGGCGCTGATGGCCGCCGGCGGATCTTCTCGTTCAGCAGACTCCTGTTCTTCTTCTGCGCCGGCTGTTCCGTCATCAACCGATACCGGTATGGACAGCTCAGAAACCTCATCTCGGGTCTCCTGGTGGGACTCTTCTATCGACTCGGGGGGGAACTCGAAGGCCGGCGTCTCGGGCGAGAGCGGTGCAGGAATAAACGGAGCGGGCTGCTGTCCGGGGGCATCAAACGCGCCCGCCGCCGGAGCAAAGGTCGGCAGCGGCTCTTCAACGGTTGGCGCGGCAAAGGCTACAGGCGCAGATTCGGCCCCCGCCACGGCATCATCGACTAGGACCTCCACACGCTTCCGGCGTCGAATCACGTTGGGACGAATGCGATTCTCGCGGATCTCTTCACGAGCGGTCACCGCATGCTCTTTTTGCTGGTCAAGCTCGGTGACAACGCGCTCGGCAACGATTTTTTCTTCCCCGAGTACAAAGGGAGGAGCCGTAGGCGACTGGAGCGCCTGTTGCACGGCGTCGGCCTCTTGCCCAGAGAGCGTACTTTGGGCCCTTTTCCCGTGGATGCCCTGAGCTTCAAGCTGAGTCAGCACTTGCCGCGTTTCGACTCCCCACTCTTTGGCTAGTTCATGGATGCGCTTGCGTGACATATGACCTCATCGCCGTCTCTTCTCACCCCGGCAGGCTGGGCTCTATCAGGGCGGCATAGCTCACCCGCGCCTCGTGGGAGCATACCGCTCGTAAGGAGCGAAAACTCTTCGTCCGGGCACGGACAAACGTATTCACACATTCTCGGCTGGCGTGGAGATATCCGCCTCGACCATGGCTGTCGGCGGGAACGAGCTGGCCCTGAGACGTTACCACCAACCGTAACAACCTGCCTTTCTTTTCTCGGCGGCGACATCCCAGACAGGTTCGAATCGGCTCGGTGTACTTCATACGTCTTCCGCAGTTGTCCCTATCGGTGCTGCTCGGTCTCCTTCACCGGCAGGAGCCGGGGCAGATTCTTCCTGCAGGTTTCCCGCTGGTGTCTCAACAGCCTCCGTCTCCTGTTCACCCAGTTCGGCCTCCTGTTCCGCCGCGATTTTCTCCGCCTGCGCCTTGGCCCCCGCTTGAATCACCGCGGCCCGGTCCGGGCCAATCCCTGCGATTTCGCACAGGGCGTCAATATCCGCCCCAGCGATGTCCTGAGCCGACTTAAAGCCCTGCTGATATAAGAGCTCCGCCGTCAAATCAGCGCTCGACTCCCCGATCCCTGGGATGGCAGTCAACGCTTCAAGGACTTGACCATGTTCCAACTCGACGTCTGACTCAGACCGGACCTCCAGCTTCCAGTTCGTCAGACGGGAAGCCAAGCGGACATTTTGGCCCTTCTTCCCAATAGCAAGCGAGAGCTGGTCGTCCGGGACGATCACTTCCATGGTGTTTTCCTCTTCATCCAGAATAATCTTGGCCACCTTGGCCGGCAAAATGGCCCGGCACACATATTCGGCCGGGTCAGGGGTCCAAGGGACAATATCTATCCGCTCTCCCCGGAGTTCTTGGACGACGGCTTGGACGCGCGTCCCCTTCATCCCTACACAGGCGCCCACCGGGTCGACATCCGGGTCGGTGGAGTGTACCCCTATCTTTGCGCGATTACCCGGCTCTCGGGCAGCGGCCTTGATTTCCACAATCCCTTCGTACACCTCCGGGGCCTCTTGCTCGAACAATTTGATCAGGAACTCAGGGTGTGTGCGAGAAAGCACAATCTGGGGGCCTTTCTGCGCCAGATCGACCTCAAGGATATAAGCTCGTATCCGGTCTCCCTGACGGTAGCGCTCCCAGGGAATCTGTTCCCTTTCGGGCAGAACCGCATCAGTCCGCCCCAAATTGACAATGATGTTCCGCCGTTCGACGCGCTGGACGATCCCGGAAAAAAGTTCGCCTTTCCGATTCTTGAATTCGTTATAGATCAACTCCCGTTCTGCCTCGCGGACCTTCTGAATGACACTCTGTTTGGCCACTTGGGCGGCAATACGGCCAAAAGCATCCGCGGGGAGCTTACTGAGCAGTTCATCGCCGATCTGGGCCTCAGGGTCCAGCGTCGCTTGGGCTTCCCTAACCTCTATTTCGATGTCCGCATCGGTCACGGACCCGACCACCGTTTTCATTTCAAAGAGTTCAACCTCACCGATATCCTCATTAAATTTCGCTTCGATCTGCTTCTGGCCGAAGGTGCGGCGGGCCGCAGACAGCATGGCGCTCTCAAGCGCCTCAACAATCACGCTCCGGTCCATCCCTTTTTCTTTACTGACTTGTTCGATCACCCGATTCAAGGCTGACGGCATAGCGGTTACCTCGTTTGGCGGCGGCTTTTCCGCCTCTTCCTCGCAGGCTGCTTCCCAGGCAGTGGGAGAGGAAGAGCAATCTGGGCCCGCGCCACATTCGTCCAACTCACCCGCACTACTCCTCTTTCTTGGTCGATGACGCTAATGGCATTCCCTTCTACTGCACAGATTGGCCCAATGAAAGCCCGCTTCCCGTCTTGGGCTGTTTTCGTCTGTAAGCGGATCGACTGTCCCATATAGCGGTGGCACTGGCTGGGGCGAAAAAGCGGACGCTGAAGACCGGGCGAAGATACTTCAAGCGTGTAGCGCCAGGGAATCGGGTCATGGACATCAAGCAAGTCGCTCAGTTGTCTATGGACTCGGGTACAATCGTCAAGCGTCACTCCATTTGTTTTGTCCAGCAAAACCCGTAATACCCACCGGCCATTCTCAGTCAGCAAGTCCACGCCCCACAACTCGAAGCCTTCATCCTCGGCCAAGGGAGTAGTCAGGGTCTCAACCTGTTGGATAATCTCTTGAACTGAGGGTTGCATATGGAAAAAAAGGTGGACTCCCGCCCACTTTTCCCCTGCTGCCCTCCTCAGGCTAAACGATCCTCTGCCATCACGCAAGAGGCGCAGCCTGCTTCATCCCTCCTCTCCGCCGCTTTCAAGATCATGCAAGGTTGCCAGATCGATAATCGTATAGGACTGCTTCCCTTGAGGAGTAACGATCTCCACCTCATCGTCGAGTTCTTTATGCAAAAGTGCTTGGCCAATAGGAGAGTGGAGCGAAATTTGTCCCGCAGCCGGATCCACTTCTTCAGGAAAAACGATCTGGTATTCAACTACATCGCCCGAATCGACCTCTTCGAGTGTGACTCGGCTGCCATAGGCAATCGAACCTTTGGGAATACTCGAGAGATCATACAGTGAGAGTTGCTGCATCCGTTCGGTCAGTTGGGCGATCCGAGCTTGGACGTAGTCTTGACGCGCACGTGCCGCGTCATACTCGGCATTCTCACTCAGGTCACCATGGGCGGCAGCCTCTTGGAGGTCTTTCGGAATGCGGACATTGAGTTCGTGGTATAATTCGTCAAGCTCTTTTTTCAGTTTTTTTACAATTGGTAGGTCCATAGCTCCCCCATACGGTCGCTTGCTGTCTGGCAAGGGTGTTCCGTACAAGCGTAGGAGGGGTTGGTGACGCTTATGCACCAACCCCTCCGCAGCATAATCGGAGACTTCAGCAGTTAGGCAGTCAGGATGTGGATCGTACAGGCCGATCCGAGACCAATGACATGAGCGAGGCCAGCCTTGGCCCCCTCAACTTGACGCGCGCCCCCCTGGCCTCGAAGCTGTGTCACGATCTCAGAGATGTTTGCGACTCCGGTTGCCCCCAGCGGATGCCCTTTGGAGAGCAGGCCTCCACTGACGTTGACGGGAATATCGCCACCCAGTTCAGTTCGCCCCTCGTCAATCATCCGCCCAGCTCCCCCTTCAGCACAGAGACCAAGATTCTCGTAATGCAGGAGTTCTGCTGTGGCAAAACAGTCGTGGAGTTCGACCAAACTCAGGTCCTGCGGCCCGATACCAGCTTTTTCATAGGCTTCTTTTGCCGCATTCTGCGTCAGGGTGTTGACATCGGGCATGGTCAGATCCCGGCTGGTATAAGGATCTGAGGTCAGGACGGAAGTCGCGACTTTTATCGGTTTACTGGTAAACTGCTTCATCTTGTCCTCCGACATCAGAATCGCCGCCGCCGCACCGTCTCCAGTCGGACAACACATATAGAGCGTATTGGGATAGGCAACCATACGGGCATTCATCACATCATCCAGCGACACCTCAACCTGGTATTGAGACAAGGGGTTGTGAACTGAATGTTTATGATTCTTCACTGAGATTTTGGCGAAATGCTCGGCCGTCGTTCCATGCTTGCGCATATGTTCCACACCGGCCTGACCGAAGACGGCCGGCATCAGGCCACTGCCCAATACGCCTTCAACGCTTTCTCCCCCGCTCCGGGCTCCGCCACCGAGCAAGCCCATCTTTCCCATCTGCTCAACACCAACGGCCATGGTGATATCGTACATCTCGGACGCGACACCGACATAGGCCTCGCGAAAAGCGGTCGAACCAGTTGCACACGCGTTCGAGACATTGAGGGCAGGGATGCCGGTCTGGCCAATCTGCTGCAGAATCTTCTGCGCATTCATGGCATGAGCCTGGAACAAGTTCCCACACACTAGTAGCTCAACATCCTTGATGGACGCCCCGGCATCTTTGAGGGAGAGGATTCCCGCTTCTGCTCCCATTTGGGCCACATCCCTATCGGGATAGCGTCCAAACTTAATCATGCCGACACCGACGACGTATACATCTCTCATAGCTTGCACCCCTCTGCCGTTATCAGCTTCCTTTAAGTTCTACGCGGCCTGAAAAAGAACGCAATAATGTCGATTGTCTCTTCCTCTCCGTGCGCATTTTTTTCCTTGCGTTCGCGTACCTTCCGCGTCACCATATCCACTGGCATGCCAAATTCAATCTTCTGCGGGTCGGGCTCGATATCGACTAAATTGCACCGGACGCTCACCCCTTCCGGGAGGTCAACAATTGCGGATACGTACGGGACCTGAATGCCGGGGGCAGATTGGTGCACAATGGAGTACACGTAGAGCGTGCCATGGTCGCTGAGTCGCACCTCGGGCAAATCTCCAACAAAAGTACATTTGCTGCACCCGACTCGGTTCCCGCCGATATAGGTAGCGCCACAATCGGGACATCGATAGCCAACCAGATATGGTTTTTCGTCTGGGGCCGTGGGCAAGCGCAACATCGGTGCGATGGCCCGTTGTGTACTCGCCATTACCAAGTCCTCTCCACTGATCCAACCATGTCTCCGGGTACTCAACTCCCCTATGATCGGTCAGGAACATCCCCTCCTCGCTCTCTGCTCGCTCATAGGCAGGGCCGGAGGGGGTCCGCGGCTACAGTGAAGCCATCAATATACGAGCGATCCAACCAAAACAAGGCCTTGAGAGATTTTGCAGAGATACAACGAGTGCCAGTGAAGGGGGAAAATCACAAGCATGCAGCAGGGCCAAAGTGAGGCGACATCAGTTCGGACAACACTCTCCGTGCTGTATCCGTGGCGCTGCCTCAACCGCTCCGTCCGTCTTCCTTCGGGCCGGGCGTTCTGCCTGAGGTGTCGAGGCTGGCTTCAGGTCATCCACTCTCCCAAGTTCTATACTCGTTGCAGTTCCCTTTGCCTCCAGAATCGGATCTGACCATATCTATCACCAGCGCCGGCAACAGCCACCCAGTTTTCGCTACGCCCGCGCGTGGGCCGCGCGAAGTTGCTCATGGTGGGGAAGATAACCGACATTTTCGCTACGCCCGCGCGTGGGCCGCGTATAGCACATCGAGCAATTCGCCCCAGCCTCTCCGTCAGAGCATCCTCCGGTTCAAATATGCGCACAATTATGAGAGCTGGTAAGGGCACGCGCTGGACTCACGGTGCTTCTTTCCTGCGCCCAGGAGCAGGACGCAGGGCAGGCGGAAGACTATGCCCATGCTCTTCCCGTTCCCCCTGCCCCCTGACCAAGTTGCGCTGGCGCGGGTTCAATCAAGCTCTCCTCCTAGCCCGTGCGATTGAGCGGCGTATCAACACCTCGGTTGACCCTTGGCTGCGCAGCAGAACCCGGCCACCCCAGTCCCAGACGAAGCTGAGCAGAGAGGAGCGTCGCGCCAATGTCCGAGGAGCTTTTCGGGTGAATACTCCAGCCCTGACAAAGGGAAAACGATGCCTCTTTGTGGACAACGTGCATACATCCGGCGTGCCGGTTGAAGAGTGTGCCCGAACCCTATACCAGAATGGAGCGTGGAGTGTTACGGTCTCGACCTCTCGCCCGAGTGGTCGGTCTCTAAAAGCGTATGATGGCACCTCTCCCTCTTGGCATTCTCCTCTCCGGGGGCGGTACCAACCTCCAGGCCATTATCGATGCCATTGAGCGCAGAGACCTGCCGGCCCAGATCCGTATCGTCGTGAGTAACCGGAGGGATGCCTATGGTCTGGTACGGGCCCGGCGCCACGGCCTCTCGACCACGGTGCTGTCTCACACCGGTTTTACTTCCCGGGAAGAGTTTGACCACCACCTAGTCACTCTCTTGCGAGACCACGAGGTTGAGTTGGTCATTCTGGCCGGCTTTATGCGCCTGCTCTCGGCCCGTTTTATTCAGGCTTTCCCGCAGCGCATTCTCAATATCCACCCGGCCCTCCTGCCGACTTTTCCCGGTCTGCGCGCCCAGCGTCAGGCCCTGGAATGCGGAGTGCGGATCAGCGGTGCAACCGTCCATCTGGTTGACGAGGGAATGGATCACGGCCCGATTATTATGCAGGCCGCCGTCCCCGTCTATCCTGACGATACGGAAGACAGCTTGAGCGCCCGGATTCTGGACCAGGAACATCGCATCTATCCCGCCGCCATCAAGCTCTTTGCCGAAGGCCGGGTCGTGGTCCAAAACAATAGGACCCTTATTCGTGACGAGCCCCATCGTCCGCAATCCGCCCTCCGGTCCCCCGCCATATGACGACAGCCGTCCCTCGCACTGGCACGATTGGGATCGATGAATCCGGCAAGGGCGATTATTTCGGCCCGCTCGTCATCGCCGGGGTCTATGTGACCCCAGACCAAGAATCTCAGCTTCGCGCCTTGGGCGTACGAGATAGCAAGACCTGCTCGGACAAACGCGCCCACACCCTGGCCACCCGCATCCGCACCCTGTGTCCGACCACTCTCGTGGCTATCGGCCCTGAACGCTACAATAGCCTGTACGCCTCGCTCAAAAACCTCAACACCCTGCTTGCCTGGGGACATGCCCGCGCCATAGAAAATCTCTTGGAAACCGTTCCGTGTGAGCGGGTGATCGCCGACCAGTTTGGAAACGCGCGCTTTCTCAATAATGCCCTGATGCAGAGAGGCCGGACTGTCAACCTCTTTCAGAAGCCTCGCGCCGAACAGGAGATAGAAGTCGCGGCCGCCTCGCTCGTCGCCCGAGCAGAATTCTTACGCCGCCTGCAGGATCTGAGCAGCCGTTTTGCTGTTGCTCTACCGAAAGGCGCGAACTCTCAGGTCATTACCGCGGGCAAAGCGATTGTGGAGCAATATGGCCCGGAAGGTCTGGGCCAAGTCGCCAAGTTGCATTTTCGTACGACGCAAAAAGTGCTGGCGTGAGAGACGCCGTCCTTGCCCCCGCCCCACTTTTCCTCTATCCCCTCTGGCATGGCACACCATCCCCACCCCGCGTTTGCCCAACTCGTCAATATTATGGCGATGCTGCGCAGCCCGAACGGCTGCCCGTGGGATAAAGAGCAAACGCCGCAGACACTCAAGCCCTACCTCATCGAAGAGACCTATGAGGTGCTGGATGCCCTTGAGGCAGAGGACTGGGCTGAGTTGAAAGAGGAATTGGGAGACCTTCTCCTTCAGATCGTTTTTTACGCCCAATTGATGACGGAAGCCGGGGAATTTACGATTGACGAGGTGGCCCAAGCCATTGCCGACAAAATGACTCGCCGCCATCCGCATGTCTTTGGTGATCTGAAGGTCGGGAGCACCGCAGAGGTCAGCCAGAATTGGGCCAAAATCAAAGCGCAGGAGAAAAGAGCAAAAAAGGGAGAAAGAGGGGGGGGCGATCGATCCATTCTGGCGGGTGTTCCCAAAGGCGCGCCGGCCTTGATCCAAGCGCAGCGATTGGGCGAAAAGGCTGCCCGAGTCGGTTTTGGCTGGCCGTCGGCGCCCGCAGTCTTTGAAAAGGTGACGGAGGAATACCGGGAGTTGGCAGCGGCGCTGGCAACTCCACACACGGAGCGGCAGGAACATGAACTCGGCGACCTATTGTTTGCCTTGACCAGCCTCGCCCGTCATCTTGGCCTGGATGCCGAGTCCGCCCTGCGTAAGACTAGCCGCCGTTTTAGCAAACGCTTTCGCTACATTGAGGAGCACCTTGTACGCAACCGGGAAGACATCCATCACACCTCACTGACGCGGCTGGAGGAATTGTGGCAGAAGGCCAAGCAGACGGTGGGGTAGGATACCCAGTAGGGCTCGTAGCTCAGCTTTCCCACCCGGCCAGACCAGGACAACAAAACTACATACACCGCTCAAGATAGCCCCGCCGAGGCTCCCCAGCTGGCTGAGACGAGAATCTGCCAGGGCAAGCCAGTCAATCTGCCCCACACACCACCAGAGTACGATCAACATTCCGACCGACGCGATGCTACTCCACAGCAGGGAGGCGGCCCATTGTTGCCACGGAAAGGCGGAAAAACGTCGTGAGAGGCGGGCGGCTTGGAAGGCCAGATTGGCCATGGCCGCGAGCGAAGTTGCGGCGGCAAGGCCGGCAACTCCCCAATTCTGCACCGAGAGCATTCCGCTCAAAGCGGCGACACTCTGCGCTAGCCAGTTTGCCTCACCCGGGAGACTGATCCGACCCATGAGGACAAGGCTGGCACCTATCTTCACGAGAAGTGCAACTGCGCCCCCCCATACTGGCGTTCGGGTATCCCCGAGGGCGTACAGACAGGCCGTGACCTGACGTGTCGCCGCAACCGCCCATAAGCCCGGGGCCAACGCCTGGAGGGTCGCCGCCGTCACTCCAACGTCCTGAGCGGAAAAGGCGCCTCCGAAAAACAGAGTCGTCGTCATAGGCGTCGCCAGAACAGCCAGTCCCGCCGCCGCGGGCAGCGTGACCACATTAACCAACCGCAGGGCGAACCCCAGACTGTCCTGCATGCCGGTCCAGTCCCGATGTTGGGCCTGTGTGGCTAAGCTAGGCAGGACTGCAGTACTCAGGGCAACAACAAAAATCCCAACGGGAAATTCAAACAACCGGCTGGCATACCACAGACAGGCAACACTTCCGTCCGCAAGCAGCGAGGCCAGCAGGGTGCTGATGATTTGATTGAGTTGAAAAATGCCGGCCCCAAAGACGAGCGGCAACAAGAGCCGGCCCATACGACGTAAGGCCGGATGGCGCGGCTGCCAGCTCAGACGCAAGGACACCCCGTGGCGGACGAGCGCGGGTAACTGCCACAGGAATTGGAAGATGCCGCCCAGGACGACCCCATAGGCCAGACTCATCACGGGCTCGGTCATATGGGCAGACAGACCGAACACGCTCAAGATCACCGCGGCGTTGAACAGCACCGGCGCAAAGGCTGACGCCGTAAAGTGTCGGAGCGCGTGCAAGACCCCCATGGCCAGTGCGGCTGCGCCAACGCAGAAGAGGTAGACAAACATGACGCGGGTTAAATCAATGGTGAGTCGCAATTTGTCGCTCGTAAAGCCGGGCGCAAAGAGGCGGGTAATGGGGTCGGCAAAACAGATCCCTAGGCCGGTCGAAACGAGCAGCAGGCCAAGCCCGGTCCCGAAGAATGCGCGAATCATACGATTCGCCGCGCGTGAGTGCCGGGTAAGATATCTGGTCAAAACCGGGACAAAGGCGGCGTCGGTTGCCCCCTCGCCGATGAGACGCCGAAACAGGTTGGGAACGCGGAACGCAACAAAGAACGCATCAGCGGCCAGACCCGCTCCAAAAACATAGCCGATCACCATATCCCGGCCCAAACCGGCAATGCGGCTCAGCAGCGTCAACCCACCAATCTGCCCGACGACCCGAACAACCTTGACGTTTTCTCCAGAGTCTTGTTGCATACCGCGTACACCCGGCCTAGCGGCGTTGGCTCCACCCCACTATCCAGCCGACCTCTTCAACTGCCAACTCTTGCGCGACATTGATCAGCTTCTCCGCTCGTGGTAAAAGTGGTGTCTCAGAGAGGAGTATTGTACGTGGCATCAGGAGAAAAAAAACGTCATCGTCAGAGCGAGATTCGGCGAGCCCGCAACCATGCAGCCAAGTCACGGGTGAAAACCCTCATGAAAAGAGTCACGGCAGCGGTCGAGGGCGGAGAGAGCACAACTATCGAGAGGGCTCTGCGGACGGCGGTTAGTGCACTCCATCGGGCGGGTCAGAAACGGATCATTCCCAAACACGCGGCAGACCGGTATATCGGCCAACTCTCAAAACTGGTCCATAAACACAGGGCCGCGGCTTCCGTCTAACCCGATCTGCACGGGGCCATAGGATTCCGTTTCTGTTTCCGCGAAAGATTATCGCCCGGACGAAATGAGACCCCACATGCCGTCGCGGCAAAGAGGTACGCGGTGGAAGGGCGGCACTGCGTCCCGCACACCACTCATGCGCAGATTTGCGCCAGCAGTCCTTTGACTGACTCCCAGAAAGCGACTCGTATTCGAAGTGATTAGAGTCAGGCCGTGACATACGCGGTCGACGCAATCTGCCCGTCGACAAACGGTGTCACCCGACCGGCCCCGCTCAAGCGCGTTCCGGTTTGCAGCATCCCGGTCGTAGTCGAGCACCGGAAAGCTTGCCAGGACGACCCCCTCAAGATAGCATTCGATCACGTCCCGCCGTCGAGACCACGGGAGCCTAGCGCAACCGAAGCGCGGCTCATGCTCGCCTGCACCGGTTCACCCCCACAGACGTGGGGAAGACAACATCATGTTTTGCGCCCGGTTCTAACGCACGCGGTTCACCCCCACAGACGTGGGGAAGACGATGGCTTCGAGATCAACTTCAGGCTGGGTTCCGGTTCACCCCCACAGACGTGGGGAAGACGATGAGCCCTAGCGCGGTGCGCGTACACGGTTCGGTTCACCCCCACAGACGTGGGGAAGACGCCGCCCGAGGAGGCCAGGCCCAGCCCGATCCAGGTTCACCCCCACAGACGTGGGGAAGACGTCACCCATTGCGTTGTTCGGCATGAGAGTGTCCGGTTCACCCCCACAGACGTGGGGAAGACGCCAATCCGGGGGGCGTGGATTACGGCTATGTCGGTTCACCCCCACAGACGTGGGGAAGACGCCCGGCTGGCCGAACAGGGGGCGGAACGGGACGGTTCACCCCCACAGACGTGGGGAAGACCCCCCACGCCAGGCTCGAGGAGTGGATTCGAGCGGTTCACCCCCACAGACGTGGGGAAGACGTAAAGAAGCAGTTCTCAATGGACAAAGTATGGAGGTTCACCCCCACAGACGTGGGGAAGACTTCAGACCTCCGCGTTCCCCGCCCCTCTATCGCGGTTCACCCCCACAGACGTGGGGAAGACGTGATTCGCCAAGTAAAATGGCGGTCTCCGCGCGGTTCACCCCCACAGACGTGGGGAAGACAATCCACCTCGCGCTGGAGACGCGGAATGACCCGGTTCACCCCCACAGACGTGGGGAAGACGGAAGCGACGGTCGACGCGATCAGCACCGGCCCGGTTCACCCCCACAGACGTGGGGAAGACCAAAGCCGAGACGTCGAAAATAAAAGTTGAGGCGGTTCACCCCCACAGACGTGGGGAAGACTGCCGCCGGCTGCGGCTGCGGTTGTACTCGAGCGGTTCACCCCCACAGACGTGGGGAAGACGGAGCTAGGCCGGGCGGCGGTGACGGTGACAACGGTTCACCCCCACAGACGTGGGGAAGACGGCCGCCTCCTGCGCCAACCGTAAAAATTCAGCTGGTTCACCCCCACAGACGTGGGGAAGACGCGCGCGTGCACCCTCTCAGGTCTTCGCTTTTCGGTTCACCCCCACAGACGTGGGGAAGACGACAATACGGTCGGCTCGGAACTCCACCATGCCGGTTCACCCCCACAGACGTGGGGAAGACTATCCCGGTACCGCTGAATATAGGCGAGTATCCGGTTCACCCCCACAGACGTGGGGAAGACGCGTACCCAAGGTGAATTTGTCGCGTTTCTGACGGTTCACCCCCACAGACGTGGGGAAGACAGGCCCGCTGTGGGATCAGGTCTGTGCCCACACGGTTCACCCCCACAGACGTGGGGAAGACGTGCCCGCTCGACGGCGGCAGCCTGATCACCGCGGTTCACCCCCACAGACGTGGGGAAGACTCGGCCCCCGCACCGCCGCGGCCGGATTACTGCGGTTCACCCCCACAGACGTGGGGAAGACGACCACTAGCTGCGCATGGCCATACCTCTTCTCGGTTCACCCCCACAGACGTGGGGAAGACTCAGGCGGGGGTGTAGCGTCGAGTACCGTGCGCGGTTCACCCCCACAGACGTGGGGAAGACGCGCGTGTTCGGCGATCGTGCGGTCGAACTTGCGGTTCACCCCCACAGACGTGGGGAAGACCCCACCTGTAGGTCTCTTCGGGTGCCATTGGTGCGGTTCACCCCCACAGACGTGGGGAAGACGGACTATTTCTAAAAATTCTAAAAATTCACGCCGGTTCACCCCCACAGACGTGGGGAAGACGCCCGCACCGTCCTGATATCGGTGCCGTGAATCGGTTCACCCCCACAGACGTGGGGAAGACGTATTGTTAGGACGTCACGCAAGCCGACAAACCGGTTCACCCCCACAGACGTGGGGAAGACGTCCGGGAGGGGTTACTGGTCACCTCCTCGACCGGTTCACCCCCACAGACGTGGGGAAGACTGTCGAGCGCCCAATCCACCTCACCCTCAATGGCGGTTCACCCCCACAGACGTGGGGAAGACGGACGGTGCTGGCTGTCGCGGGACTGAGCGCGCGGTTCACCCCCACAGACGTGGGGAAGACTTCCCCTCGCCGACATATTGCTCCATCAGTTGCGGTTCACCCCCACAGACGTGGGGAAGACGGCAGAACGCCCCCTCCAATGCCCTGCGGGAGCGGTTCACCCCCACAGACGTGGGGAAGACGTCGGCAGGCTCACAAAAAGTGCCCCGTACGCCGGTTCACCCCCACAGACGTGGGGAAGACCCGCGGTTGTCCAATTCCAGGACGGCCGCGTGCGGTTCACCCCCACAGACGTGGGGAAGACGCGGACCTCGCCGAGGATCCCGAGTCCTTTGTCGGTTCACCCCCACAGACGTGGGGAAGACCCTAGAAATGTAAGCTAGCATTCTAGGGCCTGTTCACACTAATGTGCATGATTGTGCATGATTCTGGTCTCCTGACTGTAGGGAACGCACGCAAGCTCAATACGACCGGATCGCGCCTCATCTCCCGGTGTGTCCAGGTTCAGATACATGTGAGACTGTGATTCGGAGTGATGGGGTCGTTGTTTCTGCCGGTTATGGGTCGAAGCTCCCGCCTCTTCCGCCCCGGCGCGAGCGGAGCGAGCGAGGGGCGCCTCGCCTGTTGTTTCATCAAAGCCAAAAGGCGGCCGCCCCAGGCCGATTCACTCTCTGCGCAGCCGCTCGTCTCGCCGTGTTCGCCTCGACGACCCCACGCCGCAGGCTGCCTTCGAGCGCCTTCGCACGAGCCAGCCCTCCCGGAAGTTGCGCGCCGAAGGCTGCTGTGAGGCGCCGGCGCTGCAGGCCGGAGGCCTCGCGCGCGCCGCGGATTCCCGCTGGCCGGCGCGCTCCCAAGCCCCTGGAGTGAAGGGACTGGCCGCCCAAAGCCGCCGCCCCCGCCGCACTCCCCCCCAGCGCTGGCGCCGCTCCCAGGAAGGGGCCGGGGGGCGGATGCGCCCGCGCTCTCCGGGCAGGGGCAAAAAGCGCCTCCAGGTTCTGCTGGCGCGCGCAGGACCCACGCTGTCGGCATCGCCCAGCGGGCGGCTCCTGGCCACGGGCGGGCGACGGCGCCGACGCGCGCCCGGTGCCTGCTGCCTCGGGCGCACCCGGGCGACGAAATCGCGCCAATTCGCATCGGGGCCCGCGCAGCGCTGGAAGCCTGCCAGGAAGGCCGCCCCACCCGGCGAATGGATCCAGAGCGATCACCTGACCGGCTCGCACGCTGGAAAGCCGCGCAAGCCGGTCCAGGCTCCCTGGCCCGTGAGCCAGCAACTGGGCACGCGGGGGGCCTCCCGGGCCACCGCGCACAACCCACGGCGCTGCCTGCAGACCGGGCGCGAGGAGCTGGCGCCGCCTGGGCACGCCATCCAGGCGACGGCGGCAGCGCGGGCCGGGCCGCGTTCGAGAAAGCCTGCCAAGCACGCAAACGGCCCCTGGCCGGGCCCACCCCAAAGCCCCCAGCTCAACGGCGGCGGCGCACGCGCCCACTTGCGTCCAAGAGCCGCGTGCTGGAGCGCCTACCAGGGCGACCTCACCGGCAGGGACGCCAGCGCACCCCTGAGCCACTACCAAGACTTCTACCACCATCTCCGACCCCACGACGCACTGGACTGGAAAACGCTCCTGGCATAGCTGCACCAATACAGGGTCACTGCACCCGCATAGTCTCATATGTGCTGAACCGGTACACGGTGCCGCGCGGCCCGGTCCGCCTCTCCCCTCGCCCCGTGCTCACCGCCCTCTGGTCTGTTGCCGCGCAGGGCGGCACAGGGCGCGGGTTGCCGGCCCGATGTGGCACCTGGCACCCCCCCCCCCTCTCCCCCCGGCTGCCCCGCTGGTCGCAAACCGGGGGGCGCGCCCGGGTCTGCGCGATTTGCACCGGGAACCGAGCGGGCGCCTCACGCGGGCGGCCCGGTCGCTCGACCGCCCCCTCGTCCAGGTCCCTCCCGCCGGCCCGGGAGCGCGAAAACAACCGGTCCTCAATCCCTCGGCCGCTCCCGAGGCGGGGGGACCCCCACGAGGCCTAGGGGTGCCGCGGACGATCGCCCGGCGCGCGCCTACGCGCGCTCGCCCGGGCCCGCCCCCGCCGCCCCGGCGGGCCGCCAATTGCTGCCTCGCCGGGGCCCGCCCCCCGCTCCTCCCGCGGTGCTGAGGGACCGGGCGTCCGCGGGCGCCCAGACGCGGCCCTTGGCCGTGGCACTGGGGTAGGCGCCCGTGGGGCCGCCGCGGCGCACCCGGGGGAGCCCTTGGGCGTCTGCCCGGGAGCTGTCCACGCGGCGCAATGAAATCGCGCGGATGTTGCGTCGATTGCAGGGATGCTGCCGCCTCTTCACGCGCTTCGAGCAACGCGACGTGCTCTTCCTCGGATGCAGCGTCTTCGCCCTCATCATGGATGCCTTGCGATAGTGGGAACAGGCCCTAGGGTCTGTTACCACTCATGAGCATGATTCTGGCCGCGGTGGATGGAACTCACTCAAGCTCAATACGAACAGATCGTGCCCCCTCTCCCGGTGCCGCGCGGCCCTGTCCGTCTATCCACCCGCCACGTACTCACCGCCCTCTTGTCGGTCGCCGCGCAGGGCGGCAAAGGACGCGGGTGCCCCCCCCGATTTGGCCCCGGGCCCCATCGACACGGATGAACCGCCTTAGGCGAGCTATTACGGCGTACCGCCTAACCCGGGCCCCCATCGACACGGATGAACCGCTAGTCGCAACCCGGCGTCCGTGACCGGGGCTGCGCGCCTCGGCACCGAGCACTGAGCGGGAGCCTCAAGCGGGAGGCCCAGTCGAGAGCCCGCCCCATCGTCCAGGTCCCTCCCGCCGGGCCGGGGGCGCTCATAAACACGGCCCTCTCCCCTCGGGTGCTCCCGAGGCGGCGGGCCCCCACGATGCATCGGGTGGCGGCGGAGGCGCGCACGGCTCTCGTCTCCTCGCACTCGCCCGGGCACGCCCCCGCCGCCCCGGCGGGCCGCCCGTGGCGGAAGCGCCTGGCCCCGCCCCCCGAGAATCCCGCGTTGCTCCGGGACTGGGCGTCCGCAGGCGCCAAGCCTCGGCACTTGGCCGGGGCGCTGGGGTATGAGCCCGGAGGGCCGCCGCGGCGCACCCAGGTGGGGTCTGGGGAGTATGACCGTGAGCTGGACAAGCGGCGCAACGAAATCGCGCGGGTGGGGCGTCGGTTGCAGGGATGCTCGCATCTTCTCGCGATGCGAGAAGCTCGCCTTGATCCTCCTCGGCTTCATCGTCTTCGCACTCATCATCAATGCGTTGCGATAGTGGGAACATGCCCTAGTTTCTTGGGTCCAAAATTATTCCTTGTGGGATTGCCGCGACGCCCTTGGAAGGATTCGAATCAGGCTGAGCCCTTCCAAATCTACGAATTCTCGATCTTTCGCATTGTGTTGACGGCATGAGAAACCCTGTGTCGTTTTGGCTGACCAAATTTGTAGCGCAGTCCCTTCAGGTGCAGCCGTAAGCGCTTTTTCCCATAACTCGTCACGTATTCGAGCACTCGGATTTCCGATAAAGACACCTGTACTCGGCTCAATGAGCCAGCGTGACAGCGCGTTCCTCAAACTCATCGGTACTCTCTCGACTATCATCACGAGCATCAAGAACCTCGGCAATGTCTGGCAGGATGCGACTCATAATCCGTGAAGCAGCAAAGGCGTCCCGGCAGGCTAATCTCACCGTCCGCTCTAAATTTTCGGCATCTTCACTCACAATGCGGAAAGCTAGAGGAACAACGACCTCGGTTTTATATAGGTCAGCAATATCGTAGACAAAGCTGAGCATCTTCCCTGTGTGGATAAAGCCCAAGGCGGGGGAATAACCGGCAGATAGGATGCCTGCATGACAGACTCCGTAGAGACAAGCGGTGGCTGTAGAGAGAGCCCGGTTGATAGGGTCAGCCTGAAACCAGTCGTTCTGGCTGTAGTTCCGCCCCTTCCACTCCACGCCATATGTTAAAGCGGCTTCTGCGTATACCCTGCGGACACGGATACCTTCCATTCCTCTGATAGCTTCAATAGAGGAATGGTCAGGCAGCCTTTCCTGAAAGCGGAACTGGTACATCCGTCTTGCGACTTCTAAGCGTTGCCGTTCGTCGCTCACCAAAGCGGCTTGGCGAATCAGACGTCTCGCACTAAACGTTCCGCCCGTGTTTGTCGCGTACAGACGCACCCCCTGCTCGCCAGTCCAGGCCAGCAGGCTATTATTCTGTGCTAGCCCTTTGACTGCTGCGTGGGTGATGGTGGTACCTGGTCCAAGCATCACGACGGACAGTTGGTCGATTGGAATGGACACGGCCCCATCTTGTCCCTTTTGATAGAATTTGAGGCCGGTTCCATCGACTTCCATTCTGCCTTTTTCCAGATAGATGTAGCTCCACCGATCTCGAAATCGGGGAAGTTCATGCAGCGTGCGCATGTATCACTCCACCGGCGCTACCGATAGCAGACCAAATCCAAACCCTTTCCCGCTTCCAACCCCAGAGGCCACGGTTTGACCAAATGTTGTAGGATCTGTCACGGATAAAAGGCCGTCGAAACGCACGGCAACCAGAGTTAGATTGCGAGGCGTTTTGGTCCGGTCCGTCATTTTGTCTTGCATCTTCCGTTCTGGCCTGACAATCACCGACACCGGCTCGAAACCACCAGATGCGCCCTTCCGGTGTAGCCAAGCGAGTTGTTCGTCTTCTTTCACAATGCCCAAGCGTTTCCCTTGCCGTTTGACAGTCGGGTTGGCCCGAAGGCGAAAACGACAAGGCTGACCGATATGGAAAACCGGAAAGAAAGGCTTGGATTGAGCGCGTTCTAAGAGAAAATTCTCCGTATTTTCTAGCGGTCTCCAGTCCGGATCTTTTTCGGATTGGACGAGGAGGATCACCACATGAGCTTCCTTACTCACATCAAGACGGAAGAGGACTCGACCAGGGCCTTCTTCAGTTAAGGGAAAGGCTTGCATCAGGGTTCGGTGAAATTCGTAAGGGCGACCGATCTCCGTTCTGACCCGGCGGGAAGCTGGGTTAAGAATGAGCTTGGAAAGATACACTATTATTCCTTTCTCTCGAGAATATCAGCGCTCAAAATCCAGTCTGTCGATACTCTGCGGCGGGTAAAGCGACGAGTCGCAAAAGAAATGGGCTGATCTATGCGAACGGTCTCTCCGGTCGGATCTTCGAGGACCATCCTGACAGGGCCTTCTGCCTGGCCTCTGGCCCGGGCAATACGCGGATAGCCTCGTAGCGCTTCTTTAAGACTCTGTGCTTCACGCAAGCCATCTGGAAGCCAAACGGGGGCACTCGGCGGAAACGCCTTTCGGCCTAAAAACGGCGTCCAGACAGGATGGGAAAGGGAGTGGTGGAGTATCCGTAACACGTCGGGGGAGCCTTCGAGCCCGACAAGAAAGGCAGCATCAGCGAGGTAGAACCGAGTAGAAAGGACGGCTGATTTTTTGGCACATGGGTATTTACCATTGGCTTTCAGCACTCTGACGCTTGCCTCTTCTGGTGCGTTCTGCCGAAATCCGCCCGTCGTATGAAAATCCTTCTCCATACGTCCCTCACGGTCTACCCGGACACCAAGACGAAGGTCGGCGACATCAGCAATCTTAGCACGGCGGGACCGTCCCAAGGCGGATGCGAGAAGCCCAACAACTCCGCTTTTGGATGGTTCAAGGCCGGTGTCTCGAACAGAAAACCGGCTCTGAGTTCCCCATGACTGCATAGGTCCGATCAATTGCAGAAGTAGAGTGCTCACGCGCCCTCTCCATTGGAGGGCCCTTTGAGGGCACCCATCACCACTTCGACTACCGCCCTGAAGGAGTCCTTCTGGACGTCCGCCAAACCCTCCAACTCGACATCCGGTATAGTACAAATTGCCTTTGCCGCCACTCCATCAGCCCCGTAGACTTTTGTCAGCTTGCTCCAATAGGTGTCCATCTCTTTGATCGACGCGGTCATCAGATCCGAATCGTAACCGGGACGAACAGGCCTGCAAAATGCATTGGCGAGCGAAACCGAAGTGCCGTTGTGACGTACCACCGCAAAAACTGCGTCGGGTGGGTTATGGGCAGCCATCGAATTCTGTTTGCCGGTTGGCAGAGCAGTAACTGAGGCGCAGAGAAACGCCTTGACTGCCTTGTGTGCGAGGTCGGTATCGCCATCAAGGTTTTTTTCGAGTTGGTCAAGATCAATTGCAGCGTAGCGGTAAAGACAGGAAGAATTAAACCCGATGAAGCCCATCATTCCCGCACCCGTCTCTTCCTTGGGTAAAAGATCGTCTACCGCAGTATAGTAGTCCATCTCCATTGACACTTTGTTCGTGGAGATTGCGTGTGCGACTTGACACGCAGCGTCGATATTAGCCCCCGGATGCTCGGCCATCATCCTGCCGAACATCGCGATGTCGGCAGCCTTTGTTTTACTCTTAAATTCCTTCGCGACCTCTTTACAGGCGTCTCGAAAAGGATATTGCTCCTTCTTGGATTTTTTCTTCTCGCTCTGGTTTTCTAACTCCGCTTTTGCGTCTTGTTTCTTTTTTGCGCACAGCAGCTTGTCATAGTTTTTCGAGGCAATATCACCCATCTTCTTTATCTCATCCTCTCCCAAATAGAGCAGAACTTTGGTCTTGTTCTCCTTGTTCTCATCGACAGCGCTCATAACTTCTTTAGCAAAACCTATGGCAATCGCCTGGGCTTCTTCTTGTTTCCTCTCCCTCTTTTCTTTTGTGAGGTCTGCAGTGAGACGAGACACCAGCTTTTTTGTCCGAGTGCCTAAAGGCACTTCCTCCGACGTCCCATTGGGTTTCTCCGGGAGGAGGGTTTCCCGGAAAACTGGTGAGAGGCGTATCGCCCGCTTGAACGCTTGGGAAGAAATGCGGGCGCGCCGGTGTCCGCCGAACTCGCAATCTTTGGGGGTATTCGTGTCGTCTCGGTTCAGACAGGACGGGGCAACGTTTTGTAGCAGGTGCAGTTCGACTTTCATCGTTTCTCCTTGTCCCAGGAACGTGTTGGTGGTTGGTTTGCAAAGAGTTCTACTGGCCTGAGTTTGTGGTCGCTTGAGAGGTATCGACATACTGCCAGAACTCTCGCGCCCAAGCTCGTTGGACACACCGGTCATCATGCTCCCACCTCAAGACATCCCGGAGGAGCCACCTCCAATTGACCGGGACATCCTTACTCCGCAACAAACATACGGCTTGGCGTAAATGGTAAGGCAGGTCGTCGCGGTGGCAGTTCAACAGAGCGTTAAAACGTTGCTCAATACTGGCACTCTCTCCGCTAATCTGGGCGAATGCTTTCCCCAAGGTCCCTTGTCCTTTGGGATCGGGATGAAGAGCAAAAAGGGCTGCAACCAAAAAAGCGCCGTCCTCTGCATGTCTATTCTCTGGCACCCAGGGAATCACCAACGAAAACATGACTAGGGCAGTTCCTGGCTGGCGAGTGGCTCCGCGTCGAAGAATAGCGAGCGCCCGACGGTCTTCTTGATCTCGTAGCCGCTCTAAGTGTCCGATGAATCTTTCTCTCCAGTCTGAGTTTTCCACAGATTTGTCCTTTCTCTCAGGAGTTTTGTGAGAGGACATTATGCACAAGTTGGGTAAGAAGACTCTGTCCCTCTGCAATAGCCCGTAAAACTCGCGCGGACCGGTCAAGGTCGTTTGTCGCCTCCTCGAAGGCTTGGTGTACAAACTGCTCAATACGTTTATTCCAGTCTTCGAGCACAGTGTCAGGATCCTTCGGTAAATCGCGCATGAAATCCAGAAAGGGGACTTCTAAGGCCGACCAATATACCTCGGGCGCACGAAGGTGATCCACTAGATCCTTCACCTCGTCCTTCTGCCCTTTTGAAAGGTTTTCTTTCGCTTTCAGCGGGTACAAAACGTACTCGGCAAAGGTTTCTATTGTCCGCTTCAAAATGCCCGCAACCTCCTCGGTACTCTTGAGGGCGATGTCCAGGGTCTCAACGAGGTCTTCATCTGTGAGATATTGTTCCGGAAGCGGTAAGTGTTCGACTCGCCAAAAGAGGATACTTGCTTTATCTGAACACTGGCCGTAGGCGATCAGGCGGCACGGTTTCTGCTCGTCAAGCGTTCCCGAATCAAGCAGTTGAGACATCCATTCAAGAATTGAAGGCCTTCTGTCTTTATCGGTAAGGCGAAGAAGCAGAGCACTGTCACGCCATAGAGCCCGATCTTGCTCGTAGCGATGAAAGGACCACGGATCTTGATCCGGTCTGGCCCTGGGGTTCTTCTTGTAGGCGCAGCCTGGGTCAAAAATCTCTCCTCTCACAAAATTGCGTCCAAGCCTAAGACAAGCCCGCGCAACTTCAATATCCCCATCCAGAGTCTGTGTGGGGAGAAGCCGTAAAGAAAGTGTTTGCCAAGTTAAGTAATCAAGATAGCCTCGTGGAATATCTGATATTTCTAGGTGGTCTTGTTCCCATACTGGGAGGTCACGGCCGACCACAGGGATAGGCTTATCGCCGTGATAAGGGATCAGGTTCAATAGCAATGTCTCAAAAAGCGTCTCTCCACCAACAAGAAAATAGACAGCCCTGGCGAGCGGAGCATCAACATAATTTTTTCCGATTCCACTGAGACCGGCGAGCTTATAGATCTGAAGAGCAAGAATGGTACGGAACGCATCAGCGGGTCTAAGAGAAGGGCTTGTCTGATCGGTAGTGTGATCAAATAGGGTCCAATTGTTGCCCCGAGCCAGTTCAGGCAGAAGGTCGTTGACCTCGACCTCTTTCACCTTTTTGGGCGTCTGTTCGAGTCCAGCAACTTGGTAGAAGGGATATCGGTCATCGAACAGGTCGAAGCGGGCGTACCATTGGGAAAAGTATGAGCCGAGCCGGTCCCTATCGAACTGTTTTGCTTGCCAGAGGATTTGCCACTTCGAACATGAGGCCGGACCGAAATTTCGGTGCAGTATGGCAAGTAGCAGACGGTGTAATGCTGCGGTGACTAAGGGCGATTGATCGGAAACTTCGCGAATCTCATGCGCGTGAAGCAGCGTATCCCGGAGGCTCAATTCTGTATGACTCCCGTCTAGCATGATACAGGGTATCCACGACTGGTCAATGAGATTGAAACTGCATGTCATGCTTTCTCTCCGTTTACTGCGGGAGACCCGTCAATCAACAAACCCAATTCAGGGTCAAGTCGGAGGAGGTACTTGCCCACGAGTGGGCTTCCCTCGGAAAATGTGAGCAGACGATGGTGCCGTAGGGCCGGTATCTTTCTCCACCCCGGAGGCACGGGCTGATTCCAAAGCGTACAAACAACTCGTTTGTCCGTAATTGTTATTGCACGTTGCAGAAAGGCACAAACCTGGGCCGGAGAGGGTTTCACACTCTGATCAACACCGTCTGATTCCAAGAGGCAAACAACCTGAACGGACGGTTCCGTAAGCCGGGTCAAGGCTTGCAAGGATTGATGAATGTCAGGACTGTCCTCATTAAGGTCCTTGGAAAACCGTTTAAGGAATTCAGCCGGTTCGGCCGGATCGTCCGGCGGTAAAATAAGATTCCCTTTTGCAGTGAGTTCTTCTTTCTCCATAGTTCTCTGCATGTCTTTCCAAGTACGGTCTACCTCCTGTTGCAATTCTGGCAATTGCCGGAAGACCTCCGGCTTATATACTTCTTCGATAATAGTCTGCAGGTCTTCTGGGAGGTGAATCGTGTTTCGGTCTTTGAACGCAACGTACGAACGCAGGAGGACATACCGATCATAGATTCCCCGCAACTCCCCGAAGTTCGGAACGCCACTAGCTTCGATGCCTGGCATGCGTAGCCACAGAGTGGGGGATCTCAGTTGAGCAGGGCGTGTATTCTCGTGGCGATGCAGGCGACCCACCCTCTGCAAAACAAGGTCAGCGGGTGCGAGGTCGGTAATCATCAGGTCGAAGTCGAGATCAAGACTTTGCTCGATAATCTGTGTAGCGACGAGTATTGCCGTTTTTGGCCGTGTCCCATCCTTCCCGAAAGATTCGAGCGCTGCGTTTTCCCGTTTTTCCCGTTCGGCAAAGGGGAAGCGGCTATGCAAGAGATGAAGGCTCTGCGGCTTAACGAGCCGATGCTGTCGTAAAGCCTGATATACTGCCTGGGCGCGTCCAACGGTGTTACAGACAATGGCAACGCAGCCACCGGTATTCAATCCTTCACGCAGCTTCTCGGCAAGCTCGGTAGTCGAGTCGTTGAGGTGGCGGACAATTATCTGCCTATGGTGTACTGCAGGGAAGCTCACCGATCCAGACTCCCCACCCGAAACCCACGTCATTTGCGGATAGCCCGCACTCTGGATAGAGGCTTGCCCGCCGTATGCCTGTAAGAGCTGCTGCCTTTTCCTGGTAGGGAGTGTGGCAGACAGCATAACGACTGAACAACCGAGTGCCCGAAGCCAAGCCAGAAGCCGTTCGAGCAGGACAGACATATACGTATCGTAGGCGTGAACTTCGTCAATGATAACCGTCTTGTGAGCTAGTCCAAAAAGACGGACGAAGAAGTGGCGAGTCTGGAGGACAGCCATCAATGCCTGGTCAATTGTTCCAACACCGAATGGTGCGAGCAGTGAGCGCTTTTTGGGTAAAAACCACTCTTCAACCGTGATGTTGCCACGCATCTCGGCGAGCGAACCCTCCTCCTCTGGGTAGGTACGAAGACGCAACTCCGAGAATTCCTCCGATAGCAGTTTGGATCCATGTACAAGTTGAAGATTCACTCTCTGGTTGGGGTAACGTCCGATGATGAACTGCTCTACCCGTCCGAACATCTGGTTACTTGTAGCCTGTGTTGGAAGGGCGAAATAACAGCCCTGTTGTTGGAGTGTGGCCGCCCAATAATCGGCAAGGAACATTGCGGCTTCGGTCTTTCCCTCTCCCATTGGAGCCTCAATAAGTACCAGCGAAGCAGAACCTGTCAGTTGTGGAGCTAATGTTTCGGCCTGCTTCTGACATGGCCAGGGAGACGGTATGGAAGGGAAGAGTTCCGCAAACTTTGCGACTGATGCGGGAGGTGTCCAATCTGCCCAGCCCACGGCTTGTATGGCTGCACGAGCCTGCTGCCGGGCACGGTCCTCGTATTGCTCTAGCGTGGTTTCCGGTGACGCATACGGAAAATACTCCTCGTTTGAACCAATCCAGTCAGCCACACACGTTAGCCCTGCTAGTAAGACGTAAAGGGCATGATTTTTGCTGTAGTGGGGGAGGGCGACGAGTGGTACGCGAAAACGCTGCGCCAACTCCTCAACAAGACTTTTGCGCACACCTTCCCATCCCTGCTCCCCTCTTTGGCGCGGCCCTACTTTCTCGCCACTGAATGTTCCATGATGACCACCAACAGCTATACCCAGCGCTTTCCCAAATGCCCAGGGAAACTTATTGCCTTTTGAAACAGTCTGCAACAGATCAGCAAGAACGTAAGCAGTGATGGCCCCGTGCGGACACTTCTCGTTATTGACGCGGCGGAATGTAAATCCAAGTTGCTCTAGTGCTTCCCGAGCTTTTCGGTCTAGCCGTATGAAGGCCGGGGATGCTTTCCCGGTATCGTGTAGTGCTATCAAAAAGCTCAACCAAGCTATCGTTTCCGGCTCAGAAAGACCAAGTTCGGTCTCGAAGAAGCCGCGCATTGCTCTGTGGAGTCCAAACTGCCATAATTCTCGTGCAACAATTCCAACGTCGAAGGTATGGAAGAGCAGGGGATGATATATTTCCCCGTGTTCCCCGTTTCTCTTTTTTGCCCAGAAGAGTTCAAATTGCTCCATCCCGTCTGCTTTAGCACGTGAGGCCTTTGGAGTTAAACGTGCTCACAAGTCAGTAGTGTCTCAGTTTTCGATGTAAGTCGTTATTTTTGCTGATTGAAATTTTTCGATCTGACACTACCACAAGTCTTGCGGGCCTCCGCGTGAAGTTGGTCTCGGAACGATGCCGGGCGGCTGGGCCGGTACGCCGCTGCCGACGTGCCCCCTGCCTGACGCGCAGGGGTCCGCCGCCTCGCCAAGACTCAGCGGCCGGCTTGTTGTTCCAGAGGCTGCTGGCGCAGGGGTCACTGCCCTCCCCCTCTCACCCCGGCGCTTGTTAGTTTGTCAAACAGCCGAGCGCTCACAGGCGGCCTGCACCGGACAACCCAGGCAGCTTTGACCGCGGCATCTAGTAGTACGAAATCATTGGATTGATGGGTAGAGGGACTTCAGCTTGGTCCGGGCCTCCCGGGTCGTGAACCGCCAGTCGCCGGTGGTGGCGACCGCATTGCGGCGTGCCCTCCACGCCGCCGTCTCCCGCAACATGGGGTCGCGATCGGACATGCGTCGCCGCAGACACTGCCAAGGCAGTGCGCCGATCTCGATCTCGGCCCTGTGGAGCCCGCTGCCAGGCTGGGGCGTAGAGTGAAACGCGACCCGCTAGCGCCCCCGCCGCGCTTCCGTGGGGGCAACGGCTGCAGACCACAAGGCGGCGCGGGGCGGATTCCGATGGGCCAGGACCAGGACGAGTTGCTTAGTGGGGACATGGGCAGCCGCGAGTGCCCGGATGCAATGGACACAGTCCCGCGCCGGGCGGCGGGCGGGGACTTGCACCGGGCGCCCGTTCTCGTCGGGCGTACAAGCCAGGAAGAGATTGGCCGGACCATTGCGCGCATATTCGTCATCGACAATTCCCGGCGGCCTGGGTTGCACGGGACGGGGAAGGCGGGGTTCCTGCGTTTGTTGTCGGCTGGGCTCCTCCCTGCAGATCAATACCTCGTCTGCGGCCAAGTCCCGCTGATCCGTAGCCCGCCCATCCTCCCTCTCTGCCCCGCACGGCGCGCTTCAACTCGGCGGCATGCCGCAGGACGGTTTCCGCCCCGGCTTGCTCTCCTTTATTTAGTGTTTTCCGTCCCGTTTCGTCCGCAAGGCCCTCGCCAACCGGCCAGTAGATTCCGCGCCCAGCGGGCACAGCCCTCGGGCGGGGCCGAGCAGACCAGGGCCACCCGAGCACGTTTTTCACACACAATGCTCTAGTGTTGGCGGGGCCGAGCAGACCAGGGCCACCCGCTGCGCATCCTGCGCCCCGTCCCGGAGTTTCGGCCGACGGGGCCCCGGTTCCTTGCGACGGAGGGCCGCGTCCAGCCCCGCCAGGACGCAGTACTCGCGCTGGCGCTCAACCGTTGCCGGCCCGCTGTCCAGGTTGCGCACTGTCGACCTCTCTGAGCTGGCTGCCGTCGCCTCCTCGTCTGCGCACCGCAGAGTCTGCGCCCAACGCCGGCGCTAGGCGGCCCCAGTGCCGCCAACACTTGCCTGGAGGGCTCGGCGCTCCTGCTCCGAACGGACACTCGGGAGCTCTGCCTGCCCTGAGATTTGGCCCTGATCCGCTCCGCCCCCTGCACCGAAGATATGCAGGCAGGCTCGGATACCGTAGACCGGATCCGCCCGATCCGCAGGGGGGGGGGGGGGGGCGTGGCGACCTGCCCGTTCGGCATAGGGGCTGTGGGGTGTGCTTTTGATTTTGAACCGCCCCCCATTCATGCCTGCCCGTTTGGCATCGGGGCTGTGGGAATGGGTAAGAGAGCCGCACAGCCCGGCTTTCCACGGGTACTGACACGGGAATACTGCCAGCCCGCAGCCATCAGTTCAACATCGGTGAACTACTAGCCGCAATCGCGCGGCCTCTGGCATAGGCGGCCGGTCCGGGTGGGTATGTTCAGCGTCTCGCAAACTCGACGCGCCGTAAGCCACCCAAGGCACCCGCACGGGGATGCCGTCCGCACAGGCAGCAGCCTATTCTTCATTTTGATGAACAACTGGGATCCGGCGCCCGGCTGGGGAACTTGGCACCGGCCCTGTAGGAGCACTTTCCTCCCCTGCGGTCTGACGATCAGCAGGAAGACTTTCTCGGGAAACTCGTTATAGCCCGCCCGATGAGGACGAAAGGATGAAGCTGGCCGGAGATGGCGTATTAGTGACGCGTAAGGATCCACCCCGATGGCTCCCCAACGCCTACATCCAAGCAGTGGCCACCGGGGAATCAACATCAGGCCGGGGGAACCAGGAGACACATCTCAATTGGATGTTGCCACCCTTCCCGGCCCACTCGCCCTCCAGGGCTCTACTGCTTGTCGTTTCGTGGCAGGCCATAGGAAGATGGTTGCCTTCAGAGACCAAGTCCACCAAGATCAGCCCCATTTCGATCTGCCGACGATATTCGAGGCAACCATCGACGTCGGAGCGCCCCGAGCTTAGGCGCTACACGGTTCGAAGGCCCAACGCCCTCTGTTCGCCGACCGTCGCGAACTCACTTCTCTCGGTACGCTCTTCCAACACGCTGACGGTCGAAAGCCTGTCGTATCGGCAATCAACCCGGGATGCGACGTCATCCAGTTGGCTCGCCCAAGGTGCGAGGTCAGCGAATGTTCCCAAGCTGGAAACGGACCGGCGAACTCTCATGGACAAACGTGGGGAAGGAGGGCTCATCATCTTGGATAACAACGGACGGCTATCCGGCAAGACGCCTGCATACTGCTTGCCTAACGCAGCCGAACTCCTGCTGGCGACTCCCTCGACCGTAACCAGCTTGAGCCTATCGGGTGAGGGCGAGGACTTATGAGTAGCACCTTCACGACTACGGCGAGGGAGCGTATCCGCTCGGGGTACGTTGAAGGGCTTTTGCACCGATAGGGACGCCTGCCCAGTCACCCCCTTCATCAAGGCTCTGGCGTCCTCAATGGAAGCCCCGTCTCAGTATCATCCTGGCGCTATGGAGAAACCCACCGCCATTGTCTGGACTGATCAGGATTTGCAATAGCAACTGACCTTAGAGCGGAGTCGGGCCTATGCGCCACACCATCTGTTTCCAAGCATACTGCCCCGGCATGGCCGGTGACTTCCAGTGCCCCGCCTGCTGTCTCTCCCCAGGCCGCCCCAACAGACTGCGCCGCCCCAACCCGCAGACTGTGCCCGCTCACCTAGCCCGGCACGCCTGCGGCCTTGCCCCGCCGCACGATAACCATCCGCATCGACCGCCCCCTCAGCCCGGCCCTTACCCCCCTTAGTTAGCGCCCGGCACAACGCCCCCTCCCAGATGCTAGCAGCATCCGTCCAGATCTGCTATCCACTCGCTTGCCTAAGAACAACACCGCTGCGGTACCTGTCTGATCCGTCATAGAGCGTTGGACAGTGATCGTCTGTGCCATCAGATCGGGGTTCGCCATCCTCAGCTTGGCCCAAATCCGAGACCCGTAGCCAGGCAGCAAGAGCCCCCCGGCATCCCATAACCCGGCCGGCCGCTTCTCCTCATTGGCAGCCACCACATCGGCCTACTCTCAGGGCACCCCTACGACCTAGCCCCTGCCTCCGTGGCCGACCGGCGCGGCGGAAGTCAGTCGGCACGCGTACCATGGCCGGGCCGACCGGACTCCCCGTCCCGGTTAGCTTGGCCCGAAACTTAAGAAGGAAGCTCTGAATAAGTCCTTTTTCTGCTATGATATCCGAGATGGCCCCGGCATGGTGATTGAGCGCTTGAGCAGAGGAGTGTCGCGGAACTGGAGCCCGACGCGAAGAAGCGTCGGCCGCGGCGCGAGTTGTTTCTGAAGGAGATGGACGGGCTGATCCTGTGGTGCCGTCTGGAGGCGCGGAGCAAGCCGTTCTCTCCGAAGGCAGGGCTGGGCCGTCGGCCGTATCCGCTCGGGACGATACGGCGGGGGCAGTGCGTGCAGTTATTCGACAACCTGAGCGCTCCCGGCCTGGAGGCCTTGCTTGACGAGGGGGAGTCGGGGTGCCGTTCTGCCGGCGTGCGGCGGTCCGGCGCGCGGCCGGACGAGATGACGATTCTGCACTGCCGCCGCCGGGTGGAGAGGCCCTATTCGCGGAGAGCAACGCGCCCCTGGCCGCGCGGGGCCGCCGCCGGCTTGCCGGCGCAGATCTGCGCCCACAGCAACGCGCCCCTGGCCGCGCGGGGCCGCCGGTTGCCGACGGGGACGCGCGGAGACGCGGAAGGACAAGCCGGGACACTGCGGCAGGAAGCCGCCTAGCGGCATGGCCGAGGAAGCGGGTCTGACGCACCGCTTAAAGCCGTCGCTGGCGACGGTGGCGGCCGGGAAGGCGGCGGGTGCGCGGCGGCATGGCGGCGCGGAGCAGGGGTGGGGGGAGACGCGGACTCTCAAGGCGCGGGCAAAGGCGAGGAGCCCCGCGCCTTGGAGGTGGACTGGCGGGGCGCGAGGCGGCCCGGCAGGCAGCGGCTGGACAGGGGGGCTGCGCGAGAGGCCGCGGCGAAGCGTACGGTCTCGGAGCGGCGCAGGGGGGGCCTCCGTTGCTGTCCGTGCGGTGCCCCTGCGGCTCTGCCAAGGGGCGCTACCGGAGGGTGGCGCAGAACACGCCGCTCCGCGCCGTGCCGCTGGGATTCGCCCACCTGCGCGGCGCTCCGGGAGGGCCTCGAATCCCCTTTTTCGGTCCGTAAATGCGATGCTCCGCGCGCCCGGCGGGTTGCGGTACGCCACGAACGGCCCAGGTTACTCGAATGCTCGCCGAAACCGCAGTTGTTCAGACCTTCCTTAGAAATTATCGCCCAGACGAAACGAGACCTCACGTGCTGCCGCGGCAAAGAGGCGTCCAATGGCAAAGCGGCGTTGCGTCTCCGAGAACTGCACATCCGTGAGGCCGGGCAGATCGGCAGGGTCGAGTGTTCCCTGTAGGAATTCAGGCGAGGTCGTCACCAGAACCTGGGGGATGGCGCTGTAGTATTCCGTCACCCGCAGGTCGTCTGCCTGCCACAGAACCTTCCCACTTCCTCGGTCGGTGAACTGGACATCCAGGACAAGCACCATTTCATACTCCAGAACCTGATCGCGCCGGTCAAACGAAAACGGCTGCAGGTCCAGCCTCTGGAGTTGAGCGGAAATCACCCCTTCGCCCGTATCGGTGACTCGAATATTCCTGCGGGTCCGAAACTCTCGCTCCATAGCCCACTGGAGTTCCTTTTCCACACCGGTCTCAAGCGTGTGATTGGAGAATTCGGCAAAGCTCACACTCTGGATTCCCTGCGGTAAAGGGGCGGTCCCTGCAAACTGATAGCCGCAGGCACTCCACAGGCAGACACACACGACGCTAAAAATGGAACACACTTTCTTCATGAAAGACCTGAGCCGGAGAGTTTTCAACGATACGCTAGGCAACAACGAAGTTCACCATTCGGCCAGGCACGACGATGGCCCGCCGGATAGTCTTGCCCGCTAGATACGTGGCCACCTTGTCCTGCTTCCTCGCCATGTCCAAGGCCGTTTCCTTATCCGCGTCAACCGCGAGTTCAATGGTCGCCCGGAATTTTCCGTTGACCTGGACCGCAATGGTGACGGTCTCGTCCTGAACGAGTTCCGGGTCGTAGGACGGCCAAGCTTCGTACGTCAGCGTCTCCGTATGCCCCAGGCGCTGCCACAATTCTTCGCCCAGATGGGGCGCAAAGGGGGCGAGCAGCAGCACGAACCCCTCGGCCAGCACTCGCGGCAGGCGAAGAGCCTTTTGTGCGTCGTTCACAAACACCATCAGGGCACTCAGTGCAGTGTGGAAGCGCATGCCTTCGATGTCTTCCGTGACTTTTCTGACCGTTTTATGAAAGAGGCGGGTGAGCGCCTCGTCGGGCTGCGGATCCATGTCGATAATATCCGGGCGCAGGTCGCCGGAGTCGGCCACAATCAACGACCAAGCCCGGTGCAGGAAGCGAGACACGCCGGCAACCGAGCGCGTATTCCAGGGTTTGACCTGCTCCAGCGGCCCCATGAACATCTCATAGCAGCGCAGCGCATCGGCCCCATACGCTGCGACCACCGCATCGGGATTGACCACATTGCCCCGGGATTTCGACATTTTGTCGGTTTGGGGCTCCAGTGCCAAGTCTGTCTCATCCGGGTGGTAGGGCGTATCGTCGCGCCACACTACCTGGTCTACCGGGACGTATGCCGCACTAAGCGTTGTCGTCGGATCTTCCCTCAACGCGTACCTAGCAGCCTCCTCGCTGCCCTCTCGACTAATCTTCTCAACGGCGTGTGCCGCATAACGCTGCCCACGCTCGTCCTGGTAATAGCGGTAACTGAATCCCAGAATCATGCCTTGATTGACCAGACGCTGGAAAGGTTCCGGTGTGGATACGAGGGCGCAGTCATACAGGACGTGGTGCCAGAAGCGGGCATACAATAAGTGCAGCACGGCGTGCTCCACACCCCCGACGTATAAATCGACCGGCATCCAGTACCGTTCGGCATCCGCGTCCCACGGCTTGTCCGTATTGTGCGGGTCCAGGAAGCGCAGAAAATACCAACAGCTCCCAGCCCACTGAGGCATGGTGTTGGTTTCCCGCAACGCCGGCTGACCCGAGGCTGATTCGGTCATCTCCACCCAGCCTCGCGCAGCGGCCAGTGGTGGCTCGCCTGTTCCCGTCGGGCGGAAACTCTCTACGTCAGGCAGGAGTACGGGCAAATCCTGCGGCTCGACCGGCTGGGGCTGGCCGTCGACATGGAGAACAGGAAACGGCTCGCCCCAATACCGCTGGCGACTGAATAACCAGTCCCGGAGCTTATAGTTCACCGTACCTTCGCCGTGGCCGCTTTTCTCCAGCCAGACCTGAATCTCTTTCTTGGCCTGGGCCACGTTGAGGCCATCTAAAAAACCTGAGTTCACATGAGGTCCGTCTCCGACATAGGCTCCGGTTTCCATGTCCCCACCCTGGACCACTTCAACGATCGGGATGTCAAACTGGCGGGCAAACTCCCAGTCTCGTTCGTCTCCACCCGGTACGGCCATAATCGCCCCGGTTCCATAGGTGAACAGGACATAGTCGGCGACCCAAATCGGAATCGGCTCGCCATTGACGGGATTCAAGGCATAGCCACCGGTGTTGACCCCGGTCTTTTCCTTCACCAGTTCTGTGCGGGCCAAGTCGGACTTACGCAACGCCTCTTCCTTATACGCCTCAACCGCAGCCCGATGTTTCGGGGTGGTGATACGCTCGACCAAGGGATGTTCTGGGGCCAGGACACAATAAGTCACCCCGAACAGCGTATCCGGGCGCGTGGTAAAAACGTCGAAAAAGGCGTCTTCTTCCGCAAACGCAGAACCATCACCGTGACACAACTGAAAACGGATGCGGGCGCCTTCACTCCGTCCGATCCAGTTTCGCTGCATTTCCTTGACATTCTCCGGCCAGTCCAGGGTGTCGAGTCCGGCTAACAGCCGTTCCGCATAGGCCGTGATACGGAGCATCCACTGCCGCATAGGCTTACGGATGACTTCATGTCCGCCACGCTCGCTCTTGCCGTCGATGACCTCTTCGTTGGCCAAAACCGTACCCAGGGCCGGGCACCAATTGACCGGCACCTCCGCCATATAGGCCAGGCCGCGCTCGTAGAGTTTGAGGAAAATCCATTGCGTCCAGCGATAATAGGCGGGGTCACAGGTCGAAATCTCCCGGTCCCAATCGTAGGAAAAGCCCAAGGCTTGGATCTGACGCCGAAAAGTCGTAATATTATTGGCCGTTGTCTCACGGGGGTGGGTCCCCGTCTCAATCGCATACTGTTCCGCGGGCAGCCCGAACGCATCCCAGCCCATGGGGTGCAGGACGTTGAATCCCCGCATACGCTTGTAGCGAGCCAGGATATCGGTTGCGGTATAACCTTCAGGGTGTCCGACGTGCAGTCCGGCGGCACTCGGATAGGGGAACATATCCAGGATGTAGTATTTTTGCTTCCGATGGTCGATCTCGGCGCGGAAGGTTTTCTGTTCATGCCAGTAGCGTTGCCATTTCGGCTCGATGACGCTTGGCTGATAGCGTACTTTCCCGCCCGAAGGCATTTCCGCCGCGGCTCCGTTGAACTGCTTATTCGAGCGACCCATGAGATTGTACTTTCTTCCCGACAACGCGCGCGATCCGGTCCAGCACGCCGTTGACAAAGGTCGGCGCGTCATCACTGCAGTAGCGGCGAGCGATTTCAATTGCTTCGTTAATCGTCACCCCCGCGGATAAGTCGGGATAGGCTACTAATTCATATGCCCCGAGCCGGAGCAGATTCAAATCCACCTTGGGTAAGCGGCCGATCCGCCAGTGCTCGGCGGCCGCGGCGATCATACTGTCAAGCTGACGCCGCTCGCGCCACGTCCCGTTCACCAAATCCACGGTAAACCCCCGGACCTCGGCCGCCTGTGTAAAGCACTGCGCAAAAAGCACCAGCGCCTGCCGCGGCGCCACCCCGCTGACATCAATCTGGTACAGGACTTGGAGGGCGTATTCACGCTCCTGGCGCCGAGTTCCACGGACTCCCATACGGCACTTACTCGATTTCCTGTAACGCCCTGAGCGCGTTGGCCATCTCAATAGCGGACAGAGCCGCTTCCCAACCCTTATTCCCAAGTTTTGCCCCGGCCCGGTCGAGCGCTTGCTCAACGGAGGCCGTAGTCAGCACCCCGAATGTCACGGGGACACCGGAGGAGAGCATAATTTCTTTAATGCCCTGCGTCATGGCCGCCGCAATATAATCGAAGTGCGGCGTCGCGCCTTTGATGATCGCCCCCACACAGACCACGGCCTCGTAGCGGCCACTGGTTGCCATCCGCTTCGCAAACAGGGGGATGTCAAACGCCCCCGGAACCAGCACCACGTCAATGTCCTCGTCCTGTGCCCCATGGCGACAGAAGGCGTCAAGAGCACCCGCGTGTAAGCGCTCGGTGATCAGACTATTGAACTGCGACACGACAACGCCAAACCGCATCCCCGCCGCATCCAGTTTGCCAGCAATGACTCGAGCCATAAGCTTCCCCTCTTCACGCAGAGATTGATCCGATTGACGGCCTTAGAGCAAGGGTTTGAGTTCAGAGAACAAATGTCCCAGCTTTTCCTTCTTGACCCGAAGATAGTGGATATTTCCCTTGTGGGGGGGCGTCTCAATGGGTTGTCGTTCAACAACGTTTACCCCGTACTCTTCGAGCCCACTGATTTTCTGCGGGTTATTCGTCAGCAAACGCACCTGTGAGACACGCAGGTCGCGGAGAATCTGCGCCCCAATCCCATAATCCCGGAGATCTTCTTCAAATCCAAGATGGAGGTTGGCCTCAACCGTGTCCATCCCCTGATCCTGGAGGGCGTAGGCCCGGATCTTATTGGCCAGTCCGATCCCCCGCCCCTCTTGCTGCAGATAGATCACGACCCCGCGCCCTTCCTCGGCAATACGCTCCATAGCATGCGTGAGCTGTTCTCCGCAGTCACACCGCTCCGAACCAAACACATCACCGGTGAGACATTGCGAATGGACCCGGACCGCGACGGGCTCCCGAGCCGTAATCCGCCCTTTGACCAGAGCAATATGTTCGTGGTTATCGACTTCGGTTCGGTAGACGATGGCCAAAAACTGTCCTCCAAACGGACTCGTGATTTCCCCCTCGCCCACGCGGTGAATGACGGATTCTGTCCGCAACCGATAGGTGGTCAGGCTGGCTATGCTCACAATCGGCAGGGCGTGCTCTTGCGCAAAGGCTTCAATCTCCTGGCCCTGGGCAATGTCGCCATCGTCGCGGAGAATCGTACAGAGGGTTGCCGCCGGCTTGAGAGCCGCCAGTCGGGCCAGATCAATGCCGGCTTCAGATAAGCCCCGTCGTGCCAACACCCCACCCCGGTGCGCGAAGAGCGGAAAGATATGGCCCGGCATCACCAAGTCGGGCGGGCGGGCGTCATCACGGACCGCCGTTGTAATCGTCACCGCGCGATCATAGGCCGATATCCCGGTTGTCACGCCGCGGCGGGCTTCAATCGAGGCTCCAAAGACCCGTTGACGGCTCCCTTCATACCCAGGCCCGAGCATGGGAATCCCGAGTTCGCGAATTCTCTCCTCGGCCAGGGCCAAACACACCAAGCCACGGCCATGGGTAGCCATAAAGTTGACGCCATCCGGGGTGGTCCGCTCAGCTGCCAGACACAGATCCGCTTCCCCTTCCCCAGTATCGTTTTCGACCAAGATCACCATTTTCCCTTGGCTGAGTTGTTGAAGCGCATCTTCTATGCGTGATAGCGCGATTGGCATGGCTCCTCCTTACGTCCGAATATACCCTGATACCACCACATCGCCCCCACTGCGGTCCACCTGCATTGTATGGAGTTTTATCCCCTCGGCAACCCGTCCAATCCCTAACGGAGCGAGCATGGCCGATCCGTCACCGCCAAGGAGTATCGCACTATAAAAAAACACGATCTTCTGCACGAGCCCTTCTTGCACCGCGGCCGCCGCAACCTGTCCGCCTCCCTCAATCAGCACGTGCTTTGCCCCGCGTTGTCCCAGGGTTTCGAGGACCGGGCGGAGCGGGATCTTCCCTCGCTTTCCGGGAAAGGCCAGGATTTCAACGTCAGCCCGCTCAAACGCAGCACCACGGAGTTGGGCGGCACGGCGTGTTGTTGCAATCACGGTAGCGGCTTTGGAAGAGAGGTGACACACTTTCGCCCGGGGGCTGACCCTGAGCCGCCCGTCAAGAATAACACGCAGGGGGTCTCGCCCTCCACGGAGGCGACATGTCAATTGGGGATCATCGACCAGGACCGTTTCTGCACCGACCAGGATCGCATCCACCTGGTTCCGCAACTCGTGGACTTTCCGCCGTGAGGCCTCTCCGCTAATCCAACGGGCGTCGCCGCTGGCCGCCGCGATGCGCCCATCAAGGGAAGCGGCCAGTTTCAAAGTGACAAAGGGCAATCCGGTCTGGATCGCAACCGCAAAATCCTCATTGGTCCGTTGGCAGAGATCTTTGAGTACGCCGGTCGTGACCGTAATACCAGCACGGCGCAGACGCCGAATCCCGCGTCCGCTCACCCGCGGGTTGGGGTCGATCATGCCTATCACCACCCGCGCAACACCAGCCTCAATCAGGGCCTGGACACAGGGGGGCGTTCTGCCGTAGTGCGAGCACGGCTCCAGGTTGACGTAGACGGTGGCCCCGTGAACCGGGTGGGTCGCTTTGCGCAGCGCTTCGATCTCGGCATGCCGCAGTCCCGCCCGCCGATGATAGCCCTCGCCAAGCACACGCCCGTCGCGCACAATAACGGCCCCCACCACAGGATTCGGACTCGTCCGCCCCTGCGCCCGCAGGGCTAAATCCACCGCGCGCCGCATAAATGCTTCATCGGAGTTCACGATTTCGTCTTTTCCGGCGCTGCGCGCCGTGCCCGCGTGTCGCCGCCCGCGCTGCGCTCCCGAATGAGATCCCTGAGCTCAGACATGAACTCGTCAATATCTTGAAAAGAACGGTACACGGAAGAAAACCGGACATAGGCCACTTTGTCCAGATCGTACAAATGGCGCATGACCTCCTCGCCAATCCCCGCGCCCGAGATTTCTTTCTCGCCCCGAGCCTGGAGCGCCCGCTCGATGTGATCCGCAATCTCCTCTATGGTCTCAATGCTGATCGGACGTTTTTCACACGCCTTTTTAAGGCCGGTGATAATTTTGAGCCGGTCATACGCCTCCCGCCGCCCGTCTTTCTTGACGACCAGAGGGAGAATCTCTTCCACCCGCTCATAAGTCGTGAAGCGCCGCTTGCACTTCTCGCACTCTCGCCGCCGACGGGTGACATCACCTTCACGACTCAAACGCGAATCAATGACGCGACTTTCCAGATGGGAACAAAAAGGACACTTCATACGCCGCGGGAAGGAGCAGGGCTGACGAGGTCACCTGACGATCCGCGCTCACCGTTTCAGCTTAGGCAGTCCGCGCAACCCGGTAGGCATAGACGGGAAACTGCTGGCACAGATCACGGACCTCTTCACCAATGGTGGTCAGCTCCCGCTCATTGCCAACCCGCTGCAGGGCGCGAGCAATAAGGTCAGCAATGTGATCCATCTCGGCTTCTTTCATCCCCCGACTCGTTACTGCCGGTGTACCGATACGAACCCCGCTGGTCACAAAGGGAGAGCGCGTATCAAACGGGACCGCGTTTTTATTGACCGTAATCCGAGCCTGATCCAAGGCTTCCTGGGCCACTTTGCCGGTCAGTTCGGCCTCGCGCAGGTCAAGCAGCATCAGATGGTTCTCCGTGCCGCCCGAGACCAAGCAGAACCCGCGTCGGACGAGGCCGTCGGCCAGCGCTTGCGCGTTGGTGAGAATCTGTTGCTGGTAGGCTCGAAACTCCGGTGTTGCCGCTTCCTTTAGCGCCACGGCCTTGGCTGCAATCACATGCATCAGCGGGCCGCCCTGGTTGCCGGGAAAGACAGACGAATTCACGCTTTTAGCTAAGTCCTGACGGCACATAATCATCCCACCGCGTGGCCCGCGGAGTGTCTTATGGGTCGTCGTCGTGACAAGGTCGGCATACGGCACGGGAGAGGGATGCAGCCCGGCGGCCACGAGGCCGGCAAAGTGGGCGATGTCGACCATCAACAGGGCCCCGACCTCGTCGGCGATGTCTCGAAAGGGTGCAGTGTCGATCTGACGTGGGTAGGCACTGTGTCCGACCACGATCATCTTGGGCCGGTGCTGACGCGCCAAGGCGGCAATCTCAGCGGAGTCAATACGTTGATTGTCTTCCCGGACACCATAGGGAACGACTTGAAAGAATTTCCCGGAAAAATTGACCGGGCTGCCATGCGTGAGATGCCCGCCGTGTGACAGGTTCATACTCAGAATGGTATCTCCGGGCCGGAGCTGAGAAAAATAGGCGGCCATATTGGCCTGAGCCCCAGAGTGCGGCTGGACATTGACGTGCTCGGCACCGAATAGGGCCTTGGCGCGGTCAATGGCTAGTTGCTCAACCACATCCACATACTCGCAGCCGCCGTAGTAACGCCTCTGAGGATAGCCTTCCGCATACTTATTCGTGAGCACGGACCCCTGGGCTTCCAACACAGCCTCGCTCACGACGTTCTCTGATGCGATGAGCTCAAGGTTGTCCTCCTGGCGCTGCGTCTCTTTTTGAATGGCGGCATAGACATCAGGGTCGCGCTGGGCGAGTTGACTCGTCATACCAGTGCTCCTTCTCTCTCCCATACGGCGGTACTCACGGTCGAACCGTTCCCTTATCTCCCCATAGACACAGAAAAATCGCAGAGCTTTAGAGGAGCCGCTGCGATTCTTTCGGTCTGGACACTCCCGGGCCCGTCTCCGGCCACAGCTACTGGTGGCTCTCAATGTATTCGATCACGTTCCGGACCGTTCGAATCTTTTCAGCCTGCTCGTCAGAGATTTCGGTATTGTACTCCTCTTCCAGCGCCATCACGAGTTCGACAATATCCAGAGAGTCTGCGCCGAGATCTTCGATAAACGAAGAATCCAGGGTAACCTCGTCTGCACTCACACCCAATTGCTCACAGATAATTTCCTTGACGCGCGTCTCGGTCGAAGCTTCTGCCGGAGCCGGGATCTCCTCTCTCCTTTCGCTCGGCAGTACCTCAGGAATTGGCCCAATCTTCTTTTTCTCATCAGCCATGATCACTTCCCTTTCGCTCGGCAGTATCTCAGGAATTGGCCCAACCAACTCCAGTTACATATACATGCCGCCATTGACGTTAATGACCTGTCCAGTGATATAGCCCGCCCCGGGGTTTGCCAAGAATGCTATTGTATCGGCAACTTCCTCGACCGTCCCCCAACGGCCAGCGGGGATACGGCTCAGATATCCTGTTTTCGCCTCTTCTGGCAAGAACCTCGTCATATCGGTCTCAATAAATCCTGGGGCGACTGCATTCACCGTAATCGACCGGGAGGCGAGCTCTTTTGCCATCGTCTTGGTAAAGCCAATAAGGCCGGCTTTGGCGGCCGAGTAGGCCGCCTGTCCGGTATTCCCGGTTTGGGCCACAATGGATGTCAGGTTAATAATCCGACCAAAACGCTGCTTCATCATGGAGCGGGTGACCGCCTTCGTACAGCGAAAGACGCCAGTCAGATTGGTGTTGAGGACCGTCTCCCACTCGTCTTCCCTGAGCCGGACCAAGAGCGTGTCAATCGACATGCCAGCATTATTGACCAGAATGTCGATCTTTCCTTGCCGCTCAAGAATATCTCGCGTTGCCGTCGTGACGGCAGCACCGTCGGCAATGTCGAATTGACAGACTTCGGCCCGTCCGTTCCGGGCCTCAATACCCGCTCGGACATCCTCAGCCGCAGCCTGATTCTTGACATAATTAATCACCACCGTCGCCCCGTCTTGAGCCAGACGTTTCGCGACCGCGCGGCCAATCCCCCGTGAGGCGCCGGTCACTAGGGCAACGAGTCCGTCCAAACCCCCGCGTACGGCTCGACTCATGATCGCAACCACTCCAGACTGGCGGCCAAGCTGTTGAGGTCGCTGACGGAAGCACACGGAAACTGCCGATCAATACGTTTGAGCAAGCCGTTGAGGACACGCCCCGCCCCCAATTCAACCGCCCCCTCACAGCCGAGGTCGCGCATCCGCTGCATGCTCTCTTCCCATCGGACGGGTGCTGTGACTTGCCGGACCAGCAGGTCTTTGACCGGCGCCACATCCCGGTTGACTTCGGCCGTGGCGTTGGCAATCACCCCAACACTTAGAGGACGGACAGTTCTCGGCTCGAGGACACGGGCCAACCCCTCCGCAGCCGGGGCCATGAGGGCACAGTGAAAAGGCGCACTCACCGCAAGTTCGACCGCCCGTTTTGCCCCGCGCTCCTTGGCACCGGCCACAGCTCTTTGTACCGCTCCGGCATGACCGGCGATGACCACTTGGCCGCCACCGTTCAGATTCGCCGGAGAGACCACTTCACCCTGCGCCGCTTCCGCACACACCTCTCCGACAACCTGCTCAGGCAGGCCGAATAGGGCCGCCATCGCCCCCGCCCCAGAGGGGACGGCCTCCTGCATCAGGCGGCCGCGTTCCCGCACGATCCGTACCGCCTCGGCGAAGTCGAGTGCGCCAGCCGCGACCAGGGCCGAGTATTCGCCTAAACTGTGGCCAGCAACGCAGACCGGTTGCAGGTCCACCTCCTGTACCAGCACCCGCCAGGCGGCAACGCTGGTTGTGACAATGGCAGGTTGCGTATTATGAGTCAGGAGGAGGGCTTCTTCCGGCCCCTCAAAGCACAGCGTGGACAACGGGAATCCCAGTGCGGCATCCGCCTCGGCAAACACCTCCGCCGCCACGGGAAACCGCTCCACCAAGGCGCGTCCCATGCCGACGGTCTGAGACCCCTGACCGGGAAAAAGAAAGGCCAGCGGGCAGCTCATTCGGCAGACTCCGACGACTTCGTTTCATCGCTGTTATCGAGTGGGGTGACTGAGCCGCTCTTGCTGGGTGCAGCGAGTACTCCGCCCCCTGCTCCAGCCTCCTTGGTCGCGCAGAATTTCTGACGGAGTTGTGACCAGATTCTCCGACCGCGCCCGTCCCCAGCAGTCAGCGCTTCTAGGCTTGACAGGTACTGCAAGCTCTCAGTGATATGCTGGTTCACTCCGCGCTGGAGCGATTCGTGGGCAACCCGAATGGCGTTCTTGATCGCCTTGGGTGAGGACGCCCCGTGTGCGATAATGGTCACGCCATCCGTTCCCAGGAGTGGGGCGCCCCCGACTTCGTCGTAGTCAATGCTGGCTCGTAAATGGGCAAACGAAGGCTTGAGCAGCAGAAAGGCGAGCTTCCCGCGCCAACTCGACGAGAAGAGAGTGCGGAGCTGACCTTGCGTAAAGTCGTAAAATCCTTCCATCGTCTTGAGTGCGATATTCCCAGTAAATCCGTCGGTGACCGCGACGTCGATCCCACCATTATTGAGCTCTCGGCCTTCGATATAACCAAGATAGTTCAGTGGGAGCCTGGAGAGGGCGGCGTGGGCGGCCCGTGTTGTTTCGGTCCCTTTTGAGTCTTCCTCGCCGTTACTCAGGACTCCAACCCGAGGACGCTGAATGCCCCGCACGACTCGGGCGTAGACTTCGCCCATAATGGCGAACTGCACCAAGTGCCTGGGTTTACACTCAACATTGGCCCCGGCATCGACCAGACAGGTACGTCCGGTGAGAGCGGGGACGGACGTGACAATAGCCGGGCGGTCCACATCGGGCAGGCAGCCGAGCATGGTGACCGCCAGACCGAGAACAGCCCCCGAATTCCCGGCACTCACAACAGCACCCGCCTTTCCGTCTTTGACATGCGTAAAGGCGACCCGCAGGGAGGAGTCACGCTTGCGACGGAGGGCCGCAACAGGAGAGTCTCCCATCTCAATGACCTCGCTCGCGTGCTGGATAACGAGTTGAGGAGACTCTCGCTGTCCGTTCCGGCGGAGTTCTTGTCGAATCTTCTCCTGATCCCCAACGAGGAACAGTGAAACCCCGTACTCCTCGGCGGCCTGGACGGCCCCGGCAATAGCGGCCTGGGGGGCAAGGTCGCCTCCCATGGCATCTAGCGCGATAGGCATGGCGGGCTGCTCGTCGCTGGGCTGCCTGGGGTCAACAGGAAGTCTTCCTCAGCGTAGCACATGGGAAGCTACTCTTCTTCAATCTCAATCACTTGTCGCCCACGGTAATAGCCACAGGTGCCGCAGATACGATGTGGCAGAACCGGGTCCCCGCACTGGGGGCAGGTCGACCACTGCGGGGCGACAAGCGCGTGGTGAGAGCGGCGTTGGTTGCGTTTTGACTTTGACGTTTTGCGCTTTGGTACAGCCATAATTTTCTCTTCCTTAATATTGGCATACCCGCTTAGGAGGGGATCTCCTCCGCCTTCTCAGCAGGCGCCTGCTGTGCGGGCAGGCGGAGGGTCGCAAGGGGGGCGAGACGCAGGTCTGCCCATCTGGACGGGCAAGAGCACTCTTCGCCATTGAGATTCACCCCACACTGTTCACACAACCCTTTACATGTCTCCTGACACAGCGGGTAGCTCGGCAGCGACAAGAGAAACTGCTCCCGAACCAAGAGCGACACATCGACCCGCTCTCCACAGTAAAAGCTAGCGGCCAAGTCTTCCCGGTTCAGTTCGGTTTCGCGACCAAGATCCCCCTGCGAACCGGATGGCAGGAGCACCCAGGAGAAGCGGCAGCTCAATGCCAGCGGGAACTCTTCGAGGCAACGGGCGCATTGCCCGGCCAAATCGGCGCCCAGCGTCCCGTCAAACAAGAGGTCTTCGCCGGAACGCATATAGTGCAGAGCAACCTGCAGCGGGCCCGTCAATCGATACTCGCTCCCATCGCGCCCCGGACGAGGGCTCAGGAACCGGTTGAGCGTCTGAGCATCCTCGTCGAACTGCACCGCGGTTGGGGACGAACTGATATTTTCAATGAGGATTTGCACGCGAAACCTGCCCGAGGGCACTGTATAATATGAAACCGACCACAATGCAACGCAATCACCTCCCAAGTTCGAGCATTCGGTTTGTCCTTCTGCCGACTCGCCCCGACGCTTCTGCGGCTTTCGGTTCGTTGCCGTCACGTTCGTCGTCGGTATATACTGCCACCCCATGCCGCTTTTGTCTCATGTCACCGGCCTAGTGCTGTACATCGTGTGGGTATTCAGCCTGTGGCTGCTCCTGGCCACCCGTCTCTGGTTTCCCTCGCGCAAACCTCTCCGGCATCTGGCGCTCTCAGGAGGGATGCTGCTCTTTTTCGTTTTGGGCCTGACCGGGATGGTCTTCCTGCAATTCCTGCCCTCAAGTTGACACCGCGCCTCACAACCATGGTTAAAATAGGCATTTTTGAAGCAACTATCCGTCGATCCTCCCTGTTCGAAAAGGTCAGCCAAGGGCAGGACGCTCTCTATCACTTCAAGGCCGTCGGTCGTGGGAGGCGGGTGAACGAAGCGAAGCGCTGCGCGAGTGGATCCGAAACCAGGATTCCGCGTGATCGTCACGAGCGAGACAGCGAGACGGATGGCCGTCGTGTAGGGGGGCGCGGATCAAGCAAGTTCCTGAACTTGACACTTCGGTCCGTATCAGAGGCAACGGCCGGGCCCTATTCAAGCTGCCGGCGCGGCAGACTGACCGGAGATCCTGAGCCATCCCCCCCCCATCCGATGAAAGTAGCTCTCTCGGCTTGACCTCATTGCGTCCAAGGAAAAGAGGACTTCTTCCAATTGAGGGACACTCTTGAGGGAGAAGCACTGCCGCCGGCGGCACCATCAACGGACGCGGGTCTGCACGATTGGCTCACCGACGCATTGCTGAACCGTTGGGGCCATGTGGCTCTGGCCCCTGTGCGTATCGTTGAAGATTTCCGAACTAGGATCTGTTAACACTATCGCAATGTATCAATGGTGAGGGCGAAGACGATGTATCCGAGGAAGAGCACGTCGAGTTGCTCGCAGCGCGAGCAGAGGCGGCGGCATCCCTGCAATCGACGCAACACCCGCGCGATTGCGGTGCGCCGCTTGTCCAGCTCACGGGCAGACGCCCAAGGCGCACCCCGGCTTCGCCGCGGCGGCCCCACGGGCACATACCCCCGCGCCACGGCCAGGGGCCGCGTCTGGTCGCCCGCGGACGCCCGGTCCCTCAGCAACGCGGGAGGAGCGGGGGGCAGGCCCCGGCGAGTCCGCCACGGGCGGCCCGCCGGGGCGGCGGGGGCGGGCCCGGGCGAGCGCGAGCAGACGAGAGCAGTTCGGTCATCCGCGGCACCCCTATGCATCGTGGGGGTCCAGCCGCCTCGGGAGCGGCCGAGGGATTGAGGACCGGTTGTGTGCGCGCCCCCGGGCCGGCGGGAGGGACTTTGACGAGGGGGCGGTCGAGCGACCGGGCCGCCCGCGTGAGGCGCACGATCTGCTCGCGTTGCCGAGGCGCAAAGACCCGGTCGAGCACACCGGTTTGCGACCAGCGGGGCAGCCGGGGGGAGAGGGGGGCCAGGTGCCACATCGGGGCGGGAACCCGCGCCCTTTGCAGCCAGGCGCGGCGACAGACCAGAGGGCGATGAGCACGGGGCGAGGGGAGAGGCGGACAGGGCCGCGCGGCACCGGGAGAGGAGGCGCGATCCGGGCGGAGGGAGCTTGCGTGAGTTCCATCCAACGAGGATACCATAATCATGCGCATGAGTGGTAACAGGCCCTAGTGAGACGCTCAGTGCACGACCGTCGTTTGCATGGGACCCCTCTGAGGGATATTGGATTTTGGTGACACGGGGCGGTGGGATCTCTGAGAGCTCGCCCCGTTCGAAGGCATCTATGAGGTAGGGGAGTGTTGGATGCCACAGGAGCCCGGGCCCCGCCCTTTCGCTTCGTCTCCCAAGCTTAACACTGAGATCTCTTAACATCGGACGGAGCACGTTGGGCGGTCGAGCGATCAAATACGAGAGCTGAAGAACAGGAGTTCCCCGGCGAGTCTCGCCTCTTCACCTCGTCACAGGGCTCGACGGCACAGAACTCGTTTTCCCTGTAGGGGGTACCGGCAGTATCCCTAATCCAGCGTATGTCGAGCCACGAGTTCACGATTCCAGGTCGCGTCACCAAAGGTCACCTCCGAGCCCTTGGCGCGCTTGAAGTAAAGATGCAGGTCATGCTCCCAGGTAAAGCCAATACCGCCGTGGATCTGTATCCCTTCGCTCGTCACCCGACGATAGGCATCGCTGCAATACGCCTGGGCCATAGCGGCGGCCAGCGCGGCATCGGCCGTCTTATTTGAGACGGCCCAAGCTGCGTAATACGTGGCTGACTTTGCCCCTTCGACCTGCACCAGCATATCGACGCATTTATGCTGGATGGCCTGAAACGACCCGATCGGGCGGCCAAACTGCTCGCGCACCTTGGCGTATTCCACACTCATGTCCAGTACGTGTTGCGCACCGCCACACATTTCAGCGCTCAGGGCCACTCTGCTCTGATCAATGACCCGAGACAGCAGACCCCATCCCTGTCCGGGTGCCCCCAGCAGCGCGTCAGCACCAACATGCACATTTTCCAGGGTCACCTCACACAGCTTCCGCGTCTGATCCATGGTCTTGAGCAGACGCGTTCCAAGGCCAGCCTGTTGGCGGTCAAGCAGAAACAGGGTCACCCCTTCAGTCGTTCGCGCGGCCCAGATGATGTGGTCGACAACATGGGCGTCCGGCACGAATAATTTCACCCCGTTTAACACATACCCACCGCCATTCTTCTCCGCACTGAGGTTGATGCCAGCCTCATCCCAGCGGGCGTTTTCTTCGAGACAGGCCAGGGTCAGCGTGGTTCTCCCTGACGCCATGCCGGGCAGCAGGGCCTTTTTCTGTTCTTCACTCCCGGCAACCTGCACACACAGACCACCCAGCACAACGGTCGAGAAGAAGGGGCCGGGCAGCACGACCTTGCCCATCTCTTCCAGCACCACGGCTAGGTCGATCATGGACAGTCCGGCCCCGCCGTATTCTTCCGGCACAATCAGCCCTATCCAGCCCAGCTCGGCCATCTTGCTCCAGACCTCGTCCGCATAGCCCCGCTCATCCTCCATCATCTGGCGGACATAGGACATGGGACACTCGTTGCGTAAAAAGTCGGCGGCCGACCGACGCAGGAGATCCTGCTCCTCACTGAAACCGAAATCCACGACACCCCCACAGATAAGGAACGAGGACTGCGTGTCTCACAGTCCTCGTTCTCACCCGTTCCCGTTTGCTTTAGCGATTGGCCAAAATGGTCACACAGCCGACCGAACCCGGACCACCCAGGTTATGGGCCAGCCCTACTTCCGCATCTTTGACCTGCCGCTCACCGGCTTTTCCCCACAAGTGCTGCGACACCTCGTAGATCATGCGAATACCGGTCGCCCCAATGGGATGGCCGAACGATTTCAGCCCACCCGAAGGGTTCACAGGAACCGCACCGCCGTCGATGTTCGCCCGCCCCTCGGCTACATAGCGCCAGCCCTCGCCTTTTTCGCACAGGCCGAGATCTTCATAGTTCAGCATCTCGGTAATGGTAAAGCAATCATGGCATTCAACGAGGTCAATATCTTTGGCCGTCATCCCGGCTTGCTCATAGGCCGATTGGGCGGCCTGGGCCGTGGCGGGGAAGCCGGTGTAGGCGAAGCTCGGTTTCATGTACGGCTCCCCCGAGGTGACGGATAGGCCGATGCCTTTGACTTTCACCGGATCAGGCCGGAACGAGCGAGCCGCTTCCTCCTTGCAGATGATCACTGCCGCGGCACCATCCGTGGTCGGGCAGCAGTCGAGCAGACCGAGCGGGCTGCAAATCAGCGGCGCATTCACGACCTGGTCTTCCGAGACCTCCATCCGAAAATGTGCCTTGGGGCTCAGCGTGCCGTTGTGATGATTTTTGATTGCGACTTTGGCCAAGGCCGTCTTATCAATACCATACGTCTCAAAGTAGCGGTTGGCCGCCATGGCAAACAGCGACGGGGCTGTCGTGCCATAGCCCACAACAGGATGGGAGCCAAATGTCCCCAGACCGCGCTGACCGGAGTCACGCAGCTTCTCAAAACCCAACGCCAAAACGACATCATACATCCCGGAGGCAACTGCCATGCACGCATTCCGAAACGCATCCATCCCCGAGGCGCAGTAGTTTTCCACGCGGGTAATCGGGATGTTGAACAGCTTGAGCGGGTCGGCCAGGGCGTTCCCAGCGCTGGCTGAACTGAGCGTCCCAACCCAAGCGGCCTGAATCTGACCCGGATCAATGCGCGCGTCCGCATACGCCTCAAACGCGGCCTCGACAATCATATCTTCGGCGCTCTTGTCGTAGTTTTCACCAAACTTACTGCATCCAGCCCCGATCACCGCGACCTTGTCCCGAATATGCATACTGCCTCCCTTCGAGAGTGTTCTACCTTGTCTGTCTTAGACTATCCTGCAGGCCGAGCCTTCCAGAAATAATTCTTGATTCCATAGCCTTCATGATATTTGCGAAATGTCAACTCGAGCGGCATACCGATTGCAACCCGGTCGGCCTCGCAATCCGTCAACTGGACAAAGACGCGCCCGCCGCCCTCAAGATCGACCACAGCGTGCGTTGTTGGCGGGTCTGGCGTCTCGGTCAGATAGTCGTTCGTAAAGGTGAAGAGCCTTCCCCGGCGTGACAGCTTGACTTCTGCCAACCCCTCGCGATGACCACATTCCGTACAGATACGATGAATAGGAAACTGAATGACTCCGCACGCCGGACATTTTCCTCCGTACAGGGGCAGAATCTGCTTCTGGTCGCGCAGCAACACAACCGGGGTGGATTCGTCCGGCGTCGCGTAATCCTTCCGGATCAGCCTCCGGAAGCGGGCGTATTTCCCGTAGGATCGCAGCGTCCGCTTCACCTCAATCTGCGAGTACACGCTCCGGACCACCTGAAAACCGGCAATCCCGTCCGTAACCCGGAACAGCGCCGCATCCCCTCCATCCCCGTAGCCGGCAACAAGGATCAGGTCTCCTGGCTTGGCCCGCTCGAGCACCGCGGCGAACAACACCAGCGGCTGGGCGGTTCCGGCGTCCCCAACCGTATGCCAAAACGTTTCCTGCACCTGGCTCTTGATATCAAACCCCAGGCCTTGTAGAGCGCTCTGCAAGGCTCTCTGCGTGGGGGCGGCAATGGCTGCGTTGCTAATGTCCTTGGCTTCGAGATGACATTTTTGCAACAAGCCCCGAACAGTCTCCGCAATAAAACGGTTATAGCCGAACTTGTTCTCAAACCCACCGGGGAACGACTTGAGGTAGTCCTGCTCTTCGGTTCGCCAAGTGCCGAGAAATTCCCGGCTGACCGTGTGGGTGCCCACCAACTCGGCGATGACGTTTTCCGAGCCAATGACCAGAGCCCCACCGGCATCGCCGTAGTGCTGTTCCTGTATAGTGTCCGGCTCTCCCATGCGCGCATCGCCGGCACACACCAGGAAGAGTTCGCCCGCTTTGGCCAAATCCAAGGCGGTTAAGAGCGCCGAGGTGCCGGCGCGCAGCGAGTCCGTAAAATCCATGGTCCGCAACTCTTTCGCCGTATCCAGGACCGTGGCCACAGTGGCTGCGGCCTGCTTCTCTCGGTAGGGCGAGGTCGTGGAGGCAAAGAATACCCCGGCGACCTCTCTCGGGTTGCGCTCGCCCAAGGCGTCTATACTCGCGTTCATGGCCAGGGTCAGGCTGTCCTCATCAAAACTGGCCAGGGCCCGCTCCCCACCTAGAGACGGGGAGTCCCACTCTTTGGCAATCACCTCACGCGGGAGACGATAGGAGGGGATGTACGATCCATACGAAACAATGCCGACCATCTTTGACGCTCCGCTCTCTCGCGTTATGCGGCTTAGTTGAGCCGACTCTCCGGTACGCCCGCGCGGATCATACAGCCGTCAACCTGGAGGTTGACACCGTTCACATATCCCCCGGCCTTTGAAGCCAGAAACACGCACGGCCAAGCTACTTCGCGCCCCGTCCCAAAGCGGTTCAGGGCGGTTGAGCCGGTGGCTTTGTCTTGCAGCTCCTTGGTTGGCCACAGGACTTCCTTGACTCCCGGGGTTTCAATCGGACCGGGCGAGATGCAGTTCACGCGAATGCCATAGTCAGCCCACTCAATGGCCAGGGAGCGGGTCAAATTGATGATCCCCGCCTTGGCCGCCCCATAGTGCGACATCGTGGCCGAACCAAACACCCCGGCGTCAGACGAGATATTAATGATGCTACCGCCGGTCTTCTTTTCCATCATCACCAGAGCCGCAGCCTTGGAAAAGAGAAAGGTGCCATTCAGGTTGATAGCCACGATGGCGCTGAACCCATTCGCCGAGATCTCGTGGGCGTTGGCCACAAAGCTCGCCCCGGCATTATTGATCAAAATATCGACCCGGCCCCAGTTTTGGACGGTTTTCCGGATAACTGCTTCGACCTGATCGTTTTTGCGCACATCACACACAATGGCGTCAACTTCGCCACCATCTTTTTTAATCCCGTTCGCAACAGGGCCCAGATGGTCCATCGTCCGGCTGGTAATCATCACCGGAGCACCACGGCGGCAGAACTCAGCCGCAATCTCCGCCCCGATTCCCGTGCCACCGCCAGTGACAATGGTGACTTTGCCCGCAATATCAAACGCCGCGTCCGTCATCGTCTTTCTCCTCCGTGCGCACGTTAGCCAAAAACGCGCAACCAGCGCTGGCCGCCGTCCGTCGTGCGTAAGATGACCCCATATCCTCCCACAATCCAGCCATGGTCGGCACCGTGGAAATCAACCGCCCGCAGCCACGTTGCGATGGGCATACCCACACTCGTCGATTGCCATTCTCCGCCCTGAAGGCGTAGGACCCGACCCGCTCCGCCCACGATCCAGCCGCCGTCGCCAGCACCCATGAGGTACGGCGCGTATAACGGCTCCGTATCGAACAGGACCCCACCGGCCTGCTCGATAAAGGTCCAGTGCTGGCCAGCATTGGAGGTTATTGCAACCTTCCCTTCAAGGCCGACAACCACGCCGTTGTTCGTGTCGGAAAAGGAGGCGCCAAAAAATGTGGGAAGGTTCAAGGCATCGCTGAATCCTGCCTGCCCGAGCAGGCTGTTCTGCTGCTCCACCCAGTTCTGCCCGCCGTCCATGGTATGGTAGATTTTGCCGAACTCGCCCACAATCCAGCCGGTCTTTTCGTCCACGAACTGCACATCGTAGAAAATCGGATCCACCAGGGCCAGGGTGGCATCCGCTCCGACTCCTTCGAGTGAAGGCTGGATATAGCCCGACTCCCAAGACTCGCCGCCGTTGGTGGTTTTGAGGTAGGTCGCCCGGTCGGCCGCGGCCCAGCCGTGGTTGATGTCGATGAACGTGATGGCAAATATCGGGTCGCTCAGATGGCTGTCCTGCGGCTGCCAAGTCTCGCCCCCATCCATAGAATGTAGCACGACACCGTCCTGCCCACTGATCCAGCCGTGCTGGTCATCAGGAAAGGCCACGCTGTACAAGGCGGCGTGGGTCCCGCTGTCCTTGGCCGACCAGCTTTGGCCGCCATCGAGAGTAAGGAGGATTTTGCCCGCATAGCCGACGACCACCGCTTTCTCGGTCGAGAGCGCCTCTACATCAAAAAATTTATCCGTCAGGGCAATCAAGCTGGTGCTCAGCGGAACTTCCTCAATCGCGTCACGGCACGCCGAGAAGGCGCTCGCGATACAGACAAGAGCACACAGGAGAGAGATGCGTTGCATATCGGCCCACTTCCGCTAGCTGCACCCACTCCCTACCCTCTTCCCCCACGCTTTGCAACGTGGCTGCGAGCGACTGTCCGTTTCACCGCCCTTCCGATTGAGTTGTGATTTGATATAATCCCGTGCCACAAGATCGCATATCGTTAGGGATGAAGGAGAAACCATGGCCCCAGCAAAAATCACGTGGACCCAAATCGATGAAGCCCCGGCGTTGGCAACCTTTGCGCTTCTCCCTATCATCCGGGCGTATACCAAAGGGTCGGGTATTGAGGTGGAGACCAGCGATATCTCCCTAGCTGGCAGAATCATCGCCAACTTTCCCGACAAGTTGACTGAGGAACAAAAAATTCCCGATTGTCTGACCCAACTCGGAGCGATGACGCAAACGCCCCAGGCGAATATCATCAAACTGCCCAATATCAGCGCCACCATTCCTCAACTCAAAGACGCGATCAAAGAGTTGCAGGCCAAAGGCTACGATATCCCTGACTACCCGGAAGAACCTAAAAACGATGCGGAACGTGCGCTCCAGGCCCGCTTTGCCGTGGTTCTCGGCTCGGCCGTCAATCCGGTGCTGCGGGAAGGCAACTCCGACCGCAGGGCGGCCACTTCCGTCAAAAAATTCTTTCAGAAGAACCCCCACAAGATGATGCAGCAGTGGCCGAAGAGTGGATCCAAAGCCCGGGTAGCTCATATGAGCGGCAAGGACTTCTACGAGAGCGAGCGATCAACCACCTTGGCCGCCGCAACCCAGGCGCGAATTGAGTTTGTTGCGGGCGATGGCAGCGTGACCGTGTTGAAAGATGGCCTAGCCCTGCTTGAGAGCGAGATCGTTGATGCCTCGGTCATGAACGTTAAGGCCCTGCGTGCCTTCTATGCCGAGCAGATGGACGCGGCTAAGGAAGACGGAGTGTTGCTGTCCTTGCACCTCAAGTCGACCATGATGAAAGTCTCCGATCCCATCATGTTCGGCCACTGCGTATCCGTCTATTTCCAGGACGCGCTCGGCAAGCACGCCGAAGCGCTCAAAGAAATCGGGGCGAACGTCAACTACGGCCTGGCCGACGTGCTGGCCAAGCTCGACCGCCTGCCAGCCGAGAAAAAAGCCGAGATCGAAGCCGATATTGCCGCAGTGTATGAAAAGCGACCGGCGCTGGCCATGGTCAACGCCCGCCGTGGCATCACCAATTTGCACGTCCCGAATGACATCATCATCGACGCCTCCATGCCCAACGTTGTGCGTGACGGCGGCCGGATGTGGAATAAGAACGACGAACTCCAAGATACCCTCGCCATGGTCCCGGATCGCTGCTACGCAACCATGTACAAGGAAATTCTGGAAAACGCCAAACGGCACGGGCAGTTTGACCCGGCAACCATGGGCACCGTCTCCAACATCGGGTTGATGGCCCAGAAGGCCGAAGAGTACGGCTCGCACGACAAAACCTTTGAGGCCCCGTCAGCCGGGACCATTCGCGTGGTGGATGCGGCCGGGACTCCTCTGCTTGAGCAGCTCGTCGAAGGCGGCGATATCTTCAGAATGAGCCAGACCAAGGATGCTCCGGTCCGTGACTGGGTCCGCCTGGCGGTATCACGCGCAAAGGCCTCGGGGTCACCCGCGATTTTCTGGCTGGACGAGGGTCGCGGGCACGATGTGGAGATTCTCAAGAAGGTCAATACCTATCTGCCGGAGCACGATACCACGGGGCTGGATCTGCGCGTAATGAAGCCGCAGGAGGCTATGCGCCTTTCCCTGGAACGGATTCGGAGGGGGGAAAATACGATTGCGGTGACGGGCAACGTCCTGCGTGACTATCTGACCGACCTGTTCCCGATTCTTGAACTGGGCACCAGCGCCCGGATGTTGTCGATCGTGCCACTGATGAGAGGCGGCGGCCTGTTTGAGACCGGCGCGGGAGGCTCCGCCCCCAAGCATGTGCAGCAGTTCATGCAAGAAGGGCACCTCCGGTGGGATTCCCTCGGCGAGTACTGTGCGCTGGTGCCCTCGCTTGAGTTGATCGCACAAAATGCCAAGAACGAGAAAGCCGCATTGTTTGCGGAAACACTCGAGCAGGCCATCAGCAAATACCTGGAAAACTCGCGCTCCCCATCCCGCAAGGTGAACGAGATCGACAACCGAGGCAGCACCTTCTATCTGGCCCTGTACTGGGCTCAGGCCCTCGCCGCCCAGACCAAAGATACGGCTATACAGACCCGCTTTACCAAGGTGGCAAAACAACTCGAAGAGCAAGAAGCCACGATCACCGCAGAACTGCTGGCCGCCCAAGGCGCACCGGTCGATGTTGGCGGCTATTACTTACCCGACCCGGAAAAGACCAGCTACGCCATGCGGCCCAGCCCGGCCTTTAATGACATTATTGACTCGCTCTGAAAACGAGGCACCGTTTGTGCCGACCCACCGGACTCCGCTCTTGACAGGCTCCACCGCCCTAGGCCGTGAACTCATAGAAGAGGAGACGCAGGCGGGTGTGCCGGGCATGGCGGCGGCCAGAGGCTCGCTGCTGCCGCGCCCGGCACTGGAAGCCGGCGCGCAGGGCCGGCCCCGACGTGACAGCCGCTGGCCGGGGGGAGGAGCCCCCTGAGCGGAGGGCATGCCCCGGCTGTCGCCAGGGAGAGCTTGGCGGTCCGTCCTCCGCGGGAACGCCCCAGAGTCTAGGGCGGCTGCCCTCCTTGTCCGGGCGCGCCTCACCGAGGCATGGGCTTGAGAGGGGCGAATCCCTCTCAAGCCTCTACCGGCGTGGCCCCCGCGGCAGCGTTGAGAGGCGGCGGGCTGGTCTTTGCCGGAGCGGGGGCGCACAAGCGGCTCTCCTCACCACCACGCCCGCGGTCCACTGACTTGTCCGGCAACAGGGCGCACCCCCGCCGCCCTTGCGCCGGGGGCAATTCGGAACGCGCCTTCCCTTGATCACGCTCCAGAGGCACCACTGTCCGGAGAACTCTGGGCCCCCTCAACTCCTAAGCGGGACGCCCAAATGCCGATTGGCCCTAGGGGGTGGCCTCCTCAGGTTTGATCCAGATCCGGGTTGCGGCCAATATGCCGGCGGCGCGGCAGTTGCTGGCGAGCGCGGGGGAGCGGGGGGCGATGGCGTGGAAGTGTTTGAGGTTGTGGAAGAAGCGCTCGCCGAGGTGGCGGTGGCGGGAGAGTGGGGGATCGATGGAGCATTGGCCGCGGCGAGCGCGCGGGGTCGGGAGATGGGGCCGCGAGCGGGGGGCATGGCGAGGAGGGCGCGGGCGGCCCGGCGCGCGGTGCGCCCGCGTTTCGAAGAGGCGCAACCATACCCCCGGCTTGGCCCACCGGTTGGAGCGAGTGTAGACCGTGGGGAAGGGGCCGGAGCGCTCGGGCGCAGGATACGAAAAATGCCGCGGATCACCCGCCGGTCGTCCACCCGGGCACGCTCTGCGGCTTGTTCGGCAGCCATAGCGGGATCAGCCCCCATCGGCATCGGGGGCAACGGGGCATCGCCCGGCTCCAACAGATTGGAAACTGGAATCACACTCCAACCGTACAGGGCATCCCCTTTATTGGAGACACGACCTAGGGCGGGGTCAAAGGGGCGGAAACGGAAACCCGGGGTGCTACTTCATCGTCTCGCCCGAGAATCAGGACTGGTATGCTAATGTCTGCAACACCCCGATTTTCCACGCGCCAGGAGGATTCTTCCCAGGAAGACCTCCCAAAAGTTGAGCGTATTTCTCTCCCTCATGATGCGCTGACCGGGATTCTTGACGGCACTCGGTCAATCAAGATTGAACGTGACCTGTCCTCTTTTTTCGCATATCATGGAAAAGTCCCACAACGTCCAGAACATCAAGTGAGCCACAGGGGGTCTCCGCCCGGCTTGCCCGTCCCCCTGCCGGGCCGGGAAGGGGCGGCGGGCCGCCTCGGCCCCCTAGAGTTGGTCGCCATTCGCCGCATAATTCTTCTGAATCACTGTGACCTGATCGTACTCTTGCCCGTCGGTCCCCCGGAAATACGAGAAGTTGAGCCCCACCACCCCCAAGGTCTCCGCCAGCGATTGCCCGTTTTGCGTCGTGTCATCTACTGGGTCGAAACTTCTCCCCAGCCCCTTGGCTTCCACCCCGGTGTTCGTCACCTCCTCCGCATCAGCCTCCCCACCACCCTTTTCATCCTTGGTATTGTTGAAGAGCCGGAACGTGCCCGACGAGGCCACCAGCCCCCCCACCTTCACCCCGTTGCACGACAGCACCGTCTGCTCGCCCGCTCCCACCTCCACCTCCTGCGCCATCGCCGCCGGCAGGAACCTGCAGGTGTTCACGTGCTTGTCCAGCAGCACCTCCCGCGCTTCCAGCCCGAGTTGCCCCTGCCCGTCGAACACCAGCAGACTGACCGGGTCCGTGCCCGCCACCTTCTCCCCGGCGTTCGTCCCCGTATAGGCGAGATGATTCACCGGCAACGTGAGCACCAGCGTGGTCCGGCTCCGCACGTTCGCATCGTCCAGCGCCGTCCACCGCCCGGTATGGAACACTTTCGTCCCGTTCGCAAGGGCCTGGTTATGCCGCCCAGATGTCAGGGCCAGCCGGATCGCCTCCCCGTTCTCTTTCTTTTGCGAGGCATTCCCATCATTCTGCGTGGTCCAGCACCCATCTCCATCATCCCCCGCCGCCGGGATGGCCCCCACGTTAGTCCCTCCCGCCCCCCGCCCACAGAGGATCAACGGAGCGGGAAGATAGCTCGACGAAAACCCGGAGGTCGCGGAGATCAACGTCGCCCCGCCCAACAAGACGGCCCGCGTGGCGTTGTCGGGATCGGTGTCCGCATCCGGCCCGTCCACCAGCCCCTTCGTCGGCGCGACCCACGCGTCCAGCCACCCACTGCTGACACCGCCCAGGGACACCATCTCCCCCGGCTCCGGGGTGGACTGCATCGGCGCGTCACGGGTCGGTGGATCCAACGCCACCTTCGCGTCACAGGCCCCCGGGTCCACCACCGTGAGCCCCCCCTCACTGAGCGTGGCCGTCCAGGAGTCGGCGGGCAGGAGACAGATCTTGAGCGAGGCCACCACCTTATTCATCGCATCCCGCACCGCGACCTTGACGACGACTTCCTTCTCCATCGACGCCTCATCCATCACCCCTCGGGGCAGTTGCAGGTGCACGTTCGTGTTCGTGGCGTCCGCCGTGGACCAGTAGGGGAACAAAAGATGGGTGCCTTGTCCGTCCACAGGGTTGACATAAGGCTGCCGCTGCGCCTGCGCCGGCCCGGCCACGCAGCTCAAGGCCAGCACCAGACAGGCCCCCAAGGCCGCGGATCTGCTCAGCAAGTCACGCTCTCTCTTCATTACTCCCTCTCCTTCCAAGTTGCTGCCCGGCCGGGTGGCCCAGCTCCTTCATCTGTTTCTACGATAGCTTGAGACGGCCTGGCGGGTCAAGGAATCCGCCGCGCCCGGCGTCCTGCCCACGGGGAGGCGCTCCGTATGTGGCGGGAGACCCCCGCCGTGCGCCCAAGCGGGGGATCCCCCGCCCGGTCAACCGCGCCACGCCCCAAGGGCTTGCGCCGCCCCCGCCCGGGCGGGGGGGGGGGGGGGGGGGGGGGGTAACGACCTGTTTGGCGGGCGCGCTCGCCCTCACCCCCCGCCCGGCCCAAAGCGCGGGCGGTGCCCCAGCGGCGGGCCGGTCTGGGGGCCCCGGCTTCTTGGTGCGGATCTCGATCGGCAAGCATCATGCGCATCCGGGCCTCCCCGGCCCGCGGGGGAACATACCAAAATCACTCCCCCCGGTCAAATCCAGGGGGAGCCCCCCCGCTTGCCCCCTCCTCACTTAGCTCCCATCCCGGCTGACCGCCTTCCGCAATCCCCAGCCCACCTTGTCCTGCCAGCTCCCCCCGAGAGGAGCTTCGCGCCCCTCCTGCCACAAGTTGAACTCGGCTCGGGCCCACTCCCTCACGACCAAGAAGAGCCGGGCCCGCTACCAGCATCATGTCATATAATGTGGCCTCAACGATGAGAATGTTCTCGTGGACCAGCGAGCGGCGAGGAGGCGAGCAGGAATTGTTATGGAGTGGGGCCGGCAGGCACGAGACGCACTGGCGCCCGGCACCCACAAAAGTTCACCCCGGTCGACGTAAGTCATCATCGCGCTGATTTTGCTCCGCGACGAGGCGGGCCTGGAGGCCACGCTCGCTGGCCAGCTGGGGAGCTTGCCGGCAGGCTGACCTGAGGTGTCGCAAATCGCTCGAAGTGGCAGCCCCTGCCTCTTTGGGTGGATTTTGTCGGACTTCGGACCACGGGGGAGCTGTCCGGGGCCCCAAGAAGGCCCAAGTTGGCCCGCAATGCGCCCGATAACCGGGCCGCCTCCCGGTCGGGGGGCCGCCTCCCCTCCTCTTGCTGATCCACGCCCGACCGATGAGCGCCCCCGGGCCGCGCCCTGGCTGAAGGCCGCGCCCCCGGCACGGTCGCCATCCCCGTGCCGGCTTGAGCCCCCCTGAGCGGGGCCGCCGAAAGCCAGTGGCGCGACGCGGAGTGGGTATGCCCGGGCCTATCAATCTAAGCGCTTGAGTCGGTGTCTGCTTCTCCTGCCGATGGGTTCTCCTCCCCATTCTGGATGGTCCGCATGGCGCGGCCGGTCTGCGACAGGAGCCTGAAGCCTTTCCAGCGCTGCTGTGTTCCGGGCAGGGGCGGGCGCGTCGAGGGCCGGCAGCCGGCCCGCCCGCCGGGGAGCCCGCCGCCGCTCGCGCGGGTCATGGCCGGCGGTCCCCGGGGAACCTTGAAGCCGGGCGGGGCGGCCGGCCCCTCGTGGGCCAGGAGGGAGCGGGCCCCGACCCGGCCCGCGGGGGTCGCGTCGCAGGCGAGGCACTGCTTCCGGGCAGCGGCGAGGCGGCGATCCTCGCTGCGGGGTCCGGTCTGCCGGGCGGGGCAGCAGCGGTCGAGCCTCCAGCGCCGTTCGTCCCAGCGCGGCAGGGGGCGGGCGGGCCCCGCGCTCGGGCGCCTTCCCCCGGGCGCCGGCCCCCGCCCGTGGTCCCCGCGGGCCGCGGCGCCGCCCCTCCGCAAGCGGCCACAGGACCGGGCGCGCCGCCGCCAAGCACGGGTTGCCCCCGCCGCCGGGCCCGGGCTTGTACGCGCGCCCCGCTCGCGGGCAAGCCCGGGCCGCGGCAGGCCCCCGTCCTTGCCGGCCGGGGCGAACCATTCCACCGGCTCCGCAGAAAACTCACCCCTGCCGATCTGCAGGGCCGCGGGCGGCGCACGGAATCCCCGGACGAGTTAAGTGTGAATCGTTGATAAGGTCGGGGGGGGGGGGGGGGTCAACGGCCGCTTGATCACCTCGGCGCCCCGCTCGGCCGCCACGGCCTTGGTGCCCAGACCGGCCGCGCCACGCCGGAGCCGGCGGCCCCGACCCGCCCGCGTGCGTCCCACCCGGGGGCGACGAACCTCCGCCGCCGGACACGACCGGTCCGCACCCCTCAAGGCCCGCCCCGCCACGGACCGGCCCAGACCGCGGGCCATCGCCATGCCCTCCGTGGTCACACCCGGACGGCCAGCAGACAATCTTGCTGACTGCAGTGCCAAGTGACTGGGTGGCCCGGGATAGTCCTCCATCGAACCGCGTCTCCCTGCTGCATCGCGTCGCCGCGCGGTGCTGACGCGGCCCCGCCATCGGGGATTCTCCGATGACGCCGCCTAGACGCCTGCGGCCCGAGTTGAGGCCAGTGCGGGTGGAGCGCACCCGTGCGGTGAGCCCTCGCTCAGCAGGGGGAAAATTCCATGACGCCTCTCTACGGCGGCGCATGCAACGGAGGCCCATACGAGCGTGACGGACTTTGTCGGATCCTGTGTGCGCGATGAAGGCTTTTGGCATGGAATCCATGTCCGAAGTGCCAGAGTACCCTCTTCCGAAGTTTAAGTTCGTGTCTCTTCAAATAGAGGGGTGGTCAAAGATGTCGAGCGGAAATGCTTCTGACTTCTCCGTAGGCGACGCTGGGGAATTTCAATACAAAACGAATTTGATCTGGTATAGTTTTAGACTGAAGTTCCAGCATGACGTGTTCATAAGCCATTGGTTTGAGTTGCTATTAGAGAGATTTCAGCGTAGCGCTACTGGGAACACGACAACCGCACGCCCAGCAGCTCGAAGGCCTTGTGCTAAAGCGGCGGGGGCCGGGTGGTGACCTCGAAGGGCTCGGCATCGGGCAGACGCGGCGCCACGGTGTTACGGGTACGGTAGCGAGGTCGGCGAGCAGGGTGCGCAAGCTGTGCGCCGGGCCCCCTCGGCCGTACGCTTGGGACGGGCCTTGGCCTGAGCGGTTTCGGACCTCCGGGCCGGCGCCACAATGCTGCGGCGTGCGGCTTCGGCGCCCTCGTCATCCTCGTCGTCGAACAACATCGGGCGCAGCCGTTGGCGCCTGTGTCACGCCACGTAGCAGGCCAGCCTGCACAGCACGACAGGGGCGCACCCCCGCCCGGCGTTGCGGTGGAACACCGGCCGGACCTTGAGGGCCACGGTCTTGCGGCGGCGGGGCCCGTTCCACCGTAGCGAGACGCTTGTAGGCGCGCACGGTGTCAGACGTATTGAGCTTGCTTTCGGGCAAGCTGGCACGCACCACATATAGCCCGTCCAGGGCGGCTTCGGCCGCGATGGACGAAGCGGTGCGCCGGGAACTGAACCTGCCGTGCTCGTCGATAGCCCCCTGCAAGTGTTTGGCCATCTTGTAGCGCCCGATGACCTTGCCCGCCCGCCCCCCGATCCGCGCCTCGCCTTTCAGGCGCCGTCGCGGGCGCCGGGTCGCCACGGCAATAGATTCGAGCAACGCCTCGGGTGGCGTCGAGCAGGGCCTCGCGCTCGCGCGCGGTGCGCGGCCAAAAGCGGATTGCGGCACACCATCAGGCGCTCGCCGGGGGAGGCGTCGCTTTTGCCCTCTACCAAGCCCTCAACCGCACGGGGCAACCGACGTATTTGTCTTTTCAAGATATCCTCCCCTCACCAAGCCCTCAACCGCACGGGGCAACCCCCAGATCCGTCACGGTTCCGCCACATTCGGTAACCAAGCCCTCAACCGCACGGGGCAACCCCGATAGTAAAGGGGTCGGCTTCTCTTTCAGAAACGTCGCCAGGATGGTGCTGTTCGGCGTGAGGGGCAAAACGCCAGAACCTTGGCATCCGGCAGAAAAAAGCAGAAACATATCACGTTCTCCAGGCCCAGAGGGGGGGGGGCATCTGGAAACCTGACAAGCAATATACAATTAGAGAAGTGAGCAGCCCTTGATCATTGCTTGATCTGTTTGCGAGTGGTCCCAAGGAAGGTTGGCTCACATGTGAGGACCAACCGGAACAGTACGCGCCGACATAGACGCCGTACTCCCACCACGCCCGAGCGACGGACGTAGCAACTACACCGATGGGCCTCCTGAAGGAATCAGGCGCGCGCCGCTGCCCGGCGCAACCGGTCCATGATTGCCCGACCTATGCCAGTCTCGGGAACCGGTTCGATGACGACCCGATCCAGTCCGTAGGCATCCAGCCGCCGGAGTGCGGCAAACAGGTGGGCCGCCGCGTCGAGCAGATTTCCATCCTCTGACAGCACTTCCGTTCTCGTATAGCCACGGGTCTCGAACCGGGGGGTGAGGCTGAGCAGCCCGAGTCGTTCGCCAGCCTCGGGCTGAGGCAAGGCTTCCCCCGGCTTCAGCAAAAGAACCGGGACATGCGGCGCATAATGCGACGGCAGCATGCCCGGCGAACGCCGGTCTGTTTTGGTGGATTCCCCCAGGCGAACCGGGCCAATGACCGATTCGATCTGTTCGAGCGGGACTCCTCCGGGCCGGAGCAGCACGGCCTGTTGATCAGTCAGCGCACAGACCGTCGACTCAACACCGATCACGCATGGACCGCCGTCAAGAATCAGGTCAACCGCATCCCCAAGCGCATCACGCACATGTGCCGCAGTGGTCGGACTGACATAGCCGAACGGGTTGGCGCTTGGTGCCGCGACGGGAAAGTCGATGGCCTGCAGGAGTGCCAGCGCAACCGGATGCGACGGCATACGAAGCGCGACCGTTCCCAGCCCGGCAGTGACCAAGTCTGGGATAAGGGGCCGTTTGGACAGGACAAGCGTCAACGCGCCCGGCCAGAAGGCGTCCATGAGTTGCCGAGCGCGTTGATTGAGGGTGGTAACATATTTTGTAGCGGATTCTTTGTCCCCAACATGGACAATCAGTGGGTCAAACTCGGGTCGGTTTTTGGCGGTAAAGACTTTGGAAACTGCCTTTTCGTTCAGCGCATTCGCGCCCAGGCCGTAGACGGTTTCTGTGGGGAAGGACACGATCTCTCCAGCCTCGAGCCGTTCGGCCGCGCGCAGAATTGTCCGAGGGTCGTTGCCGTCGAGAATGCGGGACACTGATATAGATCCCCCATATTATTTTTCGGGTGTCAGATAGGTATAGCTCCCCAAGACGGCTTCATATGCTCCGAGCAAGTCTTCCTCCGATTCTGCAGGAGATCCCGCTTGCTCAGCACCCTCGCGGATGCGAGTACGGAATGCAGCGAGGAGCTCTTCTCGTTCGTAGCGAAAAATATGGAGGACATCTTCTACCGTATGGCCTAGAATGATCTCGGGAATCTGCGCCGTACCATTCTCATCAATCACGACCGAGACATCGTGGACGTGGCCAAAGAGATTGTGGTAGTCACCCATGACATCCTGATACGCCCCCGTAAAAAACACTCCCAGATAATACGGCTCTCCGTTCAAGGCGTGGAGTTCCAAATACTCCTTAATGTCCCGTAGGTCCACAAAATTATCGACTTTGCCATCCGAGTCGCAGGTGAGATCCGCCAAATAGCCCTTCCGCTCAGGAATTTCGTTCAGCCGGTGAATCGGCATGATGGGAAAGAGCTGCTCGAGTGCCCAGGAATCGGGAATGGACTGAAAGACAGAAAAATTACAAATAAATTTATGCGCCAAGCGCTGTTCCAGATCTTCAAACTCCTCGGGCATATGCTTGACCGCCTTGGCAAATTTGAGCGCCCGCTCGCACGTTCCCCAGAAGAGATCCTGACCCAGCCCACGGTCCTCAAGCGAGAGATAGCCAAGGTTGAAGAGAGAAAACATCTCTTCACGCTGCTCCAGGATGTCGTGATAATACTCACGGTAGTTCTTGGCGTTCGTCCCGGTATAAATATCGTACATCTCCTGGATGACTTCCGGCCGGCTCTCGTAGTCATCAACCCGTACCGGGCCGTTCGAGAGTCCGATTTCATCGACGCTATTGAAGACCAGCATGGCATGCGGTGCAGCGATCATCCGTCCGGTTTCCGTCAGCACGGTGGGCTCTTCAACCCCCTCACTCTCACACACCTCTTTGATCGAGTAAATAATATCGTTGGCATACTCCTGGACAGAATAATTGACGCTCGACTCCGAAGCCGTGCGGGAGCCGTCATAATCAATGCCCAAGCCGCCACCCACATCAAGAGAGGTAAGCTGCGGACAGAACTGGCGCAGCTTGGCATAGGTGCGGGCCGCCTCCTTGACCGCGTACTTCACCCGTCTGATCTCCGTGACCTGTGAGCCGATGTGGAAGTGCAGCAGGCTCAGGCAGTCGAGCATGTCGGATTCTCGGAGGGCGCGAATACATTTGAGGAGGTCTGTTGTAGTGAACCCGAACTTGGATAAATCCCCGCTCGATTTCTCCCACTTCCCACTCCCACGGGCCGACAGTTTGAGACGGAGGCCAAGACGCGGGCGGATGCCGAAGCGCCGGCTATACGCCAGCAGAGCGTGCAGTTCGAAGAGGCTCTCCACCACAGTAAAGACACGCTTACCGATCCGCATGCCAACCAGAGCCAACTTGATATAGCCCGCGTCCTTCACCCCATTGCAGATAATGGGCGAGTGCCGATTGTCAGTCAGCGCCAGTGCAATAGCCAACTCGGCCTTGCTGCCGACCTCAAGACCGACTTGGTATGGGTCTCCAAAGCGCAGGACATCCCGCACCACCTCCCTCTTCTGATTGACCTTGATGGGATAGGCCGGGATGTAGTCCTTGCGGTAGCCGAATTCCTTGATGGCCGACTGAAAGGCTCCGGCCAGGATATTCAGTTGATACTGGATAATCTGGGGGAAACGCAGCACAACCGGCGTAGCAATGCCCTGGTCTCCGAGTTGGGTAACCAAGTCTTTCAGTGGGGTGTGGGCGGGCTGCGACAGGGGGAAGGCACACACGACTTCTCCGTTATCATTCACCCGGAAATACTCACTCCCCCAGTTCCGAATACCGTACAGGGCGATAGTCTCTTCCAGCACCGTTTTGGCAGACAATGCCCTGCTGTCCACACCCATCACCTCGGCTTCCCACACCGGTGCAGGGGAAGCGACTTGGATTCCTTAGCTTCGCTCTTGGTCAGACGAGTCATAAGAGACATCTACCTTCGTCAGTCATATACCTGGTCCGCTGTTGCTCTCTCAGCAAAGGAAGGGCGACGGGTGCTACGACGGCTGAAGTTGTGACGGATGCGGGGAAGCTGAAGCTGACGGGTGGTACTCGACGGGCGCATGTCACCCGGAGGCGCACTACTACGGGGAAAAAACAATGGGAACAATGCGTTCGGCCAAGTCCGGGATCGCAATCTGCCTATAATTTCCAGCCAACCCGTCTGTCCGCTATTATAGTGACTTCCATATTTCGTGTCAAAAGTTCAACTGCGAGGGTGGCATTGAGCCCGGAAACGCCATCCCTTACAATTTCTTCCGTCATGACAACATCCCCTTCCTCCGCTCGCACCCGGCAGGTCGTCCTCGGCCTAGTGCAGATGGCGTGTAGCGACCGGCCAAGCGCCAATCTGGACAAGACTGTTGCCGCTGTCCAGAGGGCGGCTTGGCAGGGGGCGCAAATCATCTGTCTCCAAGAATTGTTCGGGTCACGCTATTTCTGCCAGAGTGAAGACGTCGAGCAGTTTGCCTTGGCCGAGCCCATTCCCGGACCCACCACCGAGCGCCTGAGCCACCTCGCCGCTGCCCATCAGGTCGTCCTGGTCGTGCCCGTATTCGAGAAAAGAGCAGAGGGGATCTTTCATAACACCGCGGTTGTGATCGATGCCGATGGATCGCTCCTCGGCCAGTACCGTAAGATGCATATCCCGGATGACCCGCTCTATTACGAGAAGTTCTACTTTACCCCCGGCGACCTCGGATTTCGGACCTTTCACACCCGCTACGCACGGATTGGAGTGCTCATCTGCTGGGATCAGTGGTTTCCCGAGGGCGCCCGGATTACCGCACTGAGCGGCGCCCAATTCCTGTTTTATCCCACCGCCATCGGCAACCATCCAGACGACGAGGCCGAAGAGCACCGGGCGCAGCGAGAGGCCTGGCAGATCATGCAGCGCAGCCACGCGATCGCCAACGGGCTGTATGTCGCCGCGGTCAACCGCGTCGGCCAGGAAGGAGGGCTCAATTTCTGGGGCACCTCCTTTGTCAGCGATCCCTTTGGCCGCGTCCTCAAGCAGGCGAGTGCCGATGACGAGGAAACCCTGATTGTTCCGTGCGCACTCGACCGGCTCAACACCACACGCCAGTATTGGCCGTTTTTCCGCGACCGTCGGATTGACGCCTACGCCGACCTGACTCAGCGCTTTCTTGACTCCTAGCTCCGTCGAGTCGTTCGCGCGTATCAACGTCTCGTCCGTTCATATGACCTCTCCTCAACCCACCCCTCTCCAACTCGGCTTTCGGATGCCCGCGGAATGGGAGCCGCACGCTGCCACGTGGCTGGCCTGGCCGCACAATCGGGATACTTGGCCCGGCACGGGCCCGGCCATTTCCGGGGTGTACGTCCAAATGATCGTGACCTTACACCAAGACGAGCGGGTGCATATTTGCGTGAATGATCCCGAGACCGCAGGACACGTCCGCTACACGCTTGCCACCGCCGGAGTGGACTTTGCTCGTATTGGCATATACGAGATTCCGACCAACGACGCATGGACTCGGGATCACGGCCCGATTTTTCTGACCCGTCAGTATGAGCGGAGGATGAGCGAAATCGGTCTGACAAGCTGGACGTTTAACGCCTGGGGAGCCAAATACCCGCCCTGGGATCTGGACGACCGCGTTCCGGAACGTATTGCCCGGTGTCTCAATATTGTCCCTTTTACTCCGCACATGGTGCTTGAGGGCGGATCCATTGATGTCAACGGCCAGGGCATGTTGCTGACGACCGAGTCCTGCTTACTCAACCCCAATCGCAATCCGACTCTCACCCGCTCCGATATTGAGCACGTCCTGAAGGAGTTTCTCGGGGTTCACCACATTGGTTGGCTCGGCGAAGGGATCGTCGGGGATGACACGGACGGCCATGTGGACGACATCGCCCGGTTCGTCAATCCCACGACCGTAGTGTGCGCAGTCGAAGATGATCCGGCCGATATGAACTACAAACCGCTCCAAGACAATCTGCGCCGGCTGCAGTCCATGCACGCCCAGAGCGGACGGCCCCTCCGCGTAGTGCCCCTCCCCATGCCCGGTCCGGTAGAGGATGAAGCCAAACGCCTGCCCGCCAGTTATACCAATTTCTATATCGCCAATCGTACCGTGCTAGTCCCAACCTATGGCCATCCCCATGACCACACCGCCCGGGCCGTCCTCCAAGAGATGTTTCCGGAGCGGCGCATCCGGGGGATTCCATGTCGCGAGCTTGTAGTCGGTCTCGGCGCCCTGCACTGCGTCACCATGCAGCAGCCGGCTTATGACCGGATTTATCAGCCGGTATGAAGAGGTACACATCGCATTCTCGAGCAAGGATAAATAGCGGGCCAACGGACGTATCGACGGGACAATGCAAATGGCGGCTGATTCCACGGCTGTGAGCAAAGAAATCCGACAAGCAGTGGAGCGATTGCGCGCAGAGTTAGCCGTCCATAATCATCGCTACTACGTCCTTGACGAGCCCCTCATCGGTGACACCGAATACGACCAGCTCTTTCGGCGCTTGGTTGACCTGGAAGCCACGTATCCCGAACTGCACGATCCGGCCTCCCCCACCCAGAAGGTCGGTGCTCCGCCGCTGGCAGCCTTTGCTCAGCTTCGCCATACCGTGCCGATGCTGTCGCTGACCAACGTCGTCTCCCGAGCCGAGATACGAGAATTTCACCAACGTGTCCAACGCGCGCTCGAAACGACGCGGGACGTTGAATACGTGGCCGAGCCGAAGATTGACGGAGTCGCCGTCGAGTTGGTATATGAAGGCGGGAAACTGGCCGTAGGTTCGACACGCGGGGACGGGGTCACGGGTGAAGACATCACAGCCAACCTCAAAACCGTACGCTCCATTCCCTTGACCCTCCTCCCCCCGTCTGCGCATCCGATTCCGAGGCGGCTCGAAGTCCGCGGGGAAGTCTTTCTCCCCAAGGCGGCCTTCCGCAGCCTCAACGACGCTCGGGCACAGGCCGGCAAGTCCCTCTTCGCCAACCCGCGCAACGCCACCGCCGGTTCACTCAAACAACTCGACTCATCCATCACGGCCGGGCGACCGCTCGATTTCTTTTGCCATGGAGTCGGGCAAATCGAGGGCGGCACGTTCTCGTCCTATTGGGACCTGCGCCATGCGCTCATCGACTGGGGCATCAAAGCGGTTCCGCTGGGCCGTGTATGCCCGACCGTCGGGGAAGTCTTCGCCGTCTGCGACGCCCTGGAGGCGTGCCGCGACAGCCTGGATTACGACATTGACGGGGTGGTGATCAAGGTGAACAGCTTGGTCCTGCAAACCCAACTCGGCCAGATTTCACGCTCGCCCCGCTGGGCCACCGCCTATAAATTTCCGGCCATTCAGACAACGACCACCGTCCTGAATATTGTTCCGCAAGTCGGCCGGACCGGTACGCTGACTCCGGTGGCCGAGCTGGCTCCGGTCCCTGTCGGTGGCGTGACCGTCAAAAGCGCCTCTCTGCACAATATGGATGAAATCCAGCGCAAAGACATCTGCATTGGCGATACCGTTATTGTCGAACGGGCCGGCGATGTCATCCCCTATGTGGTGAAAACCATCCCGGAGAAGCGGGTCGGCCAGGAGCGAAGCTTTACGATGCCGACTGCCTGCCCCGCGTGCGGTGCGCAGGTCGTGCGCGAGGAAGGTGAGGCCGCGTATCGCTGTACTGGCCTGGCTTGTCCGGCACAACTCAAGGAAAGTCTCAAATTCTTTGCCGCCCGCAGCGCTATGGACATCGACGGACTGGGGGAGAAAATCATCGAGCAGTTGGTTGACAAGGGTCTCGTCCGAGACCCCGGCGACCTCTACCTGCTGACCGCGGAGCAGCTTGCCGCGCTTGACCGGCTGGGGAAAAAATCCGCGCATAATCTAGTCGGCGCTCTTGAGCGTAGCAAGACCACCACCCTGCCCCGCTTGATCACCGCGTTAGGTATCCGCCATGTGGGCGAAGCCACGGCCCGTCAATTAGCCGAGCATTTCGGGAATTTGGACCGCATCGTGCGGGCCGAGGAAGAAGCCCTCCAAGACGTCCCCGATATCGGGCCGGAAGTCGCCCGGAGCGTGGCCGCTTTTTTCGGACAGGAACACAACCGGGTCGTTATCGAGAAATTGCTCGACGCCGGGGTGTATTTCCCTCTGCTTGAGGCCAAGCCGGCTGGCAGCCTGCACGGACAAACCTTTGTCCTGACCGGCACCCTGGCCAGCCTGACCCGAGCGGAGGCAAAGCAGCGCCTCGAAGCCCTCGGCGCAAGGGTCACGTCCAGCGTCTCAAAAAAGACGGACTATGTCGTGGGCGGCACCACCCCCGGCTCAAAACGCGCCAAAGCCAAAAGGCTGGGGATACCGATGCTGAGCGAAGAAGAATTGCTGGAGAAACTGTCCGGGCAGTAATGCTGTGGTGAGATCCCCCTACCCACCGTCCCGTAAATCGTGGCTCATACGGATGGCGGCCTCGCGGCCCTGATAATAACCCGGGAGATGCTCAATCTGACGGTAGCCGAGCCGGCGGTAGAACGCCTGCGCGCCGGGATTATTGGCGCGCACTTCCAAGCTGACGACCGGGAGGCCTCCGGTGCGGGCCACCTGCTCCTGCCACTCGACCAAATATCGCCCTATCCCCAACCGACGGACAGATGGCTGTACCGCAATCAGGTTCAGATGCGCCCGTTCGGCGTAAAACCGCATAATGGCAAAGCCGACCAGCCGCCCGGCATGCCAGGCGCCGAGAACGTTGCTGTCACGCCCGTGAATATGCGCGGTCACCCGCTGGGCGACCCATGTCCACCGCAAGCCGTGTTCAACAAGATCGCGTGACATGCGGGCGATGTGCTGTGCATCCTCCCGCCGCACGAGTTTCAACTCCGTATGGTCAGGTTGTGGAGCGGCCGCCATTGCGGCATCCTACCCCCTGGGACACGGAAAGCAACGCACGGGCCGCGCCCGTGCGGGCTGGAAGCCCGTCCCCCTAGGTGGTATGACTCGGACGATCCACTACAGAAGGCGAACAACATGGAGACGCAATCAAGCTCACAAACCCTGACGGGTGCGGCAGTTGCCATTCAAACCGCGGCCGCGGCCGGTATCGATGTCTGTTTTGCCAATCCGGGCACGACCGAATTATACTTGGTGCAGGCTCTTGACCGCTGTCCGGGCATCAAACCGGTGCTCGCGGTTTTCGAAGGGGTGTGTACCGGCGCGGCCGACGGCTATGCGCGGGTCACTGGCCGCCCGGCCTTGGCCCTGCTCCATTTGGGTCCGGGGCTGGCCAATGGGCAGGCTAATTTGCATAACGCCCGCAAAGCCCACTCGCCCGTGGTGTCCATCGTGGGCGAACATGCCACTTGGCATATTGCCGCCAACGCGCCGCTGACCGCCGATATTGAAACCCTGGCCCAACCCATGTCTCAATTCGTCCTGACCGCGAAAAGCCCAGACACGGTCGGACAGGACATGGCCGATGTCATTGCCCGTGCAGCCCAGTTGCCGACTGGCCCGACCACGTTGATTCTGCCAAGCGATATCCAATGGGCAAGCGTCAACACTCTTCCCGTCCAGCCGAAGACTGCTCCGCCCGCGCCGCCGGATACGGATGAGACCGAACGTGCCGCCCGGGAGCTCCGCGCGGGCCAAGCCGCGCTGGTGCTGAGCGGCAGTGCCTTACGGGCCGCGGGGCTGCACGCCGCCGACCGGATCGAACGGGCGACCGGCTGCCGGGTGCTGACACCGACCTTTCCTCCCATTCAGGACCGTGGCATCGGCTTGATCTCTCCAGACAAAATCCCCTACGCGCCGGAACCGGCCAGTCAACTCCTGGAGCCGTATAAAAATGTCATTTTGGCTGGTGCACGCGAACCGGTCGCATTCTTCGGCTATCCGAACACCCGTAGCAGTTTGTGTGCGGAAGACGCGCAGATCATACAGTTATGCCGTGTCACCGTTGACCCGGCGGCCGCCCTCACCGCGCTCGCCGATGCGCTCGACGCGCCCGCCGTGCGTGCGGCGCCGGCCCTGCCCCGCCCGGAGGTGCCGAGCGGCCCCCTCACCCCGGCCACTATGTGTCAAGCCCTAGCCGCGACCCAGCCCGAGGGAGCGATCGTCATGGATGAGGGCGCAACCGCGGGGTTTGCCTATCACGGCATGGCCGGTGGAGCGCCGCCGTTTACGTATATGGCGCTGACAGGGGGCTCTATCGGCCAGGGGCTCCCGTGCGCGGTGGGGGCTGCGGCTGCGGCCCCGGACCGTTCGACCATCTGCCTCGAAGGCGACGGCTCTTCGCTGTACACCATTCAATCCCTGTGGACCATGGCCCGCGAGCAGCAGAATCTGACCAGTATTATCTGTAAGAACCGGGCCTATGCCATTCTGCGCTGGGAGTTGGAGCGCGCCAAGATGACACCGGAGGAGGCCAGCTTGTCGCTGACGGCGCTCGACTCGCCCGAGTTTGACTTTGTGAAATTGGCCGAGGGATTTGGGGTGGAAGGCCGGGCGGTCCATACCACGGAAGAACTCAACGATGCCCTCCACTCCGCCTTCAAAACTCCAGGGCCGATGCTCATTGAGGCCAATCTCGAATAGGGGCGTCGCGCTGGCCCGCTGAACGATCATGAACATTCCGTCCGAGTTGTACCGCCCCTCCCTGACCCTGCTGACCGACCTCTACCAGCTCACCATGGCCTCTGGCTATTGGAAGTCGGGACTCGCCGACCGGGAATCCGTTTTCAACCTCTTCTTCCGCCAAAACCCTTTTGGAGGGAGTTTCAGCATTGCCTGCGGCCTTGAATATATGGTGGATTTTTTGCGTCATTTTCGGTTCGATGCGGACGACACCACTTTTCTGGCCAAGGTGTGTGGTGCCGACGGGACCCCCTTGTTCGACCAGGCGTTTCTTGACGCCTTGCAGTCCATGACCTTCAGTTGCCAAGTCGATGCCATCCCGGAAGGCACGCTGGTTTTTCCGCCCGAGCCTTTGGTCCGCGTCCAAGGGCCGCTGATGCAATGCCAGCTCGTTGAGACGGCGCTGCTCAACCTGATCAACTTCCAGACACTCGTCGCGACCAAAGCCGCCCGAATCTGCCTGGCCACCGGAGGAGAACCCGTCCTGGAGTTCGGCCTGCGCCGTGCCCAAGGCATCGACGGGGGCTTGGCCGCTAGCCGGGCCGCGTATATCGGCGGCTGCGACGCCACCTCGAATGTACTGGCCGGCAAGCTGTTCGGGATTCCGGTCAGAGGTACGCACGCCCATAGCTGGGTCATGGTCTTTGATGACGATCTGGAAGCGTTTCAGGCGTATGCCGAGACTATGCCCAATAACTGCATCTTTCTGGTGGACACCTATAACACCCTGGAGGGGATACGGAAAGCCGTCCAGGTGGGACAATGGCTACGGGCCCGCGGCCATGAAATGGTCGGCATCCGTCTCGATTCGGGCAACCTCGCCCAACTGAGTATCGCAGCCCGGAGCATCCTGGACGCCGCCGGCTTTCCCAACGCGCGCATTGTCGGCAGCAGCGACCTGGACGAACACCTGATCGCCCAGCTCAAGGAACAGGGCAGCACGATTGATGTGTGGGGGGTGGGGACGAAACTCGTGACCGCCTATGATCAGCCTGCCCTGGGCGGGGTGTATAAGCTGACCGCGGTTCGCGCCTCCGATGGCTCTTGGCAGGACAGAATCAAGCTGTCGGAAGAGACGGTGAAGGTGACCAATCCGGATATCCCCCAGGTGCGCCGTTACCACACCCCCAAAGGATTTCTGTGCGACGTGATGTATGGCAAAGAGGCGGACCTCACAGACGGGTGTACCATGGTCGATGTGAGCGATCCGGCCACCCGACGCAGGATTTCGAGAGATGCGAATTTTTCCGACTTACTGGCACCGGTATTCCGTCAGGGCAGAGTCGTCTACGAAAGCCCGCCCCTGACCCACATCCGACAGCGCACCCGGGAGCAACTCGCCAAACTTCCGGGCGATGTTACCCGCCTGAACCAACCAGGACCGTACCCGGTCGGGCTTGAGGAGAGCCTGTACGAACGCAAGACCCAACTCATCAGGCAGGCGGAATGGATCTCCACCTGAGGAGACCTGAGCCTGGCAATTTGCGATCCTCCATGTCATGCTTCTCGTGCAGACAGGGGAGGGAACTATGGAGTTGCAAGATATCCTGTATGAAAAACGTGACCCTACGGCCTGGATCACCCTCAACCGCCCGACCGTGCTGAACGCGCTCTCACCCGCGCTGGTCCAGAGCCTCAGGCAGGCATGTACCGACGCGCAAGCGGATACCCAGGTACGGGCGATTGTCTTCACCGGTGCGGGTCGGGGATTTTGTGCCGGCGCCGACGTTAGCACCATGGAGCACACACGTCTGAACGACTTCCGGACATTTCTCAACGAGTTGGCTACGACCTGGTCGTTGATCCGCACGCTACCCAAACCAACCATTGCGGCCATCAACGGCGTGGCGGTTGGCGCGGGCTTCGAACTCACCCTGGTCTGCGATTTCCGCATTGCCGCAAGCACCGCCCGGATCGGGTCGGCCGAGGTCAATATCAACCAACCCATGACCAACGGCTCCACGTATATTCTGCCCCGACTGGTGGGTGAGACCAAGGCAAAAGAACTCGGCATGACGGGCAGTATCGTCGAAGCTGCCGAAGCCGAACGGATCGGGCTGCTCAACGCCTGTGTGCAACCGGACGAGCTTTTCGAGCGCGTCCGCACCCTGGTCGATGCCTTGGTCAGCCGCGGGCCGCTTGCTGTCTCTCGGGTCAAGCAGTGCTTGGCCCGTAACCGGGACGTCGACATTGAGACGGCTATTATGGGTGAGAATGAAGCAGCGACCGCGTGTTTTTTATCGGCCGACCAACAGGAGGGCTTACGCGCCTTTCGTGAAAAACGTGCTCCCAACTGGTCGGGCACCTAGGGGCCGGACGGAGCGCAGAAGGGGGCCGAGAGGCAAATTCGTAACATCTCACATATTGCCCTTGGGGTCAGCAATCATGGAGCAACCGCTCAAATCTTGCCGTGACCTACTAGGCCTGCGGGCCACCTTGGACGACCCGCAGGAGAATCCAGGCGGGACACTCGCCAAGCCGCGCCGCAGCGTCTACCTGCGTTGGGACGACGGGCCGGACGACACTTTTATCGTCCCGTCGGAGCACCGACCGGCTTCCGGCGGGGCCTCAATCTTGATCAGATTGGTATTCACCCTTTTGCTCTTTGGGTGGATGACCTCGAAGACGCGTTTGAAAAAGTCTGGACCGCTGGGGTGCCTATCGTTATGTCTCCCACTCCCTTTGCCAGTGCGGCCTATGGCGAAGGGCCTAGCGGACGGGTGCTGATCACATTGTTCAAAGACCCAGAGACCAAGATTTACGACGCCATAAAAACACGGCTGACTGGAAGTCCTTTCTTCCGACATCCAAGCTGTGGGATGTCGCGTATCGGGGCGTTGCCCGGCCATATAGCGTCGGGTCCGAGCGTCCTCAAAACGACCCGAATTGAAGGAGAATATTATCTCGTTTCGGAGTTGTAGTGCCCGCCCGGATTTTTTGTATCGAGAGGAAGAGATCAGCAAACGTATGGGAGCCGAAAAATCAGATTCTAGCGCGCTTGCGCTCGACTGAGACTTACGCACTGGCAAGGAAGAAAATGGGTGGCCCCGGCCGTCCCCACAGCCATCGCTCTCTTCCAGAGTGCTGGGAGGATGTATTTTCTGAAAGTCTCAATTACCCTCTACCACCACCCGCGCTTGCCCGATTCAGAGCACACAGGAGGCTGAGCAGGCTGGGGTGACCCGCTAGTTCCTCACCTCGAACAGTCCTGACCTTCATCCTATCTATCAAGTTGGCCTTTACCAAGTTCAAAGCGCCCTTCCGCATCGCCGCCCGCCGTGTCTGTGAAGACCTCTGAGCGTACCTCGGCTCACTCGTCTCGCGCCTCTCTATTAGTAGAACGTCAACAGGACTTCCGCCATTGTGGCCATACCGCATCGTGAAATGCGCCGAGCGTTCCGGACGCTTTGTCGCCCTGAACACTCGGGCGACGGAGGCCATCTACCAGTAACGCCGAGGACTGGAAGATTTCACGCCAATCGTTGTGCAATCCCGGCGTATGTGTCCAGGAGGGGCAGAATCACCTCACGGCCTTCGGTGGGAATACGCACCACGGTTCTAACGGTTCCCATATCCCGGTAGCACTCCAGGCGTTGCTCGTCCGGGATATTGACACAAAAGAGCGAGACGGGAGTGGATACTCGAGTACGCCCCGCCTTTTCCAACCGTTCATTCAGGTCGGCCAAGGCAGCTGGCTAGTTGTCGATTAGGGTCTCAATGGGTAGCCAGCTGGCGCAGTGGTCGACCACGCGCTTCCAGCCCAACTGGGAAATCATGCTGCCTAAGATAATAGGCGGGTGCGGCACGGTCAGCGGCTTGGGATAGGACCAGACCCGGTCGAAGTTCACGACCTCGTCGTGGGAAGAGGCCTCCTCGTGCGTCCACAGGGCCCTCATGGCTTCGATATACTCCTTGAAGACCTGCCAACATCGGTTGGGCGGGGGGTCGTAATTCTGCGTTTCTTCCCAAACCCGATCGGCACCCACCCCAAATAGGAAGCGACCGTTGGAGATACGGGCCAGGGTCGCCGCCTTCTTGGCCTGGGACAAAGTATTATGCTCAATAATCAGCGAGACCCCTGTGCCCAACAGGATTCTCTCGGTTACAGCCGCGGCCAGACTCGAGAATGGGCCGGACGTGTGGAGGTATTCCTTGGGCAGCGGGCCGCCAGCCCGGTTAAGGGGGCTCCCGGCTGCCCGGAATATCGGTGTGTTCGGGCACCCACAGGAACCCAAAGCCGCGTTGTTCCTCAGTAGGCAACGGCCAATTCTGCCGCCGGCATGGTGTATTCGGTATTAAAACTGGAGATACCAAGTGTCATGCATCCGATCCTTCCAGGTCAAAGGGGATCAAACGAATTCGAGGTCCCCGTCCATGGCTGTGGTGGAGCGGTAATAACACGTCTTCCGAGCTTTGCCGGTAGCGTCTCTGGTATGACACACTCCGCCTTTACGAGGGATGACCCGGTACAATACGGAATTCTGCTCGCAGTTAACGCGGATCTCGACCAGATCAAGCACATCGCCTGAGGTCGCACCCTTGCGCCATAACTCGTTGCGCGAGGTGGACCACAGCACGGCCTGTCGGGTTATGAACGTCTCTTTGAGCGCTAGGTCGTTCGCATAGCCGATAAACAAAACCTTCCCATTCTCGGCATGTTGCAAGACGACCGGGAGGACATTCTGGCCAGTTTCCGCGACCTTGCGCAACTTCTGAAAATCAAGAGCCAGTACCGTGCCTTCCTCAAGGGTATTCATGCGGGGACACCTCTTCCTAGTAGCCTGCGTCTTCGTATGGTCCCAGATCGCGTTTATAGATCAAGAGCTTCCGCTCGAACGAGCAGACCTCCTGGCCGTCCTGATTGACCGCGCGGGTGCGGACGTGCAGAACGGCCTGAGCCGGGCGAGAGCGCGATTCTCGCTTGTCGAGCAGTTCGGACTCGGCATAGATCGTATCGCCGGCTTTTACCGGCGTCGGCAGTTTGACGTCGGTCCAACCAAGGTTGGCCACAACCTTATTGAAGGTTTTCGTTGTCATGGCAGTGACCGCACTCAACACCAGGGTTTCGCTGATGATGTTCTCGCCACCATAGACCTTGTGGTTATACACTGCGTCGGCGGTGCGGGCGAAGAGATCGGCAGACCGAAAGGTGCGATGCCGGTTTTCCTCAGCCGTGAACGTGCGTCCCGGTCGGTGTTCAAAGATCTGGCCAACTTCAAAGTCTTCGAACTCGATACCGGCGGTCTCCATGAACACCCGGTCTTCAAGCTTGCGGTGCGAATGAAACTGAATCATGGTAGTCCACCTTCAGCCTAGTAATTGACGGCTTCAAACGGCACGGCGTCACGTTTATACACCAACAGGTCATAGCCCATCACGCACACCAGCTTACCTTCTTGATTCACGCCTCGGGTTTCGACCGTGAGCTTGCCGCACGAGGCATCCCCCTCGCCCTCTGCCTTGGCCATAATCTCGGTCTCGGCGTAGAGCGTGTCTCCGCCAAAGACGGGAGCCGTCATATTGAGCGCAGACCAACCCAGGATGCGCGTTTTCTTGAAAAACGTCTTCCAGGTCATTCCGATCAGACGTTGCAGGGTCAGCGTGCTGACGACCAGGGGTTTTTTCCACTCGGTCTTGGATGCGTAGTGCGCATCAAAATGGATCATGGCCTGGTTGAGCGTATCAAACGATTCTTCGAGGTTATCCTGTTGGGTAATCGTCAAACCGGGCCGATGTTTGAAAATCTGCCCAACCTGGAAGTCTTCAAAGTCGAGTCCGTAGCGTTCTCGAAACCGCTTCTCCCCCACCTGTATGTGCGACGCATAGGCGAATACAGCCATACCAATACACTCCGATCTTCACGCTTTTAGCAGACCGGCCAGCCTACCAGGAATCCTGCCACTCGGGTAGGGGCGGCCCTGTTCTGGGCAAGGTTATCGGTGGAAAGGCCGAGGTGGAGAGCCCGCACGTCGTGGTAACACAGCAGGGGGAGGTTTCGCCTCCAGCTTTTACGGGGGCGGAATGTCTTTGCGAGGAGTAACGGGTTGCGGTATGCAGCGTAGTGGATGTCAAAAGGCGATGGTCCAAGTGGGAGAATGTAGCGGGGTATGCGAGGCTCATCCGGCCAACGAGGCTAGGCGCTGCTCCGGCTAGCGTCGATGCTCCACATCCCTGAGCCATGCGCAGAGATAAACAAGAAGGCGAAACAGTAGACAACGGCCAACTCGCCCTGATTCTGAAGCGGGAGGAGTGCCTTCATACCGTGGGCCATCCAATAGGCGGCTGCCATCAGACCACTACAGATAAAGGCTGCCCAACCGGTCATCAACCCGATCATGACTAGAGCCCCGCCAACCAGTTCAATAGTCCCCGCGACATAGATGACGAACGCGGACGCTTCCGGTGGCGGTAAGGGAAAGCCCAACAGCTTTTGGGTCCCATGGAAAAGAAAGGTGAATCCCAAAACGATCCGCATCAGCGCGTATGTCTGGCCTCCATATGCCCCCATAAACGAAGCCATAATTCCTCCTTTGATCCAGAATGCCTTTGTCATAGCAATGTTGGAGGCATAATTTCAAGCGAACTTTTGGAGCATCGGCGCGTACGCGTCCAGAAATGCCCACCCTTGCTCCCGCCTTCTGTCAGTCATGCGGACAACGGTTCGTACCACCCCGTAGTGCTAAAAGCGCTCAAGATATAGAGACCTTTGGCACATTAGTACAAAAACAGGGGGTCGGAATAGACTGCAGGTCACGACCAATGGGCCCGGCGTACTCGTACATTTTCGCAAATCGAACCCGACAGGTCTTCGACCGCAGCCGCAACCGAAACCCAGCCATCCCACAGATCGACAATGCGTTTGAGGACAATTTTCGAGTTCAGGCTGCCGGGCAGAATCGACATATGCTGCCGTGTCAGAGGCTTGAGAGAGGGCCAGATACGATGAAAGGTGACAAACTCCCCGTCATACGAGGCTTCGTCTTGCGTCCATAATGCCTTACATGGCCGCAACGCGTTCGGTCAGGACGGTCCATCGACACTTGGGCAGCGTATTATGATTGCGCATTTCTTCTCTAGATGCTCGCCCGCGCCGCCGCCGGACAGAAACCGATCTTGAGGGAGGCGCTCCAGGGAAGCAGTTTGCTTTGCCTGAACAATAGGGTCGTACTCGGCCGCGAAAGAGATGCCCATCTTCAGCTTGAGCCTCGTTGTCACCGCAGCCGCGGCCACCAGCCCAATAAACGGCTCAGACATGTGTATATATGCCTTGGGCAGATATCTGCCACCGGGAAGTAGAAACTCTCGGCTGGGCGGTGGGGCATGCCTATTACTCCGGCGGCGGCAGCCACAGCGATTCATAGCCTCGGTCCTTGCGGGCGCTCCTCAGTTCAATCCACGGGCATGGTGTACGCGGTGTTATCACTAAACACGCCAATATCCATACCGGACCCTTCGCGGTTTCCGCTCTTTTAGGTAGCGTTCAGGTCGCACGATGCAACGGAACGAGCCGGGGCGGGAGTTGACTAGACTCAGGACTCATACTCAGAAGATGACGGTAGCGGCGAGGCAGAGGGCGCGGAAGCAGGGGGGCGCAGCGGTCGTCTCGCTGGGTGAGGCGGCACCCCTCCGTGAGTCTGCCGCACAGGCGGGCGATGAGGGTGCGCCGGTTGGAGAGGGCGGCCTCGTAGGCGACCGGCGGTGGTGCGCCCGGGAGGCCGGGGACGAGGCCGCGCCTGGCTAGACGACGGAAGCGGGCCGCTGTCAAAGCCCTGGTCGGCAAACAGGGTCCGGGCGTCCGGCAGCTCGGGTGCCAGGGCCTCGGCGCCGAGAGAGGCGCGGACCTGCCTGCGGGGAGCAGCAGGAGCAGGGGATGGCCAGCGGCGGCGCAGACCGCAGGCCGCTTGGAATTGAGCCTGCCCCGTGGCGGCCGACCCGGCGCGGGAGAGCCTCTTTGTGAGCTGGCGGGGCGTCGGCAGAGGGGGGGGGGCGGCACGCTCCCCAGCCCGCACCGCGCACAGGCCCGCAACCACCCCCGCCTAGCTCCCGCGCCCGGAACCGGGTGGACCGGATATTGGGCGGGCCATAACAAGCCGGCGCGGCACGCCACCGCAGACCCGCACGGAGAATGGGGAGGAGGTCCGAGATCCCCCAACGATCGTCGACCCGCGGCCCCCGCACCCCTAGGTCGGACGACGGGAAGGAGACGGGCACACGGCGCTGCCGACCGCCAGCACTAGGGAGCCGACAGGACCGCACCCCCCTCTCTGCCCCATCACACACATGGAACACACAGGACAAGACATTTATAGGTCCTGCCTAAGCATGGATGGGTGTGGCAGGGTTGCTGCCGTGCGGAGGGTTTCCTATTTGCTGCACAGCCCCCTGGCCAAGAAACTGGTGGAAAATGCGGGGCGTCCCGACAAGGGGGGTCGAAGTGCGCCGGGATGGCGAGGGGCGCAGCCGTGGCGACAGGTTCCGACGGTCCGCCCCGAAAGGTCAATAAAAGCATTCAGCCCCCAAATGGAGCGCTATTTCTCCGAGCGAAATGGGCCGTAAATAAGTAATAAAAAGTGAGAACCCTCTCTTATGATTTGTGCAGGTGCTGCTCCCATTCATACTCGCGATTCGTCACTAGGTCTTCCATCCGTTGGATGCGACGGTCGAGATGATCAAATGTGTGTTTCAAACGGTGGAGCGCCAGCCCGCGCGAGTTGACGTAGGCCTCATAGAACTCGTGTTCGCCTGTACTCTCGAATGGCACGACAGGCTCCGGCTTCATCACCAACGCGGCCAACAGATACAGGCCGCCCGCTGGCCAAAAGCCCGAGAAGAGAAAGAACAGGATGGTCAGCAGGCGTGTCCAAAAGAGTGAAATATCGAGATAGTCGGCAAGGCCTTTGCACACACCGAGCAGCATCCCGTCGCGTGACCGGTATAAGCCCGTCGGGCGTTCGGCTGTCGTCATCGTTTTCCTTCTCCTTTTCTTTCCTGGTCGAGCAAAAGCGTCTCCAATACCTCCACCCGGGCCTCCATCTTCGATAAGCCTAGATAGAGTTCTTGAATCATCTGCGCTTCATCCGCCTGCGCCAGATGGCCCTGCTTGGGCGTGCTTTTCCGCCAGATGATCCACACAGTCAGCGCCAGCCCGCCAACCACCACAACAAAGACAGAGCCAAAGATGAGGAGAACGCCAAGCGACCAAACGTCTATCATTGGTGCACCCATGTTTCAGATTCACTCTCCCTCAGCTTCCTTCGGGACGACCGATTAGTCCTGAGGCAGAGGTGCCGTCTTTTGCTCAACCGTGGCTTTAAGCCGAGCCAACTCTTTTTCGACCTCCTCATCGCCTTCCAGGCGGGCAAACTCTTCCGCAAGTTGACTCTCGGTGCTAGGACCAGGGTTCATCAGGTCGACTTCCGCCTCCATCCGCTCAATCCGATTTTCAAATTGTTCAAGCCGGACAAAGGCCTCCGAGCTATCGAGGCGGCGCAGATCCTCCTGAGCGCGTTTCCACTTTTGGGCGTGGATATGACGCTGGATGAGTAGACGCTGTTTTTCGCGGACGGTCCCGAGTTTGCTTTCCAACTGGGCAATATCCTCCTGATACTGACGAATCAGAGAGTCACACTCGGTGCGCTCTTTTTGTAGCGCGACGCGACGTTCGGTATAGTGACGCTTCCGTATAAGGGCTTCGCGTGCCAAGTCTTCGCGCCCTTTGTCTACTGCAAGCTGGGCCTTTTCGCCCCACTGGCTGGCCCGCGTTTCGACGGTTTGACAGTCGCGCTCGATTTTCTTTTTTGTGGCCATGGCCCCGGCACAAGAAGATTTAATCTCAACCAGCGTATCCTCCATCTCCTTAATCATGAGTCGAATGAACTTCTCCGGGTCTTCCGCTTTATCGAGCATCGCGTTGAGATTGGCGCTGATAATGTCACGAACTCGGGTGAAAATTCCCATGACGCTTCTCCTGTTCTGTCAATATATTCCAGAGTAATGCATCGCTCGTGCCAATTCCGAAACTCTTTTCTTTTCAGACGTTTATTGGAAAATAAACGAAAGCGACTAGATTTTTTTCGCTGAGAATGTGCTATATACGCTAATTAATGGCGAAAAAATCCACTTCTCCCACTTCTCATTTCGGGCCTCAAGAGGCGCTTGGCCAGTCAGAGGCATTCCTGGCATTTCAGGAACGTTTATCACGGGTGGCTCAGGTCAACCGGCCGGTCCTCCTCATAGGGGAGCGTGGAACAGGCAAGGAGCTTGCCGCGGCTCGGCTGCATTACCTGTCCGAGCGCTGGCAAGAGATCCTTGTCACCCTCCACTGCGCGGCCCTCTCACCCAGCCTGATCGAGGCCGAATTATTCGGCTATGAAGCCGGGGCTTTTACCGGAGCCACCCGGCGGCGCCTCGGCCGCTTTGAGACGGCTCACAACGGCACTCTCTTTCTTGACGAAGTTGGACAGATTCCACTCGAAACCCAGGAGAAAATTCTACGGGTCGTCGAGTATGGCAGCTTTGAACGGGTCGGCAGTCCGCAGCCCGTTGAGAGCGATGTGCGGATTATTGGCGCAACTAATGTCGACCTCAAGGCGCTCGCCGCACGCGGGCGGTTCAGAGCCGACTTGCTCGACCGCCTGTCTTTCGAGGTGCTGTTTCTCCCGTCCCTACGCGAGCGGCCCGAGGATATCGTGCTGCTCACCAACCACTTTGCCGCGCGGATGGCCTTTGAGTTGGGACGGGAGGATGTCCCGCAATTCAGCGACGAGGCGCGTGGCGTTCTGGATGATTATCCCTGGCCGGGCAATGTCAGGGAATTGAAAAATGTGGTCGAGCGCGCGGTTTACCGGGCGGATACGACGGTGATTCGTGAGACCGACATCGTTCTCGACCCGTTTCAGGCTCCGTTTCAGCCTGCTGCCCAGACGTCAGAGGAGCGAGAGGAGAACCTAGCCGCCTTCCCGCAGGCGACCTCCACCGAGGAGGGCGATTCTCCCACATCCTTTACCCAAGCGGTACAGGCGTTCGAGTGCAGGTTGCTGGCAAACGGATTACACGCCGCCCGCTATAATCAAAAAAAGGCCGCCGAGCGACTAGGCCTGACCTATCATCAGTTTCGCGGCTTATACCGGAAATACGCGGAGCGATTACAGCGGCGGGAGAACGAGGGACGGCCGGTCGTCCCGACAACGATTCCGTTCCATGGAGACCGGCCGGAGTAAGCAGCCTTAGGCGTAAAAGCGATACACTCCCTCGGCCACACAGGCGGGCTTGCCGCCGTCTTCCACCTCAAACGTCAGACCGACCGTGACTTGCAGGCCGCCGGTCACATCCTCCACATTGTTCAACGCGGCCCGCGCCCGCACCTTTTTCCCGACCGGGACAGGCGATGGAAAGCGGAGTTTATTCAGCCCGTAGTTCACGCCCATTTTGATACCCTGCACCGCCCAGATCTGATCCATGAAATACGGCGCTAACGAGAGGGTATAGTACCCGTGGGCCACCGGACCGCCAAAGGGCGACTCTTTTTTAGCTCGTTCGACGTCAAGGTGAATCCACTGATGGTCATGGGTACACTCGGCAAAGGCGTTGATTTCTTCCTGGGTGACCAAATGCCAATCAGAGACACCGAGTTCCTGACCAACCAGGGATTTGACATCGTTATAGTCTACTTTTCGGGCCACCATACTTGACTCCTTTCTGCATGAAAGTCGGATGCGAAGCCGTACCCTTTCCCTATTGGCTCGGATGTGGTGTTGTCAAGGGTAATAACGGGCGGTAGGCTTTCCACAATGACACAAGACGCGCCCCCATCCCAAGAGACTGGCCTGTGCGCATCCTGCCTCCATACTCGTGAGATTATCAGCGGCAGGGGCTCCCGCTTCTATTATTGCGGGCGGTCTGAAATGGACACCCACTATCCCAAGTATCCGCGCCTTCCGGTCCATGAGTGTCCCGGCTATCAGACCTCCCCGTCCCAGGAAGTGGAGCCCTAAACTAAAGAGCATGAGCGACACTCCCGCGGGCTAGCGCTGGAGCAGCATTGCGGTCGTGGGCACCCCATTGCCTGAAGAGACAAAGGCCACCTCGGCGTCCGGGACTTGGTTGATGGCCTGCCCGCGCAGTTGACGTACCGCTTCAACAACATTTTCCATGCCGTGAATATAGCCTTCGGACAGGTTGCCACCACTCGTGTTGAGCGGTAGCGAGCCATTCGGCCATAACAGCTTGCCGTCAGAGACAAAGTCTCCCCCCTCGCCTCGTTCGCAGAAGCCGAGTTCCTCGATCGCCATGAGGACCAGCGGGGTGAAATGGTCATATACAAAACACACATCCACGTCGCCGTGCGATATCCCGGCCCGGGCAAACAGGGCTTTACCGGTCACGGTGGATTCCGTTTCGGTTTTCTCGACGTTTTTCACGACACGCTGGGCGTTCCACTCTCCGGCCCCAAAGGCCCCACCCATAATATAGGCCGGTTTGTGTGGACAGTCTTTTGCCCGGCCAACCGAGGTGATTACCACCGCGGCACCACCGTCGGTTTCCAGACAGCAGTCTAGCAAATGGAGGGGGTCGGCGATGATACGCGAGCTTTGATGATCGTCGATGGTGATGGGCCGCCCCCGCATGACCGCGTTGGGATTGGTCTGGGCATGCGTCCGGCAGGCGACCGAGATGGCACCAAAGTCTGCGCTTTTTGTCCCGTATAAATGCATATGGCGGCGGGCGGCCAGGGCGACCATCTGGGCCGGACTGAAGAGGCCATAGGGTTCGAGATAGGCACCCACTCCAGACGCCCCCTTACGGGCGGCGGCACGCCCAAAACGCGGTGTCCCACGGCCCGAGCGTTCGTTCATAGCCCGGAAGGCGACCACGTAACTGGCCATACCGGTGGCCACGGCCATGGCTCCGAGCAGAATCGAACCGACCGGTCCACCCCCGCCACCATAGGGCGCTTCCGCATAAAAACGCAACGCCGGAATACCCAGGTTTGCCGCAATATCGACCGGATCGTTATTATCCATGGAGAACTTGGCTATCCCGTCGATATCACTCGGCTTGAGTCCGGCGTCGGCAATCGCGTTGCAGATGGCTTCGACCGCCAGACTCATTTCGCTGCGGCCCGAATCTTTTGAGTATTCGGTGTGACCGATGCCAACGATGGCGGTCTTATCCTTCAGAGTACCTGTTTCCATACCAGCCTCCCGGAACTGCGTTAGAGTTGAGATTAGAGCATAGGTCAGCCGGATTTGCCACAGTCGAACGACGAGCATTAGGGAGCGAGTGTTCCAGTGGGCGAGACGATGACACGTCTGACGGAGTGCAGGCCAGTGAATCCAAACCCGCCGAACAGATTGGGTAAGCGGCCGGTGGATTCGTAGATGAGCGTGGGAATCGGTTTCCGTTCCGGCGTCTGCGACGTTCAGACGCACGGCATACGGATAGACCTGCACTTCCACCGCCATACCGCCGAAGGTCAACGTCCGAAGAGCGTCCGCCATGACTTCCGGCATGACATCGCTTCCGGTCAAGGGCACGCGTTCGATACGGGGGGTTTTTCTTGTTCGGTCTCCACGGCTTGCGCCTGCCGATAGGCAAAATGCCGCGCCACCGCTTGCCGGTCACCGGCATCCACCACGAACGGCAACACCAAGGCCACAAGAAAGCGGAGTGCTTTCATCCACAAACTATCTCGGCACTCCGGCAGGTCACCGTGTCTCACAGTGCCCCGTTGATTGTAATGAGAACAAAAAATGCTATTTACGAATGCTGTGGGTCCTAGGCACACTGAAAAACGCTACAGGCACTTTATCACCGACCCGGTGAACGGGAATATCGCGTCTAAGGTCAGACCATGACCGTGGAGATCCGGGCCGAAAGAGACACTATCGTGACACCAGCCCACGCTTCAGCCGCGGTTCGCCATACGCCGGAGCCGGCCCGGTCCGCAACCGACCGGCGGTCGGAATTTGAGCACGACCGCTCCCGGATTATCCACTCTGCCGCTTTTCGACGTTTACAGGGAAAGACGCAGGTCCTCGGCGTTTATGAGGGTGATTTTTTTCGGACCCGTCTGACCCACTCGCTCGAAGTTGCCCAGATTGCCAAGGGCATTGCCCTGGCACTGGAGGCCGACCCGGATTTGGTCGAGGCCATCTGTCTGGCCCATGACCTGGGCCATCCGCCCTTTGGCCATAACGGCGAACGGACGCTGCACACCCTCATGCGGGCGCATGGCGGCTTTGAGGGCAACGCGCAGGCCCTGCGCATCGTGACCCGCCTTGAACAGAAACATGTCGACTATGCCGGCCTGAACCTGACCTACCAAACCCTGGACGGTATTCTCAAATACAAAACCTGCATCGACGCAACCGCGATAGCCAACGCACAACAGGACTTGGTCAAAGGCTTTTACGCCGAAGACCGCACCCTCGTCGAAGCCATCATCCGCCAGACCGGTACCGGGCAACAGCGCAGCCTTGAGTGCCAAATCATGGATGTGGCGGATGACATTGCCTATTCCGTACACGACTTGGAGGATAGTCTCAAAGCCGGTTTACTCTCCCCGGCCGATCTGCGGCGCCTACCGCCGATGCGCGTGGTGCGCGCGGTTAACGCCAAGCTGGCCGCCTGGGACCGGACCGTCACTGAAAGCACGGTCCACAGCGAACTGGCCCATATCGCCGACCGACTCGAACAGCTTGAACAGCACTCTCTTCGGGCCGGCAGAAAAATGCTAACTCGTGATCTCATTCACGAATTTGTCAGTTCGGTTGCCTGTCAATCCCACGGCCTGGTCAATACCGATTTTCCCAACCGGGTGCGTATCGAGTCCCTCAAGGCATTTGAATCGTACAAGGTCATCAACAATCCGCGCGTGACCACCCTCGGTCATAAGGGCAAAGAAGTTCTCCGGCGCCTGTTTAGCGTGCTTGACCAAGGCCAGGAGTCCATCGGCCTCTTCCCTGAAGACCACGGCGCACACTATGAGGCCGCGCTCCTCAACGGTGACGAGGCCGCCCGCAAGCGGGTCATCTGCGATTTTCTAGCCGGCATGACCGATTCGTACGCCTTGCGGTTTTACAGCCGCCTGTTCCTTCCCGGCGAAGGCAGTTTTTATGAAATGTTGTGATTAAAGCCACCTAGGCTAGGGCCTGTTCACACTCATGTGGATGATTCTGCATGATGCTGGTCTCCTGGCTGTAGGGAACGCACGCAAGCTCCATCCGCCCGGAGCGCGCCTCCTCTCCCGGTGCCGCGCGGCCCTGTCCGCCTCGCCCCTCGCCCCGTGCGCCCCGCCCTCTGGTCGGTCGCCGCGCAGGGCGGCACAGGGCGCGGGTTGCCGGCCCGATGTGGCCCCTGGCCCCCCCTCTCCCCCCGGCTGCCCCGCGGGTCGCAACCCGGGGGGCGCGCCCGGGTCTGCGCGCATCTGCACCGGGAACAGAGCGTGCGCCTCACGCGGGCGGCCCGGTCGCTCGACCGCCCCCTCGTCCAGGTCCCTCCCGCCGGCACGGGGGCGCGCACACAACCGGTCCTCAATCCCTCGGCCGCTCCCGGGCCGGGTGGCCCCCCACGATGCCTAGGGGTGCCGCGGACGATCGCCCGGCGCTCGCCTGCGCGCGCTCGCCCGGGCCCGCCCCCGCCGCCCCGGCGGGCCGCCAATTGCTGACTCGCCGGGGCCCGCCCCCCGCTCCTCCCGCGGTGCTGAGGGACCGGGCGTCCGCGGGCGCCCAGCCGCGGCCCTGGGCCGCGGCACTGGGGTATGCGCCCGTGGGGCCGCCGCGGCGCACCCGGGTGAGCCCTTGGGCGTCTGCCCGGGAGCTGTCCACGCGGCGCACCGCAATCGCGCGGGTGTGGCGTCGATTGCAGGGAGGCCGCCGCCTCTGCTCGCGATGCGAGAAACTCGAGGTGCTCTTCCTTGGATGCATCGTCTTCGCCCTCATCATTGATGCCTTGCGATAGTGGGAACAGGCCCTAGTATACAGTTCCCAAAAGAACGGTGTGTCCACATAGCCGAAAACCCGGTCCGAAGTGAGGCGCAGGAAAACAAGCGGTTTCGCTTTTTGGGGGACGGTTCCCGAATTGAACAATCGGCGTGTTATGAGTGATTTCCCTTATGGACAAGAGCACGATCCATAACGCTTTTCCCGACCGGAGGTTCAAACCATGAGGCGGGTCCATCATCCCGACGCGGACGCGCTTTCCACCGACCTCCCCAAGCGACCGAGTGTGGACAGCTAGGAGACCGCAGCGGGTGTTGACTACGATACCCAAAGAAAGGGAACTATATACAAGGTGATCCTAGAGTCCTTCTCTGCGATACCCAGCGGGTCACCTCTGCGAACCGGCAGACCGGGCGTTCCCGCCCCGGGCCGTACTGGCCCGGCGGCCCCCGAGCAGCCTCCTCGGCGTCGGCTAGTATCCTGCTCGGGGCGCTCTCACCCGGGACACGGGCGGGGGTCGCGACGGCCAACTCCGCCCTGTCACTCGCCATAGCGGTCCGGGGCGCTCTCGGGGCGGGAGGCAAGCGACTGCTCTTAGGATCGTCAAGTATATAATTCCCCAAGAAACTTGGTCAGGCTTGATATCGATAATGCAAGCAATGAGGCCACGCTCAAAGAATTGGCACTCAGCAAGTTGCCAGCCGAGAGGCCAACCATAATAACCTGAGCGTGAAGAGAGCCCTGGCCTCCGAAGCGTTCCATATCGGCGCCTCAGTCGCAGAACCGATGTCCTCTCCCTTCAACATGCCAACCGGACAATTTCAGTTCCATATTTTTGATGCCGCACAATCCCTTAGCCTCAAAACCGTCTGTTTTGTTATTGAGGATGTCTGTAATCAACACACACATCCTGAGTTTGAAAAACTCAAGGTGAGACGCTCGCTCAGGCGGTCACAAACCTCTCATCTGAAGCCATGGCCCGCCACCCTATCATAGGCGGTTTTCGTGCCCTGCATGACGCGCCTGGAGGCTCCAACCGAAACAACCGTGGTCTCGCCGCAAAGTCCTGCTTAAGCTGATCTTACAAACGGGTGACCTGCCGCAGGTCAATCTGCTCGTCGATATCTATAATCTCGTATCAGTAGAAACTCGTCTCTCTTTGGGGGTGGACGACCTCAGAGCGACCAACCGCAATGGGCAGCTTCATGGACCGCAGCGAGGCCTTTCGGACGATGGGCTCGGACAAGCTCATCGGCGTGAGCCCCGGCGAATGCCTATATCGACGCCGCGCACAATGGGCTGTGTCGTTTGGAAGTACGCCAGTGCGAGAGAACGAAAATCATCCTTGATCCGACTGGCCGTTTTTTCATCGTACAGGGTAATGCTCAGACAACAGCAACCTATCTGCTCGAAGTGGCGAGCGAACTCCGCACCCTCATCAGACAGTTTCGCGACGGTCAGGCACGTATGCTGTCGCGGTGGCACTTCCCGCTTCAGATACCTCTTCGGGAATCCGCTTCTCCGGTGGGCAGGTTGTGGTCCATCTCCAACGCCGGCTGCTGGAGTTTGGCGCAACGGCCCACCAGCTTGGCGGGCACACCGGCGACCGTGCAGCCCGACGGGACATTGGTGAGCACGACACTTCCCGCGCCTACTTTCGCGTTTGCCCCGACCTCGACATTGCCCAGAATCTTGGCCCCGGCACTAATCAACACCCCCGTCCGAATCTTGGGGTGCCGATCCCCGGTCTCTTTTCCGGTTCCTCCGAGGGTCACCTCCTGGAGCATGGAGACATTGTCCTCAATCACGGCCGTCTCCCCAATGACGAGACTGCTACCGTGATCGATAAAGATCCCCGAACCGACACAGGCGGCCGGATGAATATCTACGCTAAAGACTTCTGAAATCCGGTTCTGCAAGCAAAAGGCCAAAGTTTTCCGGTCCTGCTTCCACAGCCAGTGCGCCACGCGATAGGCTTCGAGCGCGTGTAGCCCCTTATAGTATAGCAGAGGCGCTGAATAGAACGAACAGGCGGGGTCACGGTCGCGGACCGCGCAAATGTCCGCCCGAACAGCCTGACCGATCTGTCTATCATCAATCAACGCTTCCATAATGATGTCGCGCAGAGTAATGGACGGCAGATTGAGATTCGTCAGCTTCCCAGCCAAAAGATAGCTCAGCGCTTCCTCCAGCGAGGAATGATTCAGAATAATTGAATGTAAAAAGCTCGCCAGCACAGGCTCGCGGTCAGCTTCCAGCGCGGCTTCGCCTCGAACGGCTTGCCAAACCCAGTCGTCAGATGTTTGGTGTTGCTCGACGGCGCGCATGCAGGTCCTCCTGAGAAAACTTTCTGGTGTAATCAGGCTCCCCCTCCGCCCTAGGCTTTTCCTCTACACGGAACGGTGAGGAAAAACAATATGAGAGACGAATATGGGGGACGCTACATGAACGCCTATGGGGTTTTACGGGTTCCGTATCTAGCCCGACCGGAATATCTCTCGGACGCCCAAGTACTCGGCAGAGAACTAGCCGCCCGAGACCTCGCCTTGGTCTGCTGCTACGTCAACGGCGGCAAGGGGATTCAGATCGCCTCCACCAACTCCGCACAATGATCGAAAGCACCCCATCCGCCCACCACCCAATCCCCCGCCCGGTACCAGAGGACAATACTCAGGACAGTGTCTCGCCTCCCGGGAGAGGGCGCCTTAGGAAACCTCTGAATAAGTCCCTTAAAGCTGCTATAGTAACTGAGCCTTCTCCTAGGAGGCAGCCCCAGGAACACCAGCGCAGCAGTTTTTCCGCAGCAGCATGGATCCCCAAGAAACGTCGAACACGGCGGGAGAAGTGTCTTGAACAGTAGGGAGGAATTGCTCCTCTGGAAGCAGTTGGAGGAGCAAATTGCCACCCCCCTCCCCCAAGCCCGGGACCGGTCGTAGCCCCTCTCCGCTGTTCGAGAGGTCCGGGATCCCTGTCCGCCACTGTGCTCCCACCTGCGCGCTCCGGCGCTGGATAGAGGCGCACTCCGAGCTCACGTCCCTACGCCGCTTTGCTGGCCGGTGCCTGCCCGGGCCGAGTCCGGAGGACCCCCCCCCCCGCTCTGGACCTGCCGTCCGCTTCGGGAGCAACTTCCGCGGGGTCAGGGGATCCGGCAAGCAGTCACCCATCCCCGGGAACGGCAGGGCCTGTTTTTGTGAGCAGGCACTAGGGTTGAGGCACCCCTTCTCTCCGCCCCGCCTGCGCCCCACAACATAGAGGGCCAGCGTGCTCCAGAGAGGCAGCAGCCCAGGAAAGGCCCCCCCTAGGATTGGGGCGGGAAGAGGCCCAGGGGTGGAGATGCGCCCGCGGGGGTTCTCCACCGCAGGAGCCCCCCGCGGCCCACGCACAGGACATCCCCCCCCCCCCCGACGGCGCCCTTGTGACCTGGCAAGGCAGTGACTGGCTCCGGTGAGGCGGATTCCTTGGGGGGCGAGCCGCGGGAAGCGCGCAAGGACCAGGAGAGTGCAGGGGAAAGAGCTGCGTGCCAGGGAAGCGCACAGCGATGGGTGCCCGGGAGCAAGCTCTGGCAAAGCCCACGGCCCGTATCCGCGCCAAAGGGGGAGCCCCCATTCCGACCGCTCCAGCGGCAGTTGGGCGCTGCCCCGGGGAGAGCGCGGGGCCTGGAGCCCCCCCTCCCTCACCGAGGGGCTGGACTCTCGGACTTCCCGACCCTGTTCATGTGCCCGAAGAGGTTGCCCACGTAGGGTCAGGCGTCGGGATTGTGCCCAATCGCAGAATCCCGACAAGACACAGCCCATGGGGGGGATGATGCCCCCCCATTTTGGCGTCACACTGGAAAAATGGGGCTTTTGTTCAATTTTGAGTAGTTGATCAGAGGTTCCTTAGAGCTTGTCGAAGAAGGGGGGCCCCATCATGCCCCCTTCCCCCTCTACAACACCGCCTACGGCTCGGGGTAGGCCGCCCAGGCGGAAAAGCAACGCTGTTTCCCAAAACCGGTGAGGTCTGACGTCCTGAGTACAGCCACAGGGGGTCTCCGCCCGGCTTGCCCGTCCCCCTGCCGGGCCGGGAAGGGGCGGCGGGCCGCCTCGGCCCCCTAGAGTTGGTCGCCATTCGCCGCATAATTCTTCTGAATCACTGTGACCTGATCGTACTCTTGCCCGTCGGTCCCCCGGAAATACGAGAAGTTGAGCCCCACCACCCCCAAGGTCTCCGCCAGCGATTGCCCGTTTTGCGTCGTGTCATCTACTGGGTCGAAACTTCTCCCCAGCCCCTTGGCTTCCACCCCGGTGTTCGTCACCTCCTCCGCATCAGCCTCCCCACCACCCTTTTCATCCTTGGTATTGTTGAAGAGCCGGAACGTGCCCGACGAGGCCACCAGCCCCCCCACCTTCACCCCGTTGCACGACAGCACCGTCTGCTCGCCCGCTCCCACCTCCACCTCCTGCGCCATCGCCGCCGGCAGGAACCTGCAGGTGTTCACGTGCTTGTCCAGCAGCACCTCCCGCGCTTCCAGCCCGAGTTGCCCCTGCCCGTCGAACACCAGCAGACTGACCGGGTCCGTGCCCGCCACCTTCTCCCCGGCGTTCGTCCCCGTATAGGCGAGATGATTCACCGGCAACGTGAGCACCAGCGTGGTCCGGCTCCGCACGTTCGCATCGTCCAGCGCCGTCCACCGCCCGGTATGGAACACTTTCGTCCCGTTCGCAAGGGCCTGGTTATGCCGCCCAGATGTCAGGGCCAGCCGGATCGCCTCCCCGTTCTCTTTCTTTTGCGAGGCATTCCCATCATTCTGCGTGGTCCAGCACCCATCTCCATCATCCCCCGCCGCCGGGATGGCCCCCACGTTAGTCCCTCCCGCCCCCCGCCCACAGAGGATCAACGGAGCGGGAAGATAGCTCGACGAAAACCCGGAGGTCGCGGAGATCAACGTCGCCCCGCCCAACAAGACGGCCCGCGTGGCGTTGTCGGGATCGGTGTCCGCATCCGGCCCGTCCACCAGCCCCTTCGTCGGCGCGACCCACGCGTCCAGCCACCCACTGCTGACACCGCCCAGGGACACCATCTCCCCCGGCTCCGGGGTGGACTGCATCGGCGCGTCACGGGTCGGTGGATCCAACGCCACCTTCGCGTCACAGGCCCCCGGGTCCACCACCGTGAGCCCCCCCTCACTGAGCGTGGCCGTCCAGGAGTCGGCGGGCAGGAGACAGATCTTGAGCGAGGCCACCACCTTATTCATCGCATCCCGCACCGCGACCTTGACGACGACTTCCTTCTCCATCGACGCCTCATCCATCACCCCTCGGGGCAGTTGCAGGTGCACGTTCGTGTTCGTGGCGTCCGCCGTGGACCAGTAGGGGAACAAAAGATGGGTGCCTTGTCCGTCCACAGGGTTGACATAAGGCTGCCGCTGCGCCTGCGCCGGCCCGGCCACGCAGCTCAAGGCCAGCACCAGACAGGCCCCCAAGGCCGCGGATCTGCTCAGCAAGTCACGCTCTCTCTTCATTACTCCCTCTCCTTCCAAGTTGCTGCCCGGCCGGGTGGCCCAGCTCCTTCATCTGTTTCTACGATAGCTTGAGACGGCCTGGCGGGTCAAGGAATCCGCCGCGCCCGGCGTCCTGCCCACGGGGAGGCGCTCCGTATGTGGCGGGAGACCCCCGCCGTGCGCCCAAGCGGGGGATCCCCCGCCCGGTCAACCGCGCCACGCCCCAAGGGCTTGCGCCGCCCCCGCCCGGGCGGGGGGGGGGGGGGGGGGGGGGGGGTAACGACCTGTTTGGCGGGCGCGCTCGCCCTCACCCCCCGCCCGGCCCAAAGCGCGGGCGGTGCCCCAGCGGCGGGCCGGTCTGGGGGCCCCGGCTTCTTGGTGCGGATCTCGATCGGCAAGCATCATGCGCATCCGGGCCTCCCCGGCCCGCGGGGGAACATACCAAAATCACTCCCCCCGGTCAAATCCAGGGGGAGCCCCCCCCCCCCCCCCCCCGCTGACCGCCTTCCGCAATCCCCAGCCCATCCCCACCTTGTCCTGCCAGCTCCCCCCGAGAGGACTTGCCTAGCAGATGCCCAGAAGGTCCCGCGGCCAGCCGCACTCTCTGAGCTCGGCGGCGTGCGCAACGGGGGCCCGCGTGGGCGTGGCGGGCTTTGCCGACTCCTGTATGCGCAACGGGGCTTTTGGGCATCAATGCGGGCGTGGCGAGCTTTCGATGGAGTGAGCGCCCCCGGCTGTCTCCACATCGGAGCGTGAGAGGAAGCCGGCCAGCAAGCGGTACGCGCTTCGCGTCGTTGGACGAATACGCTGCTTGGCCCCGGCAAGCGTGTTGCGTAGCACCTCCCATGCGGTTCGACCCCCGGATCAATCGACGTTTCGTTCGACCCGATATCATATTGCGGCTCGTCCCTGCGGCGCTGCGCACGCCGCCGCGGCCGGAGAGGCTGCTCCAGTTACGCCTAGCTTGAGGGGGAATCAGGTGAGGCTCCGAGAGCGCAGTATCACGCCCTGTTTCTGGTTGAAGAACACCCAGGCAGGCTCCCTGATTGTTTGGAACGACAAGAAAGTTCACCATAGCTGCTCATTACGACCATTAATCCTGACACAAAAACTCGCTACGTTCCCAGACCATTGATCTCCCAAAATTGTCGCCTAGAAGCCTATGCCACAGAAGTTATGCACCGAACAATGGACGCTGGGCCGCAGGGGAAGTCCCCGTGGGGCACGGAGGAACGCTGGCATCGACAATGACCATCGGGAGCGTAGTGGAAGTCCCCGTGGGGCACGGAGGAACGGGGCAATTTCGAACACCTCGCAGCCTCGGCCCACGCGCTGTGGAGGCGCAATAACTGACGATTCGTGTGAGCCGTCGCTCATCCCATACGTGGAACGAACGACCGGCGAGACCGGGGCTCTCTCAGAGCCTGCCCCCAATAAAGAGTGGGGCGGTTTCACGGGTGTGTGATGCAGTGCGATTATGCAGCTGAACGGAGCCACATATGCCCTAGCCCGAAACCGCTCGCCGTGCGTATCGGACGAAGGCTGGCGGTACACAAGCGCTTTGACCGCCAGCGAAGGGGCGCTGCTCGCCGCCGCCCAGCCGTAGCGGGCACCCGCGCAAGACCGACCTGCGCGAGGGCGGGCACGCAGTGCGGTCTATGGCTGCGACCGGCGGCCAGGGGAACCGCCACCCAGGGACTTTCCGCCAGTCGCGACGGTGCCGCGCTCCTTCGACGAGGGGCGCGCCAGCAGGCTGGGGCAGACAAGCCGCTTCACCTCCGGCGCTACAGGCGTGCGCCCGCGAGGGGCGCGCGGCCCAGCCGAGGGCAGGCGGCGTGCTCGACAGCCAGCCGGTGCCCCCCCCGAGGCGGGCGGAGTTCGCGGCGATGACGCCGGAAAGACGCTCAGGGGCCGCCCGCGTCCCGCCGTTGTCGATCCCCCCGGCCAGCTCTTTGACCTCGTCGTCCGTGCCCGCGCTATTCAGGACCGCGCTGGCGCACCGGCCGGGCTGAAATCCCTACGCCCTGTCTTCCCCCACTTGTGTCCCCTAGTCGCCGAGGGCGCCTCTGCCGGGCCGAAACGGCGCGGCCCCCTCGCCCGGGTCGGCAAGTGAACGCTCGAAAGCGGTAACCGCTCCGACCCCGCAAAAGGCTTCGAAGTCCTCCCTCGACGAGGGGGCGTCGCCCCCCCTGCGCCGGGCTCGGGCGCTGCCGGCGCCCGGCAAAAGACGGGGAAAATCCATCGCCTCCAGCCACGCTTGGAGCGACAGTGCGCACACATACGCCTCACAACCCGGCACTTCGCAAACTATTGCCAACATTGAACGAGTTTCGAATCAGGCTCTGAGCTCGACTTTGTACAAAATTACCTCACGTCCATGTCCAGAAGCTCTCGTTTTTGGCGATTTCGTCGAGGGCCTGTTCGAGCGGGAGCACGAGGCCCCCCATGTCTCCGCCGTCCTGCCAGGACTGGCGCCAGGACCAGTAGCGCCCCCTCATCGTGTCCCCTGAGCCTGTCGGCGGGAGCCTTGCGATCGGTGCCTGCGGGGCCGTGAGATACAGATTGTAGCCGCCGCGCCCCCTGGGTGACCGTCCCGCCCCCGCCCCTGGATTTGTTGACCGCTTCGATGCGCGCCAGACAGGGGTCGGAGGCGGCCATGAAGCAGTGATAGCGGATGGGAGGGCTTCTGTCGCTGCCGCGCTGCTGATTCACCCGGTCGCATGCGGGCGCCCTTGCCTGCCGGATGCTTCTGGATCCGACGGTCGTCATGACACATTGCGACGCCCCTTCGAGCGCCAGCGGCGATCCGGTTCCGCCGTTCCTGATCGACTGGCGGGAGCCCTTTCGAGGCGCCTTCTCCTCCCCGACCTGGCGGCGGGGGGCGGGGCTGGTCATGGGAGCGGGGCTGGCGCCGGGCAAGAGCACCGTGTCGGCCTGCCTGCGGGTGACCGGGCGGGCGCTGTGCGAGACCTTCTCGTCCGACCCTCAGGTTCTCAATCGCGCCCGCTGGGACCCGCGTGACCTTTCACGCCGGCTCGGGCGCGTGCTGGTGGCGCGGCTTTTGCCGGGCAGGGACCGATCATCATCGGGCTCGATGACACCCTCGAGCGCCGCTGGGGCGCGCGTCTCAAGGCGCGCGGCATCTAGCGCGACCCGGTGCGTTCCCGCCATGGCCATTGCGTCAAGACCCGCGGGCGGCGCTGGCTCAGCTTCATGCGGCTTGTCCCGCTGCCCTGGGCGCCGGGCATCAGGGCCCTGCCCTTCCTGACCATCCTGGCCCCGTCCGAACGCTTCGCCGCCAGGCAAGGCCGGCGGCACAAGCAACTCACCGCCTGGGCGCGACAGGGCATGCGTCAACTCCTTCGCTGGGTCCCGCACCGCGCGAGCGTCTGCGTCGCCGACAGCAGTTTCGGAACCCACGAACTCGCCTGGCGCATCGGACAGCGCGCAACCCTCATCAGCAGGCTGAGGCTCGATGCCAACCTCTTCGCGCCCCCGCCGCCGCGCGCCCCGAACAAACGCGGTCGACCCCGGCAAAAGGGGCCGCCCCTGCCCAAGCTCCAGACCCGCCTTGACGACCCCGCTGCCCGCTGGCCAAGCCTCACGCTTCCGCGCTGGTACGGAAGTTCGAAGGAAAAGACACTCCAGATCATCTCCGATACCGCGCTCTGGTATCGTCCCGGCACCCCTCCCCAGGCCATCCGATGGGTGCGGGTGCGCGACCCGGAAGGCGCGCGCGACCCGCAGGCGTGCTTCTGCACCGACACCCACATGGCGCCGGCCAAGATCCTCGCCCCCTTCGTGCGGCGCGGGCAGGGCGAGGTCACCTTCCAGGAACTGCGCGCCCATCTCGGGCGCGAAACACAACGCCCGTGGTCACACGCGGCGAGCGCACGACCCCCCCCCGTCCTCTGCGGGCTCTACAGCCTCGTCTGCCTCTGGGCCACAGACGTGCTCTCGACAAACCCCCTGTCCTACGCCGCCGCCTGGTACCAGCAAACCCGCGTCACCTTCTCCGAGGCCATCGCGGCCATACGATGCCAACTCTGGCTTGGAAACAATTTATCGCGCTCCCCGCCACACCGGGAACCAAACATAATTCCGCCCGACAAGATCAGGCGGATGCAGTACGCCCTCTGCTGCGCAGCCTAATGCACAAAGTCGAGCTCAGTACGCCGCCAACCTTCCCAGACGCTTGAGGTTCAGCGCTAGACACGCCAGAGGACACTCGACCCGCACCTTCTCCACCCCGCGCAGGCTGAATCGCCTGCCTCTTAACACCTCCTTGACCCAGCTGTTCGGCCCTGCCTATAGCCACTGGCGTTTGGCGTACTGAGCGCGCCCCGGACACTGGCCAGCTTCATCCCTCATGCGATAGGTCTCCAGACGAGTCTGCGGGCCCCCTCCCGCTTGCTCCTTACCCGCGCGCCACAGGGCCGCAGACCACGCGACTCCAGCACCTCCAAGGCCACCGCGTTGCCGGAGTCCGCAGCGGCGAGCACACCCTCGGGCTTGCCCCCCGAAACGCGCATTCACCTCGGCGCGCCAGGGCAGGAGCGGCCCCCGGGTCGCGGGCCTTCGCCCCACCCTTGAGGGCGACGATGATTGGGGGCGCCTCGTCGCCCCCCGTCTGCGCGTTGGAGCCCAGCTGGGCATCCCTCCGCGGCGGTCTTCAGGATGCGACACGTGGGGGCGGCGAAGGGACTCTGCGCCTTGGGCTCGGGCTCCCCGTAGGCGCGTTTGGACGCCCGACCCCGCTTCGGACGGGCCTAGCCGGGCTTGCGTCCGCGCTCGTCGGCGGCCGCACGTTGCGCCACCTCCAGCCGCGCCTGCACACTGGCCACCAAGCGCTTCTCGCGGCGCTGCAACTGCCCAGGCCACGCGTCCCCGCGCCGCGCCGTAGCGCTCGCCCTCTTCGGCATCGCCCGCCCCCGCTCGGACCAATCGCGCCCCCATTTCCTCCTTCAGCCGCGCCTCCTCCTTGCGCCCCCGCCCGCCGCTCAACGCCTGACGCTTGCGCATGTTCGCGCACCCCTGCCCTGGCGCCCGACAGCGTCCCAAACCCAACCAGCCCCCGCTCGCGCGCCAACCATACCCCCTCGACGGATAGCCGCCCGAAGTCCTCCAGATGCCGACGGCGAAACTCGCAAATCGCCTGGGGCTGGGGAAAATTCTCCGCCGCCAGCACCCGAACCGCTACATCCTCCTCAAGCCTTCCTCGCAATGGAGCGCGACGCCCCCCGTGGCGTAGCCGTAGAGCCCCGCACCTTTACCCTCATCGACGGCTCATAGGGGGCGTTGCGACGACCATCGCCCTCGTAGGACACCTCACATGCGCTCGGGGCGAGCGCAGCGACCATTCGCTGAGATGAAGGGCCCAGATGCCTTGGCGGGAGCCACTCGCCAAGGGCGGGCGACCGTAGCAGCCACTAGGCCGACAGATAGGAACGAAACGGGGGCGGCATCGAATCCACCCCCATCGCAGATGGCTGATGACATCACACCCTCCCCATCGGCTTGGAAGCCCTCCTTGGCGACTCACCATTCCTGCGGCGCTGGCTCCTAGAGGAGTCGCTATCATCTCGAGCTGGTCAAACTCACAGGTGATTTTGTTTGGCACGGACGTGTTGAGACGGACGAAGGCTTTGCTGGGTTGGGTCCGTAGGCACGATCAATACAGACCGCCGGTGGTGACTTGACCGCCAATAATGATAGTTGGGTTTAGGAAGGTACCCAGCCTCGTTGCCACAAACCTGAAGCCTTACGAACGCCACCCGTGTTGGCTTATGGATACTCCGTCGCCAGATTACTATTACCGCAACCTCCCCTCTCAGGTCCTACCGACTCGGACACCGTTTACCCGTGTCGGTCGAGGGGATGCGGGACTCTTATTTATTTACGTCTCCAACCGTCGCCGTCGCTGGAGCGTCTTACTCGCCACGGAGCGGGTAGAATACATCTATCCAGAAGCGCGCAAGCAGATTCCGCCCGGCTTCGCGCATGTCTGGCTATTGGAAAAATGCTATAGTACGCGCCCCGCCGGTTTCCACACACGAACAAAACATTCCTCTCCGCTCCACCAACCCACTCACGGAGACCGCACCCCTGTCACCGGCTTGGGAGAGTCGTTCGTTCTCTTAGCCGAACCGTCTCCCGCGCCCGGTGTACAAGGCGACATCCTGTCCTACCACTTACAGGAAGGGGCTGCGATTGAAGCGGCCGAAGAATACACCAGACAGCGCCGCCGGCGCGCCGTCGTAGGTTTGCTGGTATGGGACGATTATTGGTTCTAGCGTATTTCACGGTCAGTCGTAGCCATTCTCCGGCCGTGTGGGATCTGCCAGCGGAGGAGATATCCCTGGGTGCCAGAGGTCCATCACATTTCAGGTCCGGGCTTGAGCGCGGCAGGAGGGTCGCAGGCACTCTCCGCCAACACTGGCGCACAAAGCCGCGTTGGAGGAATCCTCTTGCACCGGCCCTAGGGAACCCTCACCCGAAATGGCCATCACCCGGTCTTTCGGTCGCTCTTGGGCTGCGCCCGCCTCGCGTGGCCTGCCGGGGAGTCCACAAGCCTCGCACGGCACGCACCAGACCCCGCCCATGTCCCGGGGCCGGAGTTAAAGATGACGTTAACTATTTGTTTTTTAACAGATTCTTACAAGAATTATTTGGAATATAACGCTTCGTGCAACGAATATTTAGGCTTGCTGGCGGCAAAGAAGATCCGGCGGCCGTGTCGAGTGGCGCAATCGCCCGATTCCAAGAGCCCGCGTCATAGGGCGATCTTCGCTCGTGCAGAGCCTGTCAGAAATTGCACACGTCGGGCTGCAAGACATTCCGAAAACAGGCAGATCATTCAGACCTCTCCTTCGCAGGAGGCCCGGGGAACACGGAGCCGTGCTTCGCGTTTCGTGCGGTTTCGCGCGAAGGCGCGCGGAGAAGGAGAAGTGGAGAGCGGACAGGGCCGAGCGAGTTCCCGGAAGCCGGAGCGGGCGTTCGATCCGGCGCGCGGAAGTCTCCGGGAGACCCGAAACGCCGTTTCGCAATTTCAGGAGGCCCCCATGCCCGAGGCCGTTCCCGGCCGCGCCGATGCGATCCCCTGTCCTTTCGTTTGGGGCTTATACACTCGCAGCCAAGGAATTATGCGGCGAAATTTCAGCCATCCATGCTCGCGCCGGGCGTGGTAAGTGAACTTCTTTCCCACAATGGCTCCCAGCCTTCCCTGCTCAGCGCTGGGGGAGCGCGGGGGAGAGCATTCCGAAGGGTCGGTGGGGGTGTCGGCTATTGCACTCTATCCTCAACGGGATTCCATACGCTCGCGATTGCCCCCAGTTTTCCCCCTTGACGTCTGGATGAATTGCGCTTGCACGCCTCACCGAGGCCAACCACTACTCCTCCCGGTGGCGCGCCCCTTTTCCGGCACGATCCAGCAGCGGCGGGCGCACGCATTCTTCGCGTGCCTTTAGGCGTATCAGGCAACATGGGCCCCAACCAAATCGGTTCCGTGGGGCACCTGTTGCCAGACTGCGGCCTCCATGAGCGGCGGCATCCAGGAGAGGTTCTCGACGGACCGCGCCATACTCTCCGGCAGCAGCAGATCAGTGTCAATGTCCTAACAGCGCCAACTCACCACCTTCAATCCCGCCTTCGGGGTCTCCTCTCCGGCTGATCGAGCTTGTCTCCATCAATTAGGCAACACCCGGGCAGGGAAGGCGATGCCGCGCTCAGGGCAAAATGGGGGTGCGCTTCGCGAAGGCTTCTGCCGCCAAGCCAGTGACCAGACGGGCGTGTAGAGGGCCTCATGAGATTCAGGAGTGAGAATGTGCGCCCCCAGTCCTTGAGCATTCTCTCCTCCGGCTCGCCCGCCCCATAAAGCCCGCCGCCGGCGTCTCGCCCGAGCAGTCAAGCAGAGGGCGGGCCGCGCCGGAGAGCCTCCCGGACCGGGTCTCGTTCCGGTTCGCTCGCCCATGCCCGGGGCGCCCCGCCGACCAAGCCGCGGACGCGTTCCGGTTCCGGCGCATCAAGCACAACCGCGGAGGGAGTCGCGCGGATCACCTGTCCCCTTCGGTCACGGGCAACCCGACGAAGCAGCGCCTAGCCTTGTCCGGGCCGCAGGATGTGCGGATGCGTGTCTGGCTCGTCGAGGAGGCTCACCGGGGCGGGATGCGCATACAGGCAGGCAAGCCGCAGGAGCACGGGGAGCGTCCCGCTCCCCGCATTGGAGCGGTCAAGAGGCCTATTGCTGTGCCCCGTCTTGCGGCTCAGCTCATGCTATTCACCCCCGCTGTCCGGCTGAGCGGGAGAGGATACGGGCTTCAGCAACGCCACTTGGAAGAAGTCTCGGATCTGTTTTGCCAGAGAGTGCCCAGTCTTCCGCCCGGGCACTCTCGGCTAGGTGCCAGCAGCAGATTCCTGAGCATCTCGCCAGGCCGTCCCAGACCGACGAGCAGGTCTTGCAGGCCGCGGTCGCGCCGCGGTTCATCGCGCTCAATCCCCGAGAGGGGCGGCCCCTGAACAATGGCCAGAGCTGTCGCGGCTGCCGGCGGACAATCCAGGCTCGCGTCGCGATCAAGCCCGCGCGCGCCCCTGGGGCCTGGCAGACACCAGCTCCGGCTTGGCGTATTGGAGTTCGATTCCACAGATCCAGGGCGTGCCATCCGGCAGCCCCTCCACGACGATCTCGAGAAGTCGCGGTGTTCCAGCCCTGCCCTGTGAACCAGTTCCCCTCCTGTCTTCCCACAGCAGGGGCATGTCCCGAAGCGGCACAGCGGTAATGGCGGCGCGGGGGAGGGCGACGCCCGCCCGCCGGCCCGCCCGGCTTCCCGCGCGTTGGAAATCCACCGATGGAGGGCCAGTTTCCACAGGGCAACCATTTGCAGGAGCGGCGATTTTCCGGCATTGTGCGGTCCCGCCAGCACAACCGAATCCGATAGATCAACCCTCCGCTCACGGAATCGCTTGAAGCTCTTGCCTGGGATGCGGCGGCTCCTCAGTACTTCCCTGCCGCGCCAAGACTGTTCTCTAGCGAGCGGAGGCTTGCAGACAGGCAATTCACGCAAGAACTTGAAGTGTCTACTATATCCATGTTCTGGAATATTCGAGTTGCGGAAATACGGAACCATGGCATAAGTACTCATTCCCTCGCGGCTCCCCGCACCGCCTCATCCAATCCGTCGATCTCGCCGAGGATTTGCCTCTCAATGCCTCGCAGTTCTCCAGGGTTTCCAGCGGGTCGCCGTGCTCGACCTTCGCGCGGTTGAGCGGCCGGTGCCGGTTGGCTCTGAGATTGAAGTCGGCGGCGCGGACGGCATCGATTTCGGCGAACCACCAGTTCTCGCTCTGGTTGCGCTCGTACCATGCCACCCACCGCGCATCTCGGTCGCGGAACGCCTTGATCAGACCGGGCAAGGCGTCCTCGTCGATAGGCGTGTCGTGATTGGCGTCGAGCTTGAAGCCGTCGTTCTCGGCGTGCAGGAACATGACCCGCTCCGTCGTCCCGCCCTTGCGGAACACCAGCAGCGAGGTCTTGACGCCGGAATAGGGATTGAACACGCTGCCCGGCAGCGGCAGCACTGCCTCCACCCGGTTGTTCTCGACCAGTCGCCGGCGCAATTCCTTGTGCGCGCCGGTCGAGCCGAACAGCACGCCTTCCGGCACCGCATTGAACGTCGGCAAGTAGCGATCGCGCAGATACCGATTCGCCGCCTCCATATCCTCAACCCCCGCCAGCGCCAGCTCCTTCACCAACCGATCCTGATGCGGCCGGAAGGCCCGCTCCGACCGGCCCCACACCTAGGCCCTAGTATTGTACGGGAAGCGCCAGACAGCATGATGGCAGACCGGTCTCACGGCCTCTCGTGCCCCAGCACATGATGTTAAGGAACAGGCAGAAGCTTGGTCCATCCGCCTCGGGTGGCTGGGAAACGCAACAACTCGCGTTGATTCAAGGCATCCTGTCCCACCTCCGGCAATTTGTCCGCGTCCGGCAGGTGTTAGTCAACGCCGAGGCGCTGGGGTGGTGACCGGGATGGATTCCTGCGGCCCGCTTACCAACCCACCACGCTCGGCGGGAGCGGATGGATGCAGCCCCTGCTCATCCTCCGCGCCCGCTTAGGTGGTGGTCCTGGTATTGGTAGCTCCAAGACCTCTGGGGCACCCTCATGACCACATGGGACCGGGGCTTTTAGGGAGGAACGATGATCCGTCCTAATTAGGCCCTGTCAGCACGATATGGATTTGAAGACATCGCCTAGGTCTCACCCTCACAGCCAGCCTGATTTGCGGCGACTTGGCGGTTCCACACCGGCCAGACACAACCGTACCACACTCCAGGCCGCGTGAAACGCGCTGCGCAAGGCAACCGCGTCGACGGCAAGTACGCACATCCAGACGCCCGCAGCGTCGGGTAGAACCGACGCACCGGCATAGATGTCGGGCAGAGGATTGAGCACCGTTCGTAAGGCGGCCACCAACTCCTCGGTATCGTAGTCCGACACTACCCAGAACGTTCCCTGCGTCTGGTAGCGCTGGAGGGCATGGGGAAGACTCGCAACGAACTCACGGCCACTAATCTCGAAGCGGTTCACACAGCGACGCTGTCCGTCCGGTCGACGAAACACGGTTTCGCTGAAAATCGAGCCAAACGGACGAGCTGAGTCTTCCGGGTCGTGCAGTCCAAAGGCCTCACCGCTGATGGCCGTCGCGCCTTCTTCGACAGCGATATGGACCGAAGAGCGAAAGTGCGCTTGGGGGAATAATGCGAGCGGATCGGGCAGATATTCGACAAAGCTGTCCTTGCCCGCCCGGATGGAAACCTGCTGCGTGGCCACCCTGCCCTCCCGCATCGAGTGGACAACTGTCGTCCCTTGGGTGGTCAGATGCACACAGGCCCTGTCCTCCACCGAAAAATCGAGCGTCAGACACTCATTTTCATACACCCCGCCAGAGATGGACTGGAGCATCAGCGTCAGCATCCCGTGCGGAACCCGGTCGAGACAGAACGGCTGGGTAAGGGTGAAGGGGTAGGTCGTCCGTTGTCTGGCGATAAAGGTCTGACCGGAGGGGTCACGTTTGAACGAGAGGGACACTTGAGGAGAGGCGACAGAGCATTGCTCGGCCGAGAGCCCAGGGGCGGATACGCTACTCATGATGTTCCACGGAAGCGGCGCCGTTCAGCGTAAAAAATATTTTCTGGCGAGCGGGAATTCATCCGCAGGCTCGCACGTCATCAACTCACCATCCGCGTAGACCTCATGCGTGTGCGGGTTGACGGTGATATCCGGGCAGGCGTCGTTATGGAGCATATCCCTCTTCCCGACCGCGCGGGTATTCCGGATCGGCAACATGGGTTTATGGAGTTCGAGCTTGCGCGGAATATCGGCCTCAAGCGCCAGGGAACTGGCGAAGATCGCACTGAGGGCAGACGGCGCACTGCCCACCGCTCCCCACATGGGACGCTGGATAATAGGCTCAACCGGGAAGATACAGCCACTCGCGTCTCCCATGATAGACCAAGCCATAAAGCCCCCCTTCATCACCATCAACGGTTTGGCACCAAAAAATGCCGTGCCCCACAGCACCATGTCCGCCATCTTACCGGTCTCCAGCGAGCCGACATAATGGTCAATGCCCATCGCCCGAGCCGGATTGATGGTATATTTGGCAATATAGCGTTTGATCCGCTCGTTGTCGGCGCGCGTCGTTCCCTCCGTGGGAAGACGGCCGCGTTGGTCCTTCATTTTACTCGCCAGCCGCCAGCAATTCGTAATGGTTTCATGCACCCGTCCCATCCCCTGCGTGTCCGCGGCAAACATCGAGATCGCGCCCAGGTCGTGCAACACGTCTTCCGCGGCCATAGTCTGCGGACGGATACGGCTTTCGGCAAAGGCGACATCTTCCGGTAAGCGCCAGTTCAGCATATGGGCGTCCATGGTCATGGGCAGGGCTTCGTCGAGCGCGTTGCGCGAGTAGGGGTTGGTCGGGTTGGTGGAAGACGGCAGACAGTTGGGCACGCCCGCGACGCGGATGAGATCGGGGGCATGGCCGCCACCGGCCCCCTCGACGTGATACATATGAATCGTCCGACCGGCGATTGCGGCCAACGTGTCCTCACAATAGCCGGCCTCGTTGATGGTATCGGCATGGAGCTGAACCTGAAAATCGTATTGGTCAGCCACCGTGAGCGCACAGTCGATGGTGGCCGGCATGGCTCCAAAATCCTCGTGGACCTTGACGCCAATCGCCCCACCGGCCACGCTCTCCTCAATCGCGGCACCAACGTGCGCGTTGCCTCGTCCCAGAAAGCCGAAATTTAAGGGATAGTGTTCGCAGGCCTTGAGCATTTTGGCCAGGTTATTCGGTCCTGCACAACTGATATCAAAATGCGGCCCCATGGTGCCGCCAATGATGGTCGTAATGCCGCTGGCCAAGGCGTGTTCACACTGCTGCGGACACAGGAAGTGGGCGTGCGCCTCCACTCCTCCTGGGGTGATGATCAACCCATCGCCGTGCACGATGGTCGTACAGGGACCGCAGACCAACCCGGGCTGGACCCCGTCCTGGATAGCGGGATTCCCGGCTTTGCCCACACCGACGATCTTCCCGCCCTGAATACCGATATCGCCTTTCACGATACCTAGTACCGGATCAATGATGGTGGCGTTCTGGACCACCATATCCAGCCCGCCCGACGCCGCGGTCGTGGGGGCATGAAAGCCCATCCCGTCGCGCATCACCTTGCCAGCTCCGGTCAGACACTCGTCGCCATAGACCGCAGAGTCGTACTCAACCTCGGCCAGCAGCGAGGTATCGCCCAGATGCACCATATCGCCCGTTGTTGGCCCATACATGGCCGCATAGGCCGCCCGTGTCAGTCTGGCCATCTCCCGCTCCCTCCTATGCGCCCTTGAAGCCGCGCTCTTTGGCCCGTTGGAGAGCGGCCCGCTTGACCGCTTTGGAATGAATAGAGCCGTTGGTGAGATTATTGAGACCGGTAACCTCGCCGCTGCCGCCCAGGGCGACTAACGGAACGGCTTTCTTCACCCCAGGCTCAAAGCGCACCGATGTGCCCGCCGGCACGTCCAGGCGCATACCGAACGCCTGCTCCCGGTCAAACTCCAGGGCCTTGTTGGCTTCAAAAAAATGAAAATGACTGGTCACCTGGATGGCGCGATCTCCGGTATTCACAACATCAAGGGTCAGGGTTTTGCGGCCTGCGTTGAGGTCTATGTCTTCGTCAGGCGTAATGATTCCGCCGGGCCGCCCGTAGGGAGATTCGGGGAGGGGCTCGGAGCCGGGTCGGATCGGATTATACACGGCAATGAGCTTGGTCCCATCCGCGAACATCCCATCGACCATGATCCGGGATACCAGTTGGGCAACGTTGGGCAGCACATCGTCGGTCGTCAGCAGCGTTGACCCCAGGCTGACCAGTGCCGCGACCGATTTCCCCTCGCGCGCGCCCTCAAGCAACTCGTCCGTGATATAGGCAATGGCCTCGGCGGCGTTGAGCTTGAGCCCTTTGGCCTTATGGCGGCGCGCAAGCTCCGCCGCCGTAAAAATGGTGAGGCGCTCGTTTTCCGTAGGGGTGAGGTTCAGCATGGGCGTTCCTCCTAGAGGTCGATGACTCGGCGTGGGACATGCCTCAAGCACGCCGGTCAGTTTGCAAACAACCGCGTCGCCTGGCTCTCATGCCGCATCATGGCAATATCCGCGACCGGCGTAAAGCTGCTGAGAGACTCGGGCAGGGGCATGGCAAGCAGCGCGGTCAACGTGGGGCGTATCTGCTGCACAGTCAGCTGGGCCTGGATGTGACTCACACAGCCGAGCCGAATGGCGGCACTCACGAGCGCCATGACGTGAAGATGGCCGGACAGCAGGCTGGCCATCTCCACGTCTAGCCCAATTCCCTGCCAGACCAGACCTTGCACGACCGGGAGATGCCCCCACGCCTGTCCGGCTTTGACACGCTCCAGGTAGTCGGCCGCACCGGACGTCTTGAGCCGGGCGTGCACACGCAGCAGAGCCCGGCCGGCCCGCTGCGATACGACGCGCGCCTCCCGCGCAAGCGAGAGCGCTTCCAGTTCCCCATCGACCCCAGTAATTTTTTCCATCTTGCCTGCGGCGCGATGCGTCCACACCAGGGCGGGTCGACCGCACCGTGCCCAAAGGTGGCGGAGTTGGCTTTGGACAAAGTGCTGCAAGGTCTCGGTGTCATGCACATAGGAATCTGTGAAGAGCGTTTCTAGCCCCCACGAGGCCACAAAGCCTCCACCGGGGAAAAAGCTGTCGCCGTGTTGTAACGCGGTCAGCAGGGCAGTCTGGTCAGTCATGCACTCCTCGCCTCACCCGGCCACCCGCTCAGGACAACGCCGAAGACTCTGATAAGGCGTAGCATACCCGCCCGGCCTTCCCTTGGCCTCGAACCGGCTTTGCCATAAACGCCCCGGTGGCAACCGGGCAACCTCCGCTCAGACATTAAGGCCAGTGTCTGGTCTGCTGAAAGAGGAGCACCACACCGCGGCCTCAGGCCGCAGTAGCCAGTCAGAACGGTGAGGACGAGGAAGAGAGGGATAATTCCAAGAACGACCTGCTGACAGACTATGTCCACCCCTGGTATCACAAACTGAGAGAAGCTCGAAAAGCCAAACAGGAGAGCTTTGGCATTAGATGCAGGAGGGACAAGACCTCCGCGTTTTTCAGCCCTGAATGCCATCAAGATGTGCTTCCCATCGGATAGGTCAGATAGACAACTCCGAGGTCTGAATAAAACCAAGGCCGTCGGCAAGGCAATGCAAGGCGAGCGTCGACCCGAGTACAGTCACCGAGACAAGTACCGTATTGCTACACAGGATGCCGGGAATCGCAACAGCCGGGGCGGCTCGCTCCCATGGCATGGGCTCGGCACCAGAAACGCGGTTGGCCCAAGGGGCGGCGACCACGACTAACCTAGTGAGGATCAAAGGCGGAGTAGAACTCGCTCAGCGCACCTCCTGCCCCTCATTAGTCGAGGTCGACTCCGAGTGCAAATTCGCCTGGGGCTGGTTTTTTTGTTACGTCAGGCTGTCTATGCAAGAGGCGCATCTTCAGCTCTCCCCCGAGGAGAACCCAGCGCTATGACCATATCGGTGGAGTCTCCAGACAAACATCCGTTCGTCCTTCACCCCCATCGCACCTTTACGACTCTGAGTCTGCCTGTCATGGCCTCCCTCGTGGTCGAGCCGTTTGCCGGCTTGGTCGATACCGCATTTGTGGAACGGCTGGGCGCGGCTCCAGCGGCCGGACTTGGCGCGGCAACCGCGCTGCTGTCCGGCATCCTCTGGATCTTCAATTTCCTGGGTGTGGGGACCCAAACCGAGGTGGCACAGGTCCTGGGCGCGGGCAAAGCGCAACAGGTCGGCAGGGTGGCCAGCCTGGGCCTGTTTCTCGCCCTTCTCTTGGGGCTGGGGTTGACGCTCACCACCTGGCCGGGAATCGAGCGCTATTCCGTCTGGATGAGTGCGGAGGCCGTCGTGCAGGCGGAGACGCAGATCTATCTTCACATTCGCCTGCTCGGCGTTGTGCCCAGTCTCGTCATAACCGCCGGGTTTGGCGTCTTGCGCGGGCTACAAGCCATGCGCCCAGCGCTCTGGATTGCAGGCGGAATGAGTCTGGTCAACATCATCCTGGACCCCATTCTGATTTTCGGGGTTGGCCCGATTCCGGCGCTGGGGATTGCTGGCGCCGCCTGGGCGACTGTGCTGAGTCAGGGTCTTGGCATGGTGTGGGTGCTCTGGGTCATTGCTCAGCGCACGGGGCTGAGCGCGGAGTTTGCCTGGCAGCGGACACGTCGTTTTTTTCTGATTGGCCGCGACCTGACACTGCGGACGGGATTCGCTCAGCTCTTTATGCTGATCTCGACCTGGACGGCTCTTCAGATCAGCGTCGAGGCCGGAGCGGCGCATCAGGCCCTGCGTCAGCTATGGATGTTTCTCGCTTTTCTGCTAGATACCTATGCCGTCACGGCCCAGAGCCTGATCGGATACTTCCTGGGGGCGACACGGATAGACATCGCCCGGCAGGCCGCGCGTATTGCCTGCCGCTGGGCGCTGGGGACCGGCGGGATACTGCTCTTGGCCCTGCTGCTAAGCAAACATCTCCTGGCGCTTCTTTTAGTGCCGCCGAGTGCCCAGGCGCTTTTCCTGTCCGGCCTCCTCATCTGTGCCGTGGCCCAGCCGCTCAACGCGCTGTCCTTTGTCACGGACGGTGTTCATTGGGGGACCGGCGATTATGCCTATCTGCGCAACACCATGATCGCCGCCACGGGGACAGGCGTCCTTATCCTACTCTTCATCGACCCGACGCACGCGCAGGCGTTTGCTCAGGTGTGGCTGGCGATGACGGTGTGGATCGTCATCCGGGCGACGTTTGGTCTGCTACGCATCTGGCCGGGCATAGGCAAAGCGGTCCTGCGGCTGTCAGATCCGGACTCGACGATCCAGCAGTAAGAGATGTCGTCTCTCCTCATCCCTCCATCTCTGCGACACGCCGCTCCATCCACTCGACGCAGGTCACGCGGGTCATACTGCGCCTTCGCCTTTTCAGCATCAATGCAAGCAGCCACGCCCTCGTCAAGCGCGATACGGAGGCACACACTCCGACCCGAGGGACGGATTAACGGGATGGACACGAGAGCCTGTCCGGCCAAGGGTTTCACCCGTTCCAGCGCGTTCGGCGACCTGATTTCCTCGCCGCCCCTCTCCACCTCACCCGCATAATCGTGCAGCGCTTCCTCGGCATTGCCTCGTCAACGATTTGTCCCATGGCGGCACGGCCAGAAGATCGGGCAACGTCACACCGCGCTCGCCTTTTTTGCCACCGGGCATACCGGAGCATACTTACGGCCTCCTCTGAGGTCAATTATTCCGGCTAGCCCGCGTTTTTTTGCGATGGAACGGGCCACCCCGGGAGATACCGTCTTATGTCTGGACAGGGTCATGAGGCCCTTATGATAGACAGGTGCCGATGGATGTCGTGACCGAATCTGTGGCGCGCCAGATACCCTCCTGCCTTTTCCAACTGACGCCTGATCCGGCCCGTTTCCGTTTCCATCAGCACATTTTTCCTGCCCCTGCATGCGTCCTTTTATGGGGGATACCTCAAACCTCGCCGACCAAAGGATTGAGCAATACAGATGGGAGTGGTCCGGGAGGAATATCCGGCGAAGAGTATACTGAAAAAAAGGAGGCGGTCATGTCTCGCCTATGCTCTGGTGGCCGTGCGTGTGGCGCAATTCGATGTGAGTGTCCGGCCGACCCGGTGTTCTCATGGAGTTGCCACTGTCGTAATTGTCAGCGCGCAAACGGCAGCGCCTTCTACCCGGTCCCCATGCGTTTCCACGGCCGCGCGCTCCAGCACCGGAGCGGTCCCCTATCACGAAGGGAAGACCGAAAGCGGACAGACCGTACGTCGTGGCTTTTACCCGCAGTGCGGCTCACCGATCTTTATCCTGGGGCCGAGATCGTTCCTAACCTTATAGGCGTCTGGGCCGCCAGCCGAGATTGAGCCGAGTCAGCTTCAGCCCGCAGTCTCAGTTTCAGTTCGCAGGCAATGTCTGGGCTGCAGGCGGCCAGCCCTAGGATGAGAGGCACGCTCCCCTGCCGATCTGTCCGCAAGTCCCGGCTGACGCGGAGAGGCAGCAGCTACTGAGCCCTGAGTGACAGCTCTGGGGGGCAGGATTCCATATTTCCCCTTGACGCAGATCCAGCGTTTTTCATACAGTCAGGCAGTCAGCATTGATCACCTTGTTAGAGAGGAGACGGTCTATGATCACACGCAGCAACCCGAATGTCGATTATATTGCGGACGACATCTTCCAAACCTACGGCTTTACCCAAAATATCAGAGCCGGCAATACGCTGTATCTGTCGGGCGTCGCCCCCTTCAAGGGCAACCTTGAGCATGTCGAGGTCGTCGGGATCGGAGATATCCGCGCCCAGGTCGCCCATATTCTAGAGGTCATCAAACGCTGTCTAGCTGCCGAGGGAGCAACGTTCGAGAACTGGGTCGCCCAAACCGTCTACACAACGAATATGGCCGAACTCCAGAGAACGGCCGACATCTTCCGCGAGGCCTTCGGGGGCTACTCGCCGACGAGTACTTGGGTCGAGATCAAGGGCCTTTTTGTTCCCGAGCAGATGGTCGAGATCAGCGGAACTGCCATTTTAGACTGAGCCCGCCGTCTCTTGCTGAACGGCCAAAATCACGTTCCTTGTCTATCATCTATCTCAAAGGGGTTCCGTTATGCCCGACCAATTTGCGTATTTGGATGCGACCGCCCAAGCCGAACTCGTCAGAACGGGCGTCGCTTCGCCCTTGGAGTTGGTCGATGCCGCGATTGCCCGGATCGAACAACTCAATCCTCAACTCAACGCGGTGATTCATCCCTTGTTTGATAAGGCGCGCGTCCAGGCCCAGGCCGCCGACCTGCCGGACGGCCCCTTCCGGGGCGTCCCGTTCGTGATGAAAGACCTGCTCGGCGGGCCAGCCGGAGAACCGCTGCATAATGACATGTAGTTCCTGAAACGGCTGCACTTCACCTCCGAGCAAGACACCTCCTGTCGGTGAAGTTTCGTGAGGCCGGTTTTGTCGGCGAGGGTCGCACCAACACACCGGAGTGGGGGCTGATGGGAACGACCGAGCCCGCAGACTACGACCCAACATCCATAACCCATGAAATCTCGACCATTCTCCCGGTGGCTCAAGCGGCGACAGTTCGGCCGCGGTGGCGGCGCGCTTGGTCACGGTCGGGCACGGGGGCGATGGGGGCGGGTCGCTGCGTATTCCAGCCAGCATGTGTGGCATTATCGGGATCAAGCCCAGCCGAGGCCGGATGTCGTTCGAGCTTGGTATGGGCGAGTGCTGGCATGGGATGGCCAATGAAGGCGTGATGACACTCTCGGTCCGCGACATGGCGGGCGTACTCGACAGTATGCAGGGCGTCATGCCCGGCGACCCCTATGCCGTACCCACGCCTGCTCGTCCGTACGCCGAAGAAGTCGGTCGCGACTCGGGCAAGCTCCACATCGGTCTCATGCACTAGGGCCTGTTCCCACTATCGCACGGCATCAATGATGAGGGCGAAGGCGCTGCATCCGAGGAAGAGCACGTCGCGTTGCTCGAAGCGCGTGAAGAGGCGGCGGCATCCCTGCAAGCGACGCAACACCCGCGCGATTGCGGTGCGCCGCGTGGACAGCCCACGGGTAGACGCCCAAGGGCTCACCCGGGTGCGCCGCGGCGGCCCCACGGGCGCCTACCCCAGTGCCACGGCCAGGGGCCGCGGCTGGGCGCCCGCAGACGCCCGGGCCCTCAGCACCGCGGGAGGAGCGGGGGGCGGGCCCCGGCGAGTCCGCAATTGGCGGCCCGCCGGGGCGCCGGGGGCGGGCCCGGGCGAGCGCGCGCAGACGAGCGCCGGGCGAGCGTCCGCGGCACCCCTAGGCAGCGTGGGGGTCCACCGCTCGATCGCCCAAGAGCGGGAATCGTACGCCGGCACCCCTAGGCATCGTGGGGGTCCACCCGCCCCGGGAGCGGCCGAGGGATGGAGGACCGGTTGTGTGCGCGCCCCCCCGTGCCGGCGGGAGGGACCTGGACGACGGGGCGGTCGAGCGACCGGGCCGCCCGCGTGAGGCGCACGCTCTGTTCCCGGTGCAAATGCGCGCAGACCCGGGCGCGCCCCCCGGGTTGCGACCAGCGGGGCAGCCGGGGGGAGAGGGGGGGGGGCCCGGTGCCACATCGGGCCGGCAACCCGCGCCCGGTGCCGCCCTGCGCGGCAACAGACCAGAGGGCGGGGAGCACGGGGCGAGGGGAGAGGCGGACAGGGCCGCGCGGCATCGGGAGAGGGGGCGCGCTCCGGGCGTAGGGAGCTTGCGTGCGTTCCCTACAGCCAGGAGACCAGAATCATGCATGATCATCCACATGAGTGTGAACAGGCCCTAGCTATACGCACACGACCGTGGCAGTTATACTGCCAGGATGCAGACTCCACAGGGTCGTCACTATCTGGAGGTGCATAAGGGATGTTTGACTGCCCCCGGGTCGGGTGAAGAGGAAGACCTGACTGGAGGTCTGATTCGGACCTCGACGCTGACCGGGACAGACCGAGGGAATTATCACGCGCATCAAGGCGCTTGAATCCGTCGGGTTGGCGCAGATTGCCGGTCGGGTTGTGACGGAGGGTGACCGAGGTCCCGTCAAAGAGTTTGGCCGAGAGCTGGCTGCGCAGCATCAAGAGTCACCCAGAAGGAGGAAAGAGTATGGCAACGAAAAAGGCCGCACAGGACGCAGCCGTTGCAAAGAGGGTCGATCCGGGCTGGAGTTGGGATGATGGTCTGCCCCTGGCCCAGGCGAAACAGATCGGCAACACCATTTATGTGTCCGGCCAAGTCGCTTTCAACTCCCAGGGAAAGCTGGTTGGCAAGGGCAGTATGAAAGTCCAGACGCGCCAGGTCTTCCGCAATATCAAGGCGGTTCTGGCCGCGGCGGATGCGAAGATGGAACATATTATCAAGATCAATACCTATATCACCGACGCCGGCAAGTTCATGGAGATGCTCGAAGCGCGCGGGGATGTCTTCGGCGATAATCCGCCGGCCAGTACCGCCGTTGTTGTGGCCGGCCTAGCTTTTCCGGGGCTCCTGATTGAGGTGGAAGCGATTGCCGTCAAGCCGTAACGCTGCGTTTTTTGATCGAACCCGGAACCCGCAGCGCCGCAAGGGCTTGCTGCTCATGCTCGGCGCAAGCTTATGCTGGAGTACGGGCGGTTTGTTTGTCCGCTTCGTCAGTGTTCCCAATAGCTGGGAGATTGCCTTCTGGCGCTCGCTGAGTATGGGAATCTTCCTGGGCGTCTGGCTCTCCTTTCGCTACGCGAGTCATCTGCGACGAGCGGTCGTCGCCATCGGGTTGAGCGGCTTCCTGGCCGGCCTGTGTCTGGCTGCCTCATTCCCCGGCTTCATTCTCGCCGTTACCCAGACAACGGTGGCGCATACCCTTGTCCTCATCAGCACCTCACCCTTTCTTTCCGCACTTTTTGGCCGGGTGTGTCTTGGAGAGTTGGTTCCAGTGCGTCACTACATTGCGATGGGCATCGCTCTGACCGGCATCATTGCCATGTGCCTCGATTCTTTCGCTGCCGGGACACTGGCTGGGAGTATCATAGCCGCTGGCGTTGCCGTGGCCTTTGCGAGTTGTGTGATTCTGCTGCGTCACCGTCAAGCGCAAGCCGATTATGACGCCAGCCGTGTTGGTGGCCGCGCTCATCTCCGCCAGTGTAGCCCTGCTCTTCAGCCTGCCGTTTCAGGCCACGTGGCAGGATATCGGTATACTGGCGTGTATGGGCACCATTCAGGCCGGGCTCGGTTGCCTGCTCATGACGATGGCGGCACGGCATATTACCGCGGTCGAAGTCAGTCTTCTTGCTCTCCTGGAAACGATGCTAGGCCCGCTGTGGGTATGGATCGGTGTAGGGGAACGGCCCAGCAATATCGCCATTGTTGGCGGCTTGATTGTGGTTTCCTCATTGGCGCTGAACGAGCTCCTAGGTCTATACAGACAAAGCCACACGGCGGAAGCGCCGTTGCTTTCAGGTCAGCCCATGTGATTTCGTTCCTTCTTGCGGTTCTGTTTTTTTGGTGAGCCATTGCATGTGGGATACTGCGTCCGCGCCCCCACAAGCGAGAGGAATACTAGGGTCCACCTCGTATCCAGGACATGGCCTTTTTCTCTTCCCTGTTGAGGGGTACGGGTTACTCTGGAGAAACGCTCGTCCCACCGACCGAGCCTGTTTAGAGCGAGACTGAGAACGGTGAGAAGATGAACTGCTGCCAGAATGGCAATGATACCGTTCAGTCTTTGAGTTCGTATGGCATCCCTGAGTGTTCATGCCACCTGAACGGCTCCACACCCTCCTGCTCATGAGACTGCATCCGAGCGGAGGAATCGCAACTGACGCACGATTCTTCATCTCATGAAAAACTCAAGCGAGAGAACCCGCATAAGATGTCGACAAAATTCGAGGGCCCGACGCGCTACAGAAAATTTCGACCTGAGGCACTGCCGTAACGCGCTTCGACTTGCCCCCGGATATGGTCTGCACCGCGTATACGTTGCGTCTGGAGAGTGCCTCCTGACCCCGAAGCCGGGCGGCCTGTCGTCCTCGGAACACCACCTCCTTGCCGTCAGCTGCGAGATGGTCCACAACCGCTTGAGGCGTATGCGGAACTAGGGTCTGTTACCACTATCGCAACGCATTGATGATGAGGGCGAAGACAATGCATCCGAGGACTCGCGCGGCGCGTTGCTCGCATCGCGAGCGGAGGCGGCGGCATCCCGGCAAGCGACACCACACCCGCGCGATTGCGGTGCGCCGCTTGGCCAGCTCCCGGGCATCCTCCCAAGGCCCACTCCGGGTGCGCCGCGGCGGCACCACGGGCTCAGACCCCAGCGCCACGGCCAGGTGCCGCTTGGCGCCCTCGGATGCCCGGTCCCCGAGCAGCGCGGGACTCTCGAGGGGCGGCCCGGGCGCTTCCGCCACTGGCGACCCGCCGGTGCGCGGGCCGGCGCACCCGGCCGGCCGCGGCCATCCGCACTTAGCTTGGTAATGTTAGGCATGCCGTGACCATATTTTGCACTTAGCTTGGTAATGTTAGGTATGCCGTGACCATATTTTGCCTGTCGATCACAGTTGCCCAATGTTGCCCCAGACTGTATGTCTCTGCCCTACGCCCAGAAGGCGATGCGCTCATCACAGCCCTGGCACTGGGTTTATGGGCTGGCGCTAGCCACCCGAAACGTCAATAACTTTGCGCCAACGGGTGTCGAGATGGTCAACCCCTGGGAATACAGGAGAATCAGTCTGGCAGGTTGGCTTAGCCAAAGGCCTCTCTTGGGAAGGGCGACCGAAGGCTGAGGTGGGTTCCTGAGGCTCCCCTACGATCAGATCCACCCGCGCCGCTATGCGGCAGTCTTCCAAAGAAGGGAAGCGGTAGGAGGGTCTCCCGCTTCTTCGCAGACCGTGAGCGCGGAAGACTCCCTGCCTTACGGACAGACTGGAGGCAGTTTATCTATCCACGGCTGGGTCTGTTCAAGCTGCGACGCAACACTGAGTAATATGTCTTCCCGTCCGTACGCAGACATGAGATGCACGCCAACCGGCAGGCCCTGTTCACTCCAGTGCAAGGGCAGGGAAATCCCCGGCTGGCCGGTCACATTCGCAACCGGGGTGTACGGAACCAGGTCGAGCACCCGCCGATAGACCACATCCGGGTCGGCGGCTGCGCTGCACAGCAGGCCCAGAGGAGGTGGCGGTGCACTCAGGGTCGGGGTGAGAAGCAAGTCAAACCCATCTGCCCACCAGATAGCGAGCCGCCGCTCCCAGCGTTCCAGCCATTCGAGTGCGGCGATATATTCTGTCACGCCTATGGATCGGCCCCGGTTCATGAGGTCCCAGGTGTAGCGCTCAAAATCGCCGGGACCGACTTTGCGGCCCAGCGCGTCGGCAACATCTTCCGCGGTCCGGGCGGAGTGGGCAAGCACGATCGTGCCAAAGTGAGCGCCCCATTTCTCGTCCAGCGCCTCCGGGTATGCCGCCTCGACCCGATGCCCGAGGGACTCCAGCAACTTTGCCGTGTTTTCTGCCGCGGCTCTACATGAGGGATGCAGGGTCTCTTGATTGCCTGGCCGTTTGGTCATCAGGCCAATGCGGAGCGAGCCGGGCTCACGCCGGGCCACCTCGGCAAACGAGCCCTTACACGCGGGAGCCGTATACGGGTCGCCCGGCATAGATCCTGCGGTCGCATCAAGAACGGTGGCCGCGTCACGCACGGACAAGCAAACCACACCTTCGGCAATGCAGCCCGCCCAGGCTTCACCATAATCCGGACCGAGCGATAACCGCCCCCGGCTGGGCTTCAGACCGACCAATCCACACGCGCTGGCCGGGATGCGAATCGACCCCCCACCATCATTGGCGTGCGCCACCGGCACCAGACGCGCGGCCACCGCCGCGGCACTGCCACCGCTCGACCCGCCAGTCGAGTGGTTGGTATTCCACGGATTACGGGTTGGCCCGTAGGCTTCCGGCTCCGTCGTGGTGGCGAACCCGAATTCCGGGGTGTTGGTCTGGCCAATCGTAATCAGTCCGGCAGCACGAAATTTATCAGCTAGATAAGTACTGGTTGGGGCTGTGTATTGCGCCGCTTTAAGTGCCTTACAGCCGCTATGGATTTCATCACCCTCATACACGCAGAACAGGTCTTTCAGCAGGAACGGCACTCCCTTGAGCGGGCCGTCGGGTAAGCTTGCCGAGTCTGCTTCGGCGCGTGCCTTTTCATAACGCGGACGGATCACGGCATTGAGTTGCGGGTTGAACTTTTCCACCCGCTCGATAGCTGCCTCCACCAATTCCCGCGGGCTAACTGCTCCGCTCCGCACTAGCTCGGCCTGCGCGGTTGCATCCATTTTGACGAGATCGTCTGCCATGGCCTGTCCTCCCTTGTGGTTGATCGTGAATTATCCAGCCAGGCGAGAAAATTTGTCAAGGAAGAACGCAAGGTGTTTGCTTGTCATTTGGTATCTCCGTCGCTATTGGGCATGTGGCCTGGTGGACGAACAGCGCCATGTTATTATAAAATCCATGTGGTCGAAGAAGGGCAAGAGCAGCTCTCTCCCAATATGGTACAGGGCCTGACGAAGCCAAAACCGTATTTGATGATCCACTCTAGAAAGAAAAGCCTAGGGTGTGTTGGCCACAATGCGCTGCTAGGCTCTGCTCTCTTTGATGAAGAGGATACCAGGAAATGGGCCCCACGTCCGCCCCCGACGAGCGCCTTGCGTCTGTCTTCCTGCAGCCCCGCGGCCCCGGCTCGCGCAGTCCTCTGTCGGGGCGCACCGCCCGCCTGTACGTCGCCGAGCCGGGAATTGAGTGGCACGGGCTGCCGGCACACTGCGACCACTGGCACCCCATCTCTCCTCGGCTGACCCGCTGGACGCAGATCGGTGGGCGCGCGGGGGTTGGCGGCGTGGCACGCTTGGAGTTCATGCAGGGGCGGGGGGAGGGGCGAGCGCGGGACGGCACCCACCATCCGCACCGGTACCATCACCCTCGCCAGTCGTCAGCGGCCCGGGAAGATGGAGGTCGAGTTGTTTGTGCGCGATTGTGATGTCTCTGTTCGGGTCGAAGTCAGTTCATGAAGCCGACTACCTTAATCACCGTACCCTCACAAAGAGGCCGGGCCGACGACGCCTGGGGTGGTAAAGTAGCGCAGCTCACACGAGCCATCGGCTTCAACGTTTCAGTAAGGGACGCGCCGACAATCCAGCCGCAGGTTGTCAGTTGTTGACAGGCGCCAAGCTGCCAGCCTATCATTGCAGAAATCGCAAGGCCAGAGAAATAAGAGCATCAAGAATGGGCATCCCGATCACCCTAACGGTTCTTTCGTTTGAGGCGCCGGAGTCGAACACGGAACGGTCGTGGTTCCAGGTGAGGACCAAGATCCGAGGCTCACGCAGTGATACATGCCAGGCCCCTGAGCGATGACACGCCTCGTCCAGTTTGAAGACGCGTTCGGGGCGCTGGCCGGACATCGCGCTTTTCCGTGGCAACAGCGACTGTACCAGGAGCGTTTCGTGTGCGGCGCAATCCCCTCGGCGGTGGATATCCCCGTCGGCTCGGGAAAAATCGCCGTCATGGCGATTGGGCTGCTAGCGCGGGCGGCGGACGTGCCCATGCCCCGACGCCTCGTCTATGTCGTTGATCGGCGGGCCGTGGTCGACCAGGCGACCGAGTTCGTCGAGCAACTAAGGGAAAGGCTGGAGGAGGACGGACGGCTTGGGCCGGTGCGATGCGGCCTCGGCGGGAGGCCACTGCCCATTCTACACCCCGCGTGGCCGGCACGCCGACAACCGGAAATGAAGGGCCGATCCAGCGGCACCGGCGATTGTCGTGGACACCGTGGACATGATGGGGTCGCGGATGCTGTCAGAGGGCTATAGGCTGTCCCTCTGGATGCGGCCCTTCGCGGTCCTGCGTGTCGCGAGGGCGGGACCTGTTGGAGAGTCTGGATGAAGGGCGATGACCGGAAAACCAAAAGCAACCGGACGGCCGCCAGCGTGCCGGACGGACCGGCGCGGGAACCTGTGCTGCTGACAGTTCTCGGCAAGAGGCCGCGCGCCGCGCGCTATCATCTCGAAGGCCGCGAGGTCGAGTCGACGCTGGCACCCCTCGCGCTCTACGACCTGCTTACGCAACCCGACCGGCCGAACCGCGTCGTGGCGCTATGCACGCCGGAAGCGCAACGTGATAGCTGGCCGTCGCTCAAGACAGAACTGGACGGCCGATGCCGAACAGAACTGGTCCAGGTATGCGGGGGCGAAACCCCGGAAAAGATCAACGCCTTCGTGGCGCAGGCCACCAAAGCCGTCGGCGACAACACCGACATCATCGTCGACGTGACCCACGGATTCCGACACTTTTCGTTCCTGACCTATATGGCCGTGCTATACGTATCCACCTTGCGCAATGTACAGGTGCGAGGCGCATATTACGGCCTGTTGCGCGAGAACGGGTCCAGCCCGTTTCTCAATCTGCGCAGTTTTCTAGAACTGCCTCGCTGGCTCTACGCCCTCAGGGCGCTGAACGATACGGGCAGCACACAGCCGATGGCCAGCATCCTCCGCAGCGACTCGCGAAACCCGTCGGCGAAGAAGATTGCGAACGATCTGACACAAACGTCGGACGCCTACTTTTCTGGGCTCCCGCTCGAACTAGGCCGGCAGGCAGGCATTGTTCGCGAGCTACACCGCAAGCCCCTGCGCAGGCTGATCTCGGACGATTACCGCCTGCCGCTAGGCGACGAACTAGCCAATCGGATTGACGATTTTCTTTCGCCTCTCGCGCTGCCGGTTGGCTGCGAGGGATGGAAGCGTGGAGTGTCGCTGACCGAGTGCGAATTGAAGAGGCAGGCTCGGCACGTTGATGATTTGCTGAAACGCGGGCATGTCGCCACTGCGCTCGGCCTGATGAGCGAATGGACCGTCTCCTGGGCCCTGTGGGTACAAGGGCAGGCGAACGAATGGCTCGACTACCGCGGCACGCGGCACGGCGTGGCCAACCTTCTCAACGCAATAGAAGTCGTCGGTAGGGACAAGGTGTTCCGAGAGCGCCTGAGCGAAGAACAGCGAGAGCTAGGGACGTATTGGAGGAGGCTTCGGAAGCTTCGCAACGGGTACGCTCATCACGGCATGCGTCCAGAGGCTCTCGTCGGTGATCCCGTCAAGAAGGATCTGGACCATGTCCAACGGTACTGGAACGAGACTCTTCATGACTGTCCTTCCATACGATTGTCTCTCGTCGAGCAGCCGGGCAAGCGTATCCTGGTTAGCCCCATCGGCAGTCGTCCGGGCGTACTGTTCAGCGCGCTGCAAGTGTGTAGAAACGACGGGGACGGCCGGGAGCCGGGCTTGTGCCTCGTGATCTGCTCGCATGAGACGGCAGGACAGATCGCAGAAGCGGCGGACCGTGCCGAGTATCAGGGCACGGTTGAGAGACTCTGCCTGAACGACCCCTATGGCGGCCGTTCGGAGATCGGGCAACTGAAAAAGGCGGTGCGTCCCAATTTCGTGGGGGCCGGGGATGTCGTCGTCAATATCACCGGGGGAACGACGCTTATGAGCTTTGTCGCCGAGGCGATCGCCGACGCTGCGCGCGATCTGGCCTGTCCGGTGCGGCGTTTCGGGCTGATTGACCGGAGGCCAGCGGCGGAACAGGAAAGGGACCCCTGGCAGGCTGGAGAACCCTTCTGGCTCGACGGGATGGAGGACGACGATGCCGACGGCGATTGAGGCAACATACCGGGCCGTCACCCCGATGTTCTGCGCGGGCGCGGACTGTGTCCGCCCGGAGCTTCGCCTACCGAGCTTCAAGGGAGCGCTGCGCTTCTGGTGGCGGGCGCTGGCGTGGCCGCGATACGCCGGCAACCTCGCCCAAATTCAGCGGTGCGAGGACAGGCTCTTCGGCAGCACTGGCGTTGGCCAGTCCCGCGTGCTCATGCGCTTTAAGCGAGTGAGCAAAGAGGAGCAGAAGACCTGCGATACGGGCTCGGTACTGACCGACGGCAACGGAAAAACCGTCGGGGCCGGGGCGCGCTATCTGGGCTACGGCATCATGGAGACGGTCGACAGCCAAAACCGGGACACGAAGGCTGGCCAACTCACGCGCGGCTGTCTGCGCGCGCCGTTCAAATTCACCGTGCAACTGCGTTGCCGCGGCCTGTGTGAGGCGGATCTCGGGCTGCTTCGCGATGCGCTCATCGCGCTCGGCACCCTCGGCGGCATGGGCGCGAAAAGCCGCAAGGGCTATGGCTCGCTGGCGCTTCAGTCGCTTCTCGTGAACGACAAGCAATGTTGGGTCGCGCCGGGGACTATGGACAATCTGAAAGCAGCGATCGGACAGCGGCGATACGAATGGGGGACGGACGGTCTTCCCGAATACACGGCTTTCTCGTCCGGTAGCCGCTACGTTCTGCTGTCCGGCGACGATGCGGATCCGCTACAACTGCTTGATCTGGTCGGCCGGGAACTCGTCCGGTACCGAAGTTGGGGCCGGAACGGAAAGATCCTAGGGAGAATCGACTCGGAAAAGAACTTCAGGGACGATCACGACCTGATGACGGGCGGGCGGGCGACGAAGCATCCATGCCGCATTGCCTTCGGTCTGCCGCATAATAGCAGGAAGGTGAAGATTAGGCCTTCTGATAAGGATCTCGACCGGCGCGCCAGCCCGCTGTTCATCCACATCCATGAGTGCGACGCGCCGGTTGCGGTCCTGTCATTTCTGCCTGCCCAGTTCCTGCCGAAAGGGAAGTCGGTCATCTCGGTCGGCAGAAGAGAGGAGGTTCCGGTCGCACCCGAGACGGAACTCTACCGCCCTATCCACGATTTCCTCGACCGCCTTCTCGACAAGAACAGGCGCAAGGAGCAGTTCGACGAGGCCGTTGAGGTGCCGCCGTGACACTGCGCCTCGACATCGCCATCGGCCCGGTGCAGGGGTTCGTCGCGCAGTCGCGGCGCACCCGTGACCTGTGGGGCAGTTCGTATCTTCTCTCGTTCCTCGCAGGACACGCGATGCATGGCGCGGAGAAGGCAGGAGGCCGCGTCGTCCGGCCGGTCGTCAAGGATGATGCGCTTTATCGATGGACGGGAGACGACAGGACTGGCGAGTCGCCCGGGATCGGCTCGCTGCCGAACCGCTTCGCAGTCGATGTCGAAGCGGAAGCGGAACCAGTCGCCCGCGCCGCCGCCGCGGCCCTCCGAAAGGCATGGGCCCAGGTCTGCGACGCCGTGTGGGGGGAGTTTGTTGCGGAGGCCTGCGAACGTGGCGCCGGCACGCGGGCGATCTGGGACCGCCAGATCAATGCATTCTGGGAAGTCGTGTGGACCGCCGGAACCGTTCATGACGGGCTACTCGACCGGCGCAAGCACTGGCGGAGCCACGTTCCGCCGGCCGAGCCGGGCGACAAGTGCACGATCATGCACGACCTGCAGGAACTTTCGGGCCATGTGCGTTCGATGGGTCGGGCCGGACAGGTCGCGCAGGATTGCTTTTGGAAGCATCTGCGCGGACGAGTCGGCGCACTGGATCTGAGAGAGAATGAGAGGCTGTGCGCTATAGCCCTGATCAAGCGTCTGTTCCCCAGAGTCGCTGAAGACGCGCTGGGATGGAGGGTGGTGGAACGAGTGCGCTGGTCGTCAACGGTACACATCGCTGCCCGACCGTGGCTCCGCCAAGCGGAAACCTGGGAGCCGGACTTAGCGCGCGACTACGCCGAGCAGGTCAAGCGGTTCGCGCCAACCGGCGTCCTGTCCGAACGGCAGCCGCCGTGGCCGGGCCTGGATCGTTCCGCCGCTGGCGACTTCCATCTACTTGATGCCAACTGGTTTCACCGGGAGGCGGTTGAGAGCGAGGGGCTGTGTCCGCTTAAGGCCAATGCCGGAGATGAGGTGCGAGACACTCTCGTCAAGGCGTTGAAGACAATCTACTGCGCCAAAGACCAAGACGGGCAGCGCCTTGGGTCGCCGTCCTCCTTCTACGCACTACTTCTCGCTGACGGCGACCGACTAGGCAGGTTGGTGAGCGAGGTCGGCGGCGAACAGGTCGGCCGGGCGCTGGCAGCGGTCATGGCGAAAGCGCCGAAAATTGTGGGCGATCATGGTGGCGAAACCGTCTATGCCGGGGGCGACGATGTGCTGGCCATGCTGCCGGTTCCCGGTGCGTTGCAATGCGCCGCGGAGTTGGCTGAGTGCTATTGCTCGGCCTTCGAACACAAGGCAGAAGCCACTCTTTCGGCCTCGGTCGTGTTCGTTCATATCCGGCAGCCGCTCGGCAGCGCGATTCGCGACGCCCACCGGCTGCTCGACGACGTTGCCAAGGGGGACAACGGTCGCAACTCGCTGGCGGTCGGAGTTCTCAAGCCCGGCGGGCTGAATTCCCAATGGGCCACGACATGGCACCGGGTGCGCCCTGACGGCAGCGCCGAGTCGTCTGTAGCTCTTCTGCAGGCGCTGGCAGACCGTCTCGGAACCGATGCGGCGGAACCAGGCTTGTCGTCCACGCTGCTCTACCGTCTCCGCGGACTACTGGTCAGACTCGGTGGATGGGACTTCTGGCGCCCAGGCACTTGGGGCGCCATTCCAGAGGATATCGATCTCCCGGCCTTCCTACGCGCCGAAATCGGCCACAGCCTAGCCGTGAGGCGCGGCGAGAGCACCGAAGCGCAGGTGGCAGAGATGGCCGATCTCGTCCGGCGCCTGTTACGGCGCGCGCCCGCGTCTACCGACGGGCAGGGTGGCGAGACGGCCGAGATCGGGGTCGATGCACTCCTCCTCGCCCGCTTCCTCGGCGGCGGCCACAGCGAGCACGAAGTATGATCGGCGTCCGTCTCAAGCCGGTGGACACGTGGTTCTTTCGCGACGGCACCCCGTTCACGCGCGATGCATCGCCACAGGACGATGTGGAAAGCTTGTTCCCGCCGCATCCGGCGACGACCGCCGGCGCCCTGCGGGCGGCGCTGGCGCTGGCGCAAGGCTGGGGCGGTCGTGGCCGGTGGCGCGCGTCGTTCAACGACGTTCTCGGTAACGGCCCAGAAGACATGGGCGGGCTTTCCTTCGACGGGCCGTTTCTTCTCCGGGGCGGAGAGCCGCTGTTCCGTTCGCCTCGCCACCTGCTCGGCGTAACGGGATCGAATGGATGGCGACCGTGTGCGCTGCTCCGGCCGGGGCCACCGGTTCGGTGCGATCTGGGCGAAAAGATTCGCCTTCCCGACTTGCCCGAAGAAAACAAGATCGGTGCGAAGCTTCAGACAGGCGACCAGGAATGGATCACCCTGAGGGGTCTGACATCTGTCTTGAGGGGTGCGCTTCCGGAAACGGGCGAAATCGTAGAAAGTAAAGCCTTGTGGTCCGTCGAAGAACGCATCGGCCTTGAGCGCGACAGGGAGACCCGTAGCGCGAAGGAAGGCATGCTCTACAGCACTCGCCAGATACGCCCCGGGCATAACGTTTCCCTCGGCGTGCGCATCTCCGGCCTGCCCGCGGACTGGGCTGGTCCGTCCGGCCAGTTGATTCCCTTGGGCGGCGAGAGCCGGCTGGCACGGTGCCTGGAGTGGCAGGGTTGCGCAGAACTCGATATGCTTCCGGCACCGACAGGACCGGCTGGACGGGCGGTGCTGGTTGCCCTGTCGCCGCTTGATCTGGAAGAGGCCGTCATTCGTGGCGAACGGCCGCTCGACACGCTGGACGGCGCCAGGGTCGTCTCAGCCTGCCTGAACCGTCCGCAGCGCATCGGCGGCTGGGATTCGCTGGCGTACCGCCCGCTACCACTCCGCAGCACGCTGACGCCGGGCAGCGTGCTGTTCTGCGAAATACCGGAAGGCAGGGGGGATGCCGTCGCCGGCGGCGGGCTCCTACGCCTCGGTGCGCGAACGGCCTGGGGGCTCGGCCTCATCGCGGCTGGCGTCTGGCCGGAGGATCGGGAGAGAGGGTCATGAACGCAACGATACTCGGCCTCTTGGCCGAAAGCTCCATTCATCCAGGAAGCGGCCGCAGCATGGGGGTCGTGGACCTGCCCGTAGCCCGCGAGGCCGCGACCGACTATCCGGTGCTGGTCGGCTCCGGCCTCAAGGGCGCACTGCGCGACAAGGCCGAGAGGACGGAGCAGGACGCCCGCCGCCATTTTGGCAAACCCGGCCATGCAGGAGATCTGCTGGTCTCTGACGGGAGGCTACTGCTGCTGCCAGTGCGCAGCCTGACCGGAAGCTATCGCTGGGCGACCTGCCCACATCTGATCGAACGCTTCGGCCGTGACCTCGCCCGCGCCGGCCTCGCCGGGCCGCCGGTTCCGGCAGTAGAGCGCGGCTCGGTGCTCGCAGATAGCAGCGGAATGCTGTTTCTGGAAGAGCGACAGTTCGACATCGCCGGTTCGCCGCCAGCAGGTCTTGTGGACACCATCGGACCGCTGCTTCTCCATCGGGATACGAAAGACCGGCTCGCCGCGCAAGTCGCGATCCTACATGACTGCGATTTTGCCTGGTTCGCGCGCTACGGCCTCGCCATCCAGACGCGCAACGTTCTCGACGACCGTACCAAGGAGAGCAAGGGCCTGTGGTACGAGGAATCGCTCCCGCCGGATACGGTCATGTACGCGCTAGTTGCGGTCCGCGGCGAGACCGACCCGGGCGAGGCGCTTCACAGACTGTTCCCAGAAAGCGACCCGTACCTGCAGGTTGGCGGCAACGAGACGGTGGGGCAGGGCTGGTTCGCGGTGCGCGTCCGCGGCAGCGGCAAAGGGGGCCCACCATGAAGACCCTGGAACAGCAGCGCGCCGCCTACGCCCTCGAACGGGTCGCTGCGATCGAAGGCAAGCCCGATGAATTTAAGAGACTGTATCGCGCCTATGTGGATCGCCTCGGCCCGGTCATCATCATGAACGGTCTGGGGCAGGCGTTGGCAACCGAATGCGCTGCTGCCGGACCGCAGCCGCAGAACGACCGCCAACGGGCGCACGGGGAATTGTACAATGGACTGAAAGGCTGGCTCTGCCGGGACGGCGGCGTCTATCCGCCGGGCGATCTGCTGGAGGCGATCATGCGGCACGACCAGTCAAGCTATCTCCGCGCTCAAGCCGAAGCCTTGGCGTGGCTCGAATGGCACAAGAAATGCTGCCGGGCGGCGTTGCCGTCCGCCTAGGGAGACGGTGAGTGAGCCGCCCGCTCTACAAGGCCGCGAGTTCGGAACCAAACGTTTGTCCCTGTGACGGACATGCTGGCCTCTGGTTCGACAAGTTCTGCAATATCTGGGGGGACGATGGCGATCGCTGGGCCATGCCGGCGAAGAAGAAACTTCTCTGGATCAAGACCGCCCTCGTCCGGTCGCCGATAGGCGACCGGGGGCATATTCGCGAATTTGCTCGGCGACAGGCGCGCATGGTCGAAAGGCTGGGCGGCCGCTTCGCGGTATTCTCGACCGAATCGCACTTCGTGACCGGACTCGGACGCAACCATCCCGTCGAGAACGGCTTCACTTGGCACCCCGTTCTAGGGGTACCGTATCTGCCGGGCAGTTCGGTCAAGGGTCTGCTCCGGGCGTGGGTGAAACGAGACGCCGAACCATGCGCCGAGATTGGTATGCAGGATCAAGTCTTCGGAGAGTGCGACCGGGCGGGCAGCATCTGCTTTCTTGATGCCGTTCCCACCGGCCCGGTGCAACTGGCTGCGGATGTCATGACCCCACACTACGCCGGCTGGACCACCGATAATCCGCCGGGCGACTGGCGCTCCCCGACCCCGATCCCTTTTCTCGTGACAGCACAAACGACACCGTTTCTCTTCGGCTTCGCGCCGCGCCGACCTCTGGCCGACGACGATCTCAGCACCGTCTTCGAGTGGCTGAGCGATGCCCTCGAATGGGCCGGTGGTGGCGCAAAAACAGCGGTTGGCTACGGCCGGTTTCGCCATGATGACAAGCAGACTCGCGACTTGAGACAGTTACTGGAAGACGAGGAACATGCACGCCGCGAGGAGCAGGAGCGCAAGCAGATCGAAAAGACCCCCGAGGGGCGATGGCGCCTGGAGGTCAAGGGCCGGTCTGAAGCCGATGTCCTCGAACTGGTGCGGATCCATCTCGAAAAGAAACGCCTCTCCGATCCCGACGAACGCCAAGCTTTCGCGCGCGCCGTCTCAACGCTACATCCGGATTGGGTCGAGCGCTGGCGCCGCGGTATCCCTGACGACCCAAGGACCAATGTCGGGCGCAAGAAGCTAAAGGAGCGCGCGCGTCTCCTCAATGGAGAATTCTCGGAGACCGGTTCGCATTGAAGCGGCGAGATTACATTGTCATGAACATCAAGTGCCGCCCCGAAACGCCCCGCGGGGCACATGTAAAACCCAGATACGCCACCACGCCATAGCGTGTGGCCGGAGAAGCGGCAAAAGGCCAGATGATGGTCGACGACTTCTATCTCGTGCTTGACCACATCCGGTCGATTGCCGGGACGGGGGCTGAGAAAGGTCGGCTGTTCGAGCGGTTTATGGAGGCGCATTTCGAGCAGGATCTGCTCTATCGAGACCGGCTCGCGCAGGTGCGATTGTGGCCCGAATGGGCCGCCACCCGGCTTGATTTCGACGGCACCGGCGGCGGCAATCAGCTCGGCAACTCCCGCATGCGCGGCAACTACTCCAGCGTCGACCGCCTCTTCGCCGCCGCCGAACTGCGCCTCGGGACCAGGCCACAGCATGTCGTGCGGATTTCCCGCACCGACAAACCCCACGGCGCACCGCGCTGTTTTCCGCACGGACCGGTAGGGGGATGGGCTATGACGGATTCTGCCGCCCCTACGCCGCAACCCGTCGGTTCGTCGAAGCGCAGCCCCGGCAAGCTCGACCTGCGCGTCGGGCCCCGCCGTGTCGTATGCTTCAGGCGCGGCCTTGTCGTCGGCGTGGCCGTGCTGGGCTCCGGCGCCATCCGCGGCATGGCCATGAGGGCGTTACAAAGTCCGGCCCTGCGTATCCAGGGGCTAGGCCGAGGCGCTCTCCAACACCGAGCGCCCGCCGCCCTCGTATGGCCTTGCTGCGCTGCCCGGCGATTCCAGCCAAGTCAAACCGGAGGCACCGCAACTCGGGCCGTCCCTGCCCGGCGGCCTCGGCCGGCCGATCTTCGAACACCACCGGCAGTTTGGGATCGCGCCGGGAGGATCGGCATTGTCCGCCGAGGAGCAGCGCCTCGCCCAGCAGGCCATCCAGGCGAAGGCGACCGGCGTCTTCTTCCTGTTAGAGCACCGGCCGCGGCAGGACCCGCCGGCAGTGACGGGCTAGGCCCGGCAAACGGCTGCAGCGGCAACCGTTTCACTCGACGCTGACCGCATGACTCTCGACCCCGAGCGCGACCAGAACAACCAGCAGCGCAATCTGTTTGTGTCGCCTTGCACAAAATGGCCGGAATCTGTGGACCAAATTGGGACCAGATTGTGGACCAATGGTCGACGTCATGAAGCGCGTCGACGACAATTCCTACCTCGAGCAACGAGGCCGCGTCTGGTGGTATAACCGGCGTGTGCCGAGCAGGTTCGCCCGCTCGATACGCGCAAGCGGATCAAGGAATCGCTCGGCACGACATCGCTCGACCAGGCCCGCTACAAGCGTGACCTGCTGGCCGAAGCCGACGACCATTACTAAGCCCCGCTGAAGGTCGCAGAGGAAGCGCAGCCCGCTTCCAATCGCGAGACGGCTGAAGCCGTCCAGCGCTGCTATCGCATGGCGACCGTCAAGGCGCTGGCGAGCGGCTTCGCCTATCAACCCATCGACCACCTCGCGACAGTCTCCCCCCTTGAGGAGGCTCTGGTCCGGCTTCTTGCGGTTCACCAGAACGCCGGCCCGGCGGAGATACCAAAGGAAGGCGATACCGAAGCGCTGCTCGGCGGGGCGCAGAAACCAACCGTCAGTGTCTCCGAAGCCTTCGAGGTCTATGTCGGCGAGATCGCCTACAACGCGCAACTCTACAAATCGCCGAATCAGCGCCCCTCGTGGGAGAAGACCAAGCGCATGTCGATCCAATACTTCATCGACTTCGTCGGCGACATCGCGCTCGAGGAAATCACCCGCGAACTGGCGCTCGCCTACCAGAGGCACTGGGTCAAGCAGGTCGAGCCAAAGGACGAGAAGACGCCGCCGGTCGCCCCCAACACGGCCAACCGGCACATCGGCAACATCCGGTCCCTCTATGCCGACTACTTCAAGCATATCGGCGAAGAGGAGCGGCCGAATCCGTTCCGCAACATGCACTTCAAGGCGAAGGCCCGGACCGAGGTGCCGTCCTTCTCATCGGACTGGGTGAGGCAGAAAATTCTTGCGCCCAGGGCGATGCGCAAATGGCGGCCCGAGCTTCAACTCATCACGCTGATGCTGATTGAGACTGGTTGCCGCCCGAGCGAGATCATCAATCTGCGCATCGAGGATTTTTCACATCGATGAGCCAGTGCTCTACATTTCGACCCGCGCGCGGACCGACCGCGAAGTGAAGACCGATACCTCCGAGCGGGACATTCCCCTTGTCGGCATCGCGCTTGAGGCGGCAAAGCGCACCGCGCCGAGGGCCTTCTCCCATATTACTAAGACAAGGGCGAGCTCTTCTCTGCGAACATGATGAAGAATTTCCGCAATCGCGGCCTGCTCGAGACGCCGGACCACAATATCTACTCGTTCCGGCACGCCTTCGAGAAGCGGATGCAGGAAGCCAGCGACTATGGCCTGCACTGCCTTCTCATGGCCCACAAGACGACAAGACCCGTCTATGGCGACGGCGGCTCACTCGAATACCGACGGGATGAATTACTGAAGATCGCGCATCCGTTCGATGCGCGGGTGATGGAGATGTTTGATCGGGAGAATCCAGAGTGGGCATAGTGCCAAGATTTCGTTTTAAACGAGCCCGAAAATTCAAGCTGGCCGGATGGATGAACCGGGGTCCGTATCTTTCCGTTCCGTTGGAATTCTAGGCCGCAAATCAAGAAAATGTACAGCTATTGCTACGACACCGCCCAACGCTTCTTCAATACGTTTCGCTTCTTTGCGCAGCAGGGAAAAAAGCTCGCCCACATCAATCCGACGGCCTTCTTCCGGATGGTTCCACTTCCTCTCTCTCGAAAAAGTCACAACCAAGGCGCCAGCCCTGCTATTCTCCGCTGCCATATACTTTTTCACTAGCTGGTTTTCGATTGTATCGCGTAAGTCTTTAGCTGTGCGCCCATCGCCGAGCTTGAGCTCGATCACCGCCTCATAGGGCGAGGCCACGGAACGCAATCTGATATCGGTTTCCTTTTCGTCTGCCGTCACAGCCTCCTGGTCCACCGTATAGATCGAGTTCGCCGCATGGCGCAGCTCTCGCGCAATTTCTCGACGCATGACCTTCTCGTCTGATATCCCCGCCCACGCTTCTCGCGGTGAAGCATCAGACAGAAGAAGAGCGTTGAGGTCAGACAACCTATCTTTCATAATCGTAAACATGGCTTCATTCGTTGAGGCAGGCGCTTCCCCGCTTCGATCAAGTGCTACCGCTTGAGCCTCATCAAATGCCTCAGCATCAGTCTCTTGCGCCCAATTCTCTTCTGCTACAGCCAAAATGCGATCCTTGAAATGAGCCCACAAAGGATCCGCAGCCATCTTGAGCTTGGCGGTCAAGCCCTCCTCGCCCTTCGCGTTGAACAAGGCTGTTACAATGTTATTGCGTGCCTGCTCCGCTTCGTCGCGAGTGTCCGGTGAATAGGACCCTTCGTGGTGCGCATCGTCTTGGATCCGAACGTGGCGATAGGCGAGACGAAGCAGCCGCAGCAGCAATTGCGGCGTGAAGCGCTCGTCACCCAAGCCAATTGCCTCTTGGCGATCCCCAAAGAGGCTGGCGAGCCATATCACAGCTTCTGATCGCTCGGCTGGCTCAACTATCTCGATCTGGCCTGCTAGCTTTTCGACACCCACCTGCGGATCAATCCGCATTAAGGTCGACAGCCATACAAGACGCAGCGTAAACGGCAATTCTTGCTCCAGTCTTTGGAGTGCCCGTTCTCGAAGTCTCTCAATTTCCGCGGCAGCGCCATGCTTCAAGATAACCTGCGTGACTTGCCGAACCCTTTCGGTCATTCCGGTCGCATTATCGGCGCTATTGATCCGGTCTCCACCAGCATCCAGCCAGGATTCGAGCCGTGGTAGAAACAGTCTCGCAACTCCCTCAGGCGCATAACCAATTCCTTGAAGCAGGCCCGACTGGCCATGCGCACCTGCCGGCTGGTTCAGTTCCCACGACAATTCATTCCCAAGCGTCTGGTCCACAGCGTTTGGATGCGCGTCTCCGAGCGGCTCGGTCCATTGCGGAAGGCCGTTCAGTTCAATCGGAGCGTACCGCGCGGCCAACTGCGCTTCGGCATCGCTGAGCTTAGTTGCCCAGTCGGGGTCCTCTGCTTCGGCGTAGATCGCGGCCAGACCAAGTTGCCAACGTACAAGAAATGTATTGCGCTCACCCTCGGACCTTTCGCTGGGGAAGGTTGGGTGATCATCGCGCCAGATCTTCATCAGCACACGACGAAGTCTATCCGCCGTTTCTGGATTGAATTGTTCTTCAATGAAGCGGCGATTCCAGCCTGACGTCCGACTGTCGTCGCCATCGTGACGCATGGCGTGCCACAAGTTCCAAGCCGTGTACAAACTCTGATCTGACGAAAAAGCGTCTTCCGGGTGATTGGCAATTTCCCGCCAAAACTGAACCCAGCTGGCGCGGTCCTCAGCCTTTCGCCGCTCCTCTTGCTTCTTTCGTTCAGCCCGCTTCTTTTCCCAATGACGATGTTCTTTTCCGTGCTTCGATGGTTTCAGCCAAGCGTCAACCCTTTGCACGAATGAAGGTTCATCCGCTACGAGATGCCTAAGCCCTTCAACGTTTTCCTTCCATGTATCACGATCCGGCGACAGGCGGATGGCTGCCTCTAAGAGCATCGCGCGTTCACCTGCATCCCTAGTCGTGTCGCCAAGCGCCTCGCTCACCCAAGGCAGATCCCGGTCCGGTCTTAGCTGGACCGGCCCATCGTGAAGCGTGATCTCTTCGAGTCGTCTCCAAGGGTCTTTGACTCCATGGAGCGACTGAAGCAAAGTGTCCTCAACCCTGAAGAGACGAGCATTATCCTCTGCATTCAGATTGTTCAGCCGTTCATGAAGCGACTTGATCGGCTCATCGTCGCCATGGTCTCGATGACGCAATCGCAATGCAAGTGCGCCGGCATGCAGCCACCTGTCATCCTGGCTGACATCAAGGCCACGTTCACATGTTGCGGCGAGCGCTCCGCTGAGATGTGGCCGATCGCTCGTAATATGTGGCCATTCTTTTCGCCATTTGAGCCCCTCTGAGACCAGCGTCACGAGGCCATCGCGAAGCTTCTCAAGGACAGGAAGGTCGAAGGTCGATGCTGCTATTAACCGTGGAAGTTGCCAGCCAAGATCACCCACACTTCGGTTTTCTCGCTTTATCCATCGAAGAGCCCGACAGAGCTGCTCAACCGACATATAATTTGGGAAAAGGCGTAGTACGGCACCGCACGCCACTCTGTCAGGCCAGAGATCGTCAGCATCCGCAATGCTGGCAGCAATTTGCCTTAGCCTCTTGTCATCAAGGGCAATTAACGCATCAATAGCTATCATACGCTCAACCGCGGGTGCTGCAATGTCCTGAGTGACATCGAATGCAATGTCGGCACAAGCTTCGATACATCCCGCCTCAATAAGGCTGATAAGGACTTTCCGCACATCCGGATTTTCCATACCGCTGCGCCAAATCCGGTCGACTTCATCTGCCAACTCTTTCGATGCAAAACGATGGACCTGAATGTGAGGCACTCGAAGACCTCTCCATCCACCAGGGCCGTAACGGTCAGCGTAGGCACGAAGAGCCTGATTTCGCTGCGTTTGCGTTAGCGACTCGGGGTCGCCTTCGTCCAAGAGCACGGCAGGCTCATTGTCCCGCAAGATTTCAAATATACCTTCTTTTTGTAGAGCCAACCAACCCGCCACTGGCCGCTTGGACGGGCGAACGATCGTCTTGCCTTTGGTCTCCGCGAAAAGAAGCCGCCTGAGGGCGCGAGACGGCATGCCTTGTCTTCGAAGAGCTATTAGCCGCTCCGCAGCAAGATACTCGGCAACCGAGCGATGATGGAAGCGCACCCGGCCATATGAAGCGAAGCCAAATAGTGGACGCTCCAGCAGTGCTTTTCGTTCGCTCGGTTGCCAATCGGACAGGATAATCGCCGGGTCGAGAGCGGCCTCCTCGTCAACAACGTCGGATGCTGCACTATGACGGATGGTTAGACGACGCGTCATTTGAACTGCAAGTGCGAGCCGGCTAGCTCCTTCGACCGCCTTATCGACAGACAATTCCGCCGGTTCAGGTCTGTCGTCGCGAGGAAGCAGCTTCACTCGAACATTCGTGGCAACCTGATCACGATGTGTTCGGATGCGCTTGTGCTCACGCCAGTCCGCGCACAACTCAATGAGGTCCTGAGGCCTGCGTGCAAACTCTTGAGCATTGCGACGTCGCAGATCTTCAAAAAGAAGATCGGGATCTTTCACGCCCCGGTCTCTAAAAAACTGGATAATCTGTTCGTCCGACAGCGGCATCAAGGCTACAGACCGCCAATCGGGCGATTGGTTCTTACTTCTGCTGTCGTGTTGTTCCTGATGCTCACGCATTGCAATCTTCGCAAATGCCTCTTCATCGGACTCCAAGGACGGTGCCGGAGGAACAGGTAGGACGTTTCGGACCAACTGTTCGTCGAAGGGTGTCGGCCGTGTTGTGATGACGATCCTCGCCCGGTGAAGCTGATTTCCGATGCACTTCTTCAGTCGTTTGAGCGCGCGCTCAAACGAACCCAACGTCAATTTCAGCTCGTCAATCGAGTCCAGGAAAAATGTCGCAACCTCGGACTGTGAGGCAAGCCAAGCATTCAGCCGGGCTTCTTCATCTGCATCTAGCAGGCTGCGAAGTTCCCCGGTCGCCAAGGCCGCCAATTCAACGAAGAATGCTGGTTCACCCGCAGACCGCAGACGTCTCGTCTGAGTACGACATTCATATGTTTTTCCCGCACCTGCCTCGGAGATTATCAGCACGCGTTTTGATTGCAGTAAATCATCCCATGTAGATCCTCTTGCCCAGCCTAGACTGGCCAAGAGCGATTGCTGATCGGCTTCGCTGATTTTTTCGTTGGGGATGTTTTGAAAGGTGCGCTCGATCATTATTGAAATTCTTCTGTGCTACGGAACTTTTCGCAAAATGGTTGTTAAGTCCCGATTTTCTGATCCTTTACCTTCATTATTTTACTTTCAATTAAAAGGAGCGACAAGTAACCCGTCACTTCTATAGTTTCGTTCGAAGTCCCGCCAAGCGCCGCCTGCGCTTCCGCAGAAAAATCGATCTCTCCTGTTCGCAAATGCTGGATCAGGTCGGACACATCCATTTTCAGGGCTGGGTCGAAAGCATCGAGCCATCGGGCCAACTCCTCGTACTTTTTTGCGAAGGCGGACTCCAAGCTCCGACGGGCAGCAATCTCTTCTTCAGGGCGAGTCTCAATGCCGAAGCCTTTTTGATCCATTGCTCCAAGTTCGCCGGCAAGGCTCAGCACCTCCCCAAACAAGCCTGCCATAGCAGACGGAGCTTGTGGCAATCCGAGTTCTTCGGCCCAGAAGGTAGCACCTTCCACGTCAGGAAGGAGGGTCTGGTAACCAGACTTTGCGAGCGCCGGGAACGCGACATCCTCGATAGAAGGAATGATTGTCAGGTGGACTGACGAGTCCACCAATGACCGCACCAGTTCCGCTTGCTCTGCGAGCGCGATCACCGCGCCTACAATGTCGGGCGCAAGCAACAACGCGAGTGCTCTGCCGGCGGCCATGGTAGAATACCCTTGGCGTTAACGCGAAGATGGAACTGCGCGACGACCCGGGATTCGTCTGCCAAGCGTTCAATTTCTGCCTTAAGCTGAGCTAGTCGTGTTTCCCCCGCAGCCTTGGCAGAGAGGGATACGAGCCGCACGGCGTTGCCAACTCGCGCGCCTTTGCCGCGCGCCGCCCACGTTACTGCTGGCGCTTCCTTCCTTTCATGGGTTTCTCCGGCCAGAAGTCGCAACATCTCCAAGAGCGTCTTGAGTCGCATAAGCATTGACGGAGGCCCCTCGCCAACAAGCTGCCAAGGCTCTTCGACAGTGGTAGTGTCGACATCGGCGATGAGATCGCTCAATCAGGCAATGTATGCGCCAGCTTGGTCGGGCAGTATCGCGAACCTCTTGACGAGATTGACGCTTGCGCTGTGCAGGAGGTTCTGAGACTTGGTGACGGCGGTGTTGGCCTCTTCGCTTCCCGCGCCCGACGCTTCCAATGGCGAAAGAGCCGGAGGTGTCAGCGCTTCAGCTGCCACATTGAGTGAACCCAGCCTGTCCGAGAGGCTGCCAAGGGCATCCTTTCCCCCTAAAATGCGCGTCGAAGACCTTCTCCAACGTCGGCACAAGTGCCTCGAGAATGGCTACGCCTCTTGCAAGATAGTCGCTATAGCTCGGAGCGGCGACGCGGCGGGAGATCAGATCCCGCCACCGCCGGTTCCATTGAGGAACGGACGGTGGAAGGAGATTGTCACGGGGAATCCGCTTTGTCCCGAGCGGCAACTAGGCGAGGCCAGCTAATTCACCGCTTGCAGTAATTGCGTTGGACACAGCAATGTCAGCCGACGGACACAGGGCCAAAATCATCTCGCATAAACTCACAACTGCGCCATGCGGATTTTCCTGTACGGAGCCGGCGACGTACCAAAGATCGCAACGAACCATCACTCCATAATCGGCATCTTCGGTTGTTACAGGTCCGGCCCAAGCCGTCTCTGATTGAACCCGCGCGAACAACGCCTCTTGCCCGACCTCGGCAACCCAGTGACTGGCGATCTCACGATCCAAGGCGGACAGAGTGCCCATCACCGACCCCACAAGATTTAGATCGGCGTTCAACAGGCCTTCTGGAACCTGCATGAGACTGGTCCGCACTACGGCTGGCAAAAGCATTCCGACCAATGCCGCGAGAATCCCATCGAGGCTCGCCAGATCCGCTGTCTCGATCAGGGCGGACAAGGCAGAAGGTGACATACGCTCCATCAACAGGCGACGGGGGTCATCTTCCGGCGAACCTTTATATCTGCGAAAGTCGATCCGCCGCGGCCTGGATCTCCGGGATGATGCTGAGACTACTCAGATCAATACCGGCGATCCCGAACATTGCGGCGCTCCCGACTTGCGTTCGCGGCAGCGCACACGCTTCAGGAGTGTCCAGCCATTCGGCCACGCCCGAGGAAACGCGGCCCGAACCTAGCCCCCGGAGCGCTGAGGCCAACCCCCGCGCATCCTGTTCGCCCGCCACGCGGGTAATCAAGCCATCGAGCACTTCCAGATCAGGTAAGCGCCGCGCAGATAGCGTGTCCGCGCCCAAGGGCTCAAGATCGGTGGTGGGCACGCTTGCGACCGTCCGTTCGAAACCCGTTTGGAGCATGGGCAATGCTGTCTCATGCGTCAGCCGCAACAATTCTTCAGATCGAAGCTGGTGTAGGCCGGTGACCGTGCCCGGAGCAGGCGAGCGAACCAGGTGCTCCTGGATAAGGCGCTGTAGGGCGCGTGACAGATCGGCCTCACTGACCGAGAGCGCGCGCCAATCGCGACGCATCGACTTCAGCATTCGCTGCGCCTGCCCAAGCGCCGGATCGCATAATATCGAGTCAAGGGAACGCTTCGGATCTGAAATCCTAGACGCAACTTGATCGGCGAGGAGTTCGTGCATCCTTTATCCGCGTGTTAGCATATGGGCATATTCGAGAAGGAGACTCTCGCTCATCTTCCACGGATCGCGCCAGCCCGCTCAGTTCGTCTTTTCGTCCCCGCGCAGTTCTCGCCAGAGCCGCTCCGCAAGCTCCTCATCAGGATCGGCGCGTATTTCGACTGCACGGGCACACTCGGCAATCCACGTTACATCTTTTTCCCGAACCGAGCAGGACGACGCCGGGGACGGACATCGCTTCTTTGAGCAAGGCGCCCCAGCTTTCCGGCCGGTTCCGGCCGATATCGTCCATGACGAAGCCCAAGGGACTGTCTTCCGAGGCGCGGAACGTCCAGATTAGCTGGCGCAGAGATGGAATATCCGCCGCGCTCAGACGACGGATACGAAACCACCGCACCGTATGGCGCAAGGAATTGGCGGCTTCCCACATCAAAGCGGATTTCCCGGCCCCTGATGGTCCGACAGTCAATGCGGCCCGACGTTGTTCAATAGCTTCCACCAATGCCGATCTGCTTCGGGGCCGCTCGGGTACCAGTCCCGCCGGCGATGTGGCCGGGATCTACATCGACCCCGAGATAGAATTTTGGATCGTTGAGGGGTGTGAGGAAATCGACCGGTTCGCAGACGCCATCCCTGAGGGCGCATTCGATCGCGTCAACGTCGATCGCGGCCAAGACATCAAGGATTAACGTCTCGGTGTCTGAGATCGAAAGGCCACGATAGTTCTCTGGCGACAACCGGCCATTGGCGTCTGCCAAGGCACCCACGCGAACAAGCAGTTCGGCAAAGAACATCTGGGCCGCAATCGGGGCGCAGTTTAGCCGGTCTACGATCAGGCTGATCGCCCATTCCTGCAGTGAGGTCGCCACGATGATCGACGTTCTCGGGAGAAGATCTGAAGCCCCACTGCACTTTGAAAGTCTCGCAATGATCGGCCCTTCGATTGAGCGGACTGTAGGCTGTTCGTCGAGGGGAGGGAGGCTAGCCATCTCCCGCTCAAGAACGAGTTCCATTCGCTCCGGCCGCATTTCGGAGCCGAGCGACCGGTTCCACAGATCTTCAATGTGTCCGGCTGTTTCGCCGTCCGTATAGTCACCAAGGTGCTCACGCAGGCTCTTGACCTGGAAAAAGCTCGTCGCTTCGCCACGCAACTCAATATCGTCACCGCCTTCCGGGATCACTATGGCGGGCGCTCGCTGACCAGCCCATATTTCTACCGCCAACCAAGCGGACACGGCGTTCTGGTAGCGAAAGCCCCGGCCTGCATTGGAGCCAGCACGCGAAACGAGATTTAATCTCTTTGGTAGCGGACCGGTTTTTCGGCTTTTTTTATTTTTCGTTTCGTCATTGCCGGAATTATTTAGGATTTTCGTTCCCTATCAAAAGGCCAGAATTTCTCGCCAATTGATTCGGGTCCCATACTGAACTTCTCCCCGCGAAACTCGCAGATCGCATGCACGCCGGCCTTGTTGAACCAGAGGCGCCAAGTCTGGTTTTGCGAGGGAGCATTCGCGGCGAAGGCGGCGCAGGTGAGGATGGCGGCGTTCGGCCGGTGCTCTGGATCGCGGACCGAGGCGTAGCCGATCAACTGGTCTCGGCACGGACGGCTTCTTCAAGCTGCTGACACGGTTCGTAGTCGGAAAGATGCATCCAGAGATCGCTTGCGTCGCTGAAGGGCTTTGCGGTCAGGTCGATCGCAGCATCGGTGCGAACCGGCACATCGAACGCCGTATGCTCGCTCGGCTGGGCCGGGAACGGCGTGCCAGGAGAAGCGGCGTAGAAAAGAAGCAGGTGGAACGCGGTTTCGATGATTGCGGTCGCAGGTTCTTCAGACACGTAATAGACGCCCGGCGTCTGGCTGGCACGCCGGAAGCGCGAGCCGTTTGGGTAAAGGCCGTATCGGAACGGCGTCATGTAGAGATAATGAAGTCCGGCGCAGTCGGCCGGGACTGGCGGCTTGGTCTCTTCGAGCATGTCCTCAAGCAGGCGCTGTTCATCAGGCGTATCGACGAGCTGAAGCGTGGAGACGACGTGTTGCGCCTCCACGCAGCGCCAGAAGACGCGGGGTTGCGCCTTGCCGTTCAGAGCGGAGCGCGTCTGGAATCCAGATAGGCAAGGCCATGGGTCAGTCCTGCAATCGTCTTGATCTGATCGAGCGGACGGACGCCGGGCGCCTGATTTTCACTGCGCAGCCAAGCATGGGCGACCGCGCTGTCGCCGCCTGTGATCGCATCAAGCGACCGGAACAGGCGTACGAATAGGGCCCCGAGATCGAAGGGCTTCGTGCCTTCTTCAAGCCGGTATTCGTCCTTGCGCATCCGCGACACCGTCGGTTCCGAAACCCCCAGAATCAGGGCCATGTCCTTGCCGGACAGACCAAGCTTTTCTGCGGCCCGGACGACGGCCATGGTCATGACCCTGGCGCGTTCCTGAGCATCTATCGCTACCATCTGAGACATTGGGGCATCCTTTCTGCGGATAAGTGAAGGCATAGTACCGATTTCTGCAAAAATCAAGAGTGACTCTCTTTCCGGGCCTCGGGGCGACTTCCGGGCCAAGCGCAGCCTCTATCCGGTCGGCAGCCGAGGCGCGTTTGCGGACTTCGCGGTCGAATCTGTCGAAGAGCGGAAAATACTTCTCGCCGCAGTGGCGCACGACAGGTGCCGCGATACGGCGGCCTTTCTCAAGGTCGTTCAGGCTCAGGCTCATCGGGGCGTCCGCTTCGTCGATCAGCCAGCTTCCGCGCGCGGTTCCAGACGAGGACGACGGTGCCTTCAGCTTCATTCTCGAAGAACGCCGCGCGCATGGGGCCTGCAAAGCTCGGGTCATCAAGCTTGACCGCGAGATATGGCGTTTCACCCTCCCTGCTTTCCTGACGCCGGGCTGCGCCGAGTTCCGCGCCTGGCGTAAAGCCGGAAATCTGGAGCGCCGTCGCTCGCCTTATCCGTGTGGGGAACAATCTGGGCTTTGACGTTGATGGTCATGGTGCGAGTGGTACTGGGTATAGCTGCCATCCTTGAGGGTGAAGGTGCCGATCTGTGCCATGGGTTTCAGTCTCCGTTGCTGGCGTTGGGATGGAGAGCGCGGCGCGCCCGCTTGAACCCGGCATCTGAAGCCAGAAAGCTTTCGAGCAGGGCCGAGATCAGAGCTTCGGGCTTTTCCTCCGCGCCATAGGTCTGGCGGTAGATTTCGGCATAGCCGCTGAGCGCGCTAGCAAGCTCGGGATCAATCGCGAGGCTCATGCGCACCGGCGTGCGGCCCGGAAGGCGTTCAAGGCGAAGGGGCATCGGGAAATTCCTTGTGGGTGGGCTCTGAGAATGAGGTCACGGGTCACGACCACGCGTACCGGCTAGCCGGGCCGCACACGGATGGTTGGCTGTATGCCAAGATTGCGCTCGACCACGCACTGGCCGGCCTGATTGAGCGTGTCGGTGGTCCCGCGGCGGATGGCGCGCTTGATGTCGCCATCCCCATCGCTCCCAAGTTCTGCGCCAATGCCGAGAATGGCCGCGAGACCTCCGGCAACGAACACACGGTCCCAGTGATGGTTGGTGCGGTCAGAGAGACCGGCATAGCCTTAGGCATCAGCGCCGGGCGCGGAGATGACGATGGAAGACCCATCAGGGAAAATGATCCGGTCCCAGGTCACTAAGGCCCGACCCTGTCCAAACGAAACTTCCGGCTGGTAGCACCCGATCAGGCGCGAACCCTACTGGATGAGGAGACATTGCCCGGTCACTGTGTCGTAGACCGACTAGGGCCTGTTCACACTCATGTGGATGATTCTGCATGATGCTGGTCTCCTGGCTGTAGGGACCGCACGCAAGCTCCATACGACCGGATCGCGCCCCCTTTCCCGGTGCCGCGCGGCCCTGTCCGCCTCGCCCCTCGCCCCGTGCTCCCCGCCCTCTGGTCGGTCGCCGCGCAGGGCGGCACCGGGCGCGGGTTGCCGGCCCGATGTGGCACCGGGCCCCCCCTCTCCCCCCGGCTGCCCCGCTGGTCGCAACCCGGGGGGCGCGCCCGGGTCTGCGCGCATTTGCACCGGGAACAGAGCGGGCGCCTCACGCGGGCGGCCCGGTCGCTCGCCCGCCCCCTCGTCCAGGTCCCTCCCACCGGCACGGGGGGGCGCGCACACAACCGGTCCTCCATCCCTCGGCCGCTCCCGGGGCGGGTGGCCCCCCACGATGCCTAGGGGTGCCGCTGATGATCGCCCGGCGCTCGCCTGCGCGCGCTCGCCCGGGCCCGCCCCCGGCGCCCCGGCGGGCCGCCAATTGCGGACTCGCCGGGGCCCGCCCCCCGCTCCTCCCGCGGTGCTGAGGGCCCGGGCGTCCGCGGGCGCCCAGACGCGGCACCTGGCCGCGGCACTGGGGTAGGCGCCCGTGGGGCCGCCGCGGCGCACCCGGGTGAGCCCTTGGGCGTCTGCCCGGGAGCTGTCCACGCGGCGCACCGCAAGCGCGCGGGTGTTGCGTCGCTTGCAGGGATGCCGCCGCCTCTTCACGCGCTTCGAGCAACGCGACGTGCTCTTCCTCGGATGCAGCGCCTTCGCCCTCATCATGGATGCCGTGCGATAGTGGGAACAGACCCTAGGTGACCTGCGCGACAATCGTTCTGGGTAGGTCTGAATTGATGCCCGTGACCAAAGACGCCGATATCAGCGTGCCTGCCATGATCTGATATGGCGGGGCCGGGTCTTCGACGCCATGTGGATTGGAGATATCGATGTCCGGGCCCTCACTTGCGAAGGCGAGCTTCCGGGACTGGAGATTCGTATCTGCTGGCGATCCAAAGGCCGACGGCGCGCCTTGCGGAAGGGCAGCGAGCGCCCAGAAATTCAGAGCCGAAATCAAGGGCAGGATCACGATAAGCCGGGCGGGAATCGACAACGGTTTGCCCGCCGGTTTCTGATTCCAGCTGGAAGAAGACCGGCGCACGGGCGGCTTCATCGGCGAGTGCGCTTCGCGCATGTGCCAGGCGCGTTCGGCCTCGTCAGCGGGGTTTGGACGGAAGTTGTCCTCATCAAACCGCGTGACGTATTCCGGTTCGATCCCGAGTTCGCGTTCAGCGCGCAGCATGGTTGTCCCGAGATCGCCGGAGAGTGGCGGACCGAGTCTTGCTGCACGTGTCTCTGGAACCCGCGGGACTAGAGATCAATCCATCACCAACGAGCCGCTCTGGAGATTATTTCCGGGGCGGTTTTCGTGCTCGCTTGTGAAGGGGGAGAAAATGCGAGATGCGCATTTTCTCCGTCCAATTCCGCGCAGCCTCAGACAAATCTTTGTCATGCCAGCATGAAGAAAGGAGTGGGCTGCAATGACAAAAAACGGACGAAACAGGCTACGCGATGACGACTGGCCGGAGCTTCTCAGCGTCACCGAGGCCGCTGAATTCCTGCACCTGACACGCTCGACGCTTGATCACTATCGCTACGAGGGACGCGGACCGATCTATCGCAAACATGGCGCGAGGGTCTTCTATCCAAAGCCCAAACTCCTCGCCTGGTCGGAGCGCAACGCTTATGCATCTACCTCCGACTCCGAGAAGATCAGGACTGCCAAATGAAGCGGTGGGCGCTTTTTCTGACGGGCGCAGGCATCGGCCTTGCGCTGTTCGGGCTCGTCTTTTTACCCATGGACCGGCTGATCTGGGACCGCACGGGCAGCGCGCCGGAAGGGCTTTACTGGCCGAGCGACGAGCCATTCACCAAGGGCCGATGGGTCGTCGTCTCAGCCAGAAGCGAGGCTGCACAGTGGGCTGAAGATCATGGATTCGTGGGCCGGGACTGGTCTCTTCTGAAGCAGATCGCCGGTGTTCCCGGTTATGAAATCTGCCGGAATGGCGGCGAGGTTTCTGTCAATGGGGCGCAAATTGCGCACGCCCGGGAGGTGGATTCCGGGGGACGCGCTCTGCCGGTCTGGCAGAGCTGCATCCGCCTTAGCGCGGATCAGTTCTTCCTCCTGACGCCGCGTCTGGATTCTCTTGATAGACGCTATTTCGGGGCCATGGAGAGAGGCGATCTCGTCGGAGTGGCGCGACCCCTCATGACATCGGAAGATTGACTGGATCACAGAGCCATGCAAAGCGATGCAAGGCGGTGCAGCGGGAGGATGAGCGGACCCGGTAGGGCGAGATTAAAGCTGTGGCACCACGTGCCATCTAACGCCTTGTCTGTACATCTCTTTTTTGGCGCTCTTTGCAAGGCGTTGCGGTGCACGGGTTTTGTTCAGGTCACTAAATTTATTCTGGTTTTTCTGGTGCGCGTGGAAAGGGCGCCCCGATGAGCGAGGAGACGCCCTTCACCCCGCGTCTCGGGGGGATCGGCGATCGGGGAGCAGGCTCGGGAAGACGCACAGCGCACAAGCTGTGCCGTGCGATTGCAGAGATGCCCAGCGCTTCGCGTCCTGCCTTCACAGGCGCGCGCTATGGGGCGGGACGCGCGACGCGCGGGGCGGTCATCTCTCCCGCCTCCAGATGCGCCGCATTGTGGTGAAGGTACATATTGCGCGGCCGGCCGGCTTGAGATCATGTGCCTTCATCGCTGCCGCAACTGCAATTGCATTTCTGCAGGCGCGGGCCCGTGCCGCAGTATTGATTGGAAATATCGAGGAAGCACGCGCTCTGCTTGAGGCAGTCGGCGAAAGAGGCACTTTTGAGCTCGCGGCGCTGAACGCAACTCTAGGGGATACGGCACAAGCACGGGGAATACTCGGGACCGAAAAACGTCAGCAGATCGAACGGAGTTCTTGGCCTGGTGGGCTTGTTCAACTAGCGGAAGTCAGCGCTGCTCTCGGACTTTGGGATGACACCGTTTCATTCCTGGATCAGGCAGTCACAAGGGGGTGACGGGACATTGACTGGTTGAAGCAGTCTCCCTTCCTTTAAGGAGTTCACGCGCTCGCCAGATAGGGAGTCTAATCGAAGCCAGGGTTGAACGCGAATTCGACGTACAGCGCCGATTGATTTCGCGAACAAGTGAGATTGAGGCCTTTTTGATGTAGTTGACAGATGATCCGCCCTTCGGAAATCCCGCTCTTCGCCATAGCCCGTGCCCCTCCAAATGGCTCTGATCGTAGCATTACATGGAGGAGCTATCGGAGATCACAGCACCTTCGCCCAAGAGCGTCATCTTTATCTAGCTATGCGATTCCTTGCATAAGAAATTCCTGCTAAGAGGCGGTTCGACGCGTTGCTCAGCTTCGAACTTAAGCGGTCTACAAAACTGTGGACCAAAACAGGATCGAACTGGGGACCGAGAATCGATTTCGAAGCCCGTAAGAACTTGAAATAATTGGATAAAATATGGACCGTGGCACGTCATTCGGGCCGGCCAGCGCCTCACCGAGAAGGACCTGAACATCCAGCCGACCATCACCATCCGTCCCGGCTGGCCGCTCAGGGGCAGCGTCCACAGGGATCTCGTATGGCGCTCTTACCAGGGCTGAAAGGATCACTCAGGGTCAATCTGCACCTCGGACCCCTCCCTGCCCGCCGACACAGATCGCCCTCACGGGGAACGCCACCCTCAAGCAGGCGCTGCGGGATTACGCGCCCCTCTACCGCGCCACCTACGGCGAGGCCGAATCCGTCGCCGAGCTCATTCCCTTACATGCTGGAGGCCTTCCTCGACAGCGACCGCGCGTTCGCCAAGGCGCGCAAGGACGGGTTGCCGGAGACGAACATCGACCAACCGGCCCGCCGCACCCGCTCACCCCGCGCGGGCGATACCGAAGCGGCGTCGCCCGCTGTCTCGTCCCTATTGCAATGCCAGGAGGGACCCATGCAAATCGGCGCCTTCACCTGGTCCAATGACGGTGTGGCTGGGCCGGCTCCAGCCGCACGCTCACCATCGACGCCTAAGGTCCGGCTCGTCCCCAGCGACGACCGCACTCATGACAACGCCCCGGGCCTTCCGCGTCCTTGTCGGCAACGCCCGCCTCGGTGACGCCTGGAGGGATGCCCGGACGACGGGCGATCACCCGAAATACTCTCTCCGCGTCCGTCTCGACGACCCGAGCCTTTCCGAACCCTTCACCGCCGCCCTGTTCCCCTCCGAGGAGGGCGACCGGGCGCAGCTCGTCTGGAACAGGCGGCGGCGGGAACAGTAGCAGGATGAGCGCCCTACTCGCGGTCGAGTTGTTTAGTTCCGGTTTCAGGGGGTCAGGGGGCGTGATATAAAGTCTCGGCATTTGTGTACTATTGCCGAGCATATGGAACATGGCAGGAACAGATCAAGGAACGCTGAAGGATCGTGCAATCACCGTCGCCAGAGAGCGCGGTATCGTGCGCGCACGCGATTTCGATGCGGCGGGCATTCCGCGCACTACCTGCGGAGGCTGCAGGACGAAGGGCTTCTGGTGCGTATGGGGCGCGGCCTCTATCAGCTTGCCGATGCGGAATGGTCCGAGTCCCACAGCCTTGCCGCAGCCGCTCGGGCCGTACCCCACGGGGTTATCTGCCTGCTCTCCGCGCTCAGATTCCACGAACTCACCACCCAACTGCCGCATCAGGTCTGGATGCTGATCGGTCACAAAAAGTGGGCGCCCAAGAATCCGCCGGTGTCCCTGCGCATCATCCGCGCCACCGGCGACGCCCTGACCGCCGGGGTGGAGCGCCACACAATCGAGCAGGTGGAAGTGCCTATCACCCATCCGGCCAAGACGGTCGCCGATTGTTTCAAATACCGCAGCCAAGTCGGTCTCGATGTCGCCATCGAGGCGCTGCGAGACTGTCTCCGAAGCCGCCGCGCCACGGTCGACGACCTCTGGCGGTTCGCCGCCATCGCCCGCGTGCAGAACGTCATGCGGCCCTATATCGAGGCCACGGTCTGACCGCGAAACCGCCCCTGAAGAATATCGGCGCCTCGGTCCGGGCTCGGTTCACCCGGCGCACCGGCGAGCGCAAGTAGAACGTCCAGCTTGCGCTTACCCACTTCGCCATTGAGCGGCTGCTCTACCGGCTGAGTCTGTCGCCCCACAAAGATCAATTCGTGCTGAAGGGTGCCATGCTGTTCAGCCTTTGGGCGCCCACGCCCTATAGGGCCACCGGCGATCTCGATCTTCTGGGATACGGCGAGGCGGTGCCAGAGCGGATCGCCGCCGTCTTTGGGGAGCTCTGCCGTATTGCTGTCGAGGATGGCGGCGTCGTCTTCAAGCCGGAAACCCTGCGAGCCGAGCCGGCCCGGGCTGAAGACGAGGATAGCGGCGTCCAGATCACCATGACCGCCGAGATCGCCGGCGCGCACCTGCCCATTCAGATCGACATCGGATTTGGCGATGCCGTGACTCCGGCCGTACAGGAAATAGACTATCCCTCGCTGCTCGACATGCCCGCGCCCCGGCTGCGGGCCTATCCGCCCGAGACGGTCGTGGCCGAGAAATTCCAGGCGCTGGTCGCACTCGGCATGCTCAACAGCCGCATGAAGGATTTCTTCGACCTCTGGGCGGTCTCGGAGACGTTTTCCTTCAACGGACCGGTCCTCGCGCAAGCTATCGCCGCGCCCTTCGGTCGCCGCCGCACGGCCATCCCTACGGACACGCCCGTCGCCCTGACGCTGGCCTTTGCCGAAGACGCCGCAAAACAGGCACAGTGGCAGGGGTTCCTGCGCCGGACCGCGATCGCCATGGCCCCTGGGCCCTTTGCCGAATTGCAGGCCACGGTAGCCGCGTTCGTTCTACCGCCCACCCATGCGCTTGTGGCGGGTAAGACCTTCGATGGGGTATGGAACGCGGGCGGGCCGTGGAGATGAGGCATCATACTGGTTCGCAAGATCACATGGAGGACGCCCCACGCGGCTTGTGGTTCTGCACTCCTGCGCGTTCTCCGCCTTCAACTGTTGAGATTGTTCGCTTTTTGTTCGTAATCCTTCGCATTTCGGGTGATTGGGTGGGATATTTCATCGATTGAGGGTTTGTTGCCAGTTTTTCCGGAGGGGGCTGAGCCAGATGTCCTTCCTGGGCGCGGCGCGTTTCCTGTGGGGGTCGTAGCGTCCCCGGCCCGGTGTGGGGCCGCCGTGTGTCCAGCCGGAGGCACGGTAGCCGGCGCCGGTGGAGCGCGGGGGCTGGACGAAGGGCTCGAGGAGCACCGGGGGGGGGTTGTCGCGCGGGGTCCCGTCCGCGGGCAGGCGGCGGCGGACGAGGGCGAGGAGGTGCGCCCCGAGGGTGGGGCTCGCGATCCAGGGCAGGAGGAGGAAGCGCGGGTTGTCGACCACGAGCGGGAGGGTCTGCGCGCGCATTGCGGGGGGCCCTCCGCTGAAGTCGTCGCGCGGGCGCGAGCGGCCAGGCGGCAGGGGAGACGCCGAGCAGGGCGAGGGGCCCTCCGGTCCGGGCATGGACGGCGTAGCGCATCTGGGCACCGCCCAGGGGCTGGTCTCCGAGGGAGTGGTCGCGGGCGACGAACGCGTTCCCCAGGCTGCCCTCGCGGGTCTCGCGCAGGACGGGGCACCTCGCCAGCGGGGGGCCCTGGGCAAGGGGTGTCGGGGGTGGGAACAAGGGCGGCGCGGGGTCGGGGCCGAAGACGCGGGGCCTTGGCCGATGCTTGCGCCCGCTTGGCGGCGGCCGGGTGAGCACGCCGGCGCGGGGCAGGGCGAGCATGGTGACGCGGGCCCTCAGGTCCTTGAGGCCGCCAGCGGACTTGAGCCCACCGGGGCGCCGGCAGAACGCACGGGCCAGGGCGGCGCGGGGGGGCGGCGGAGCGGCGGCGCTCAAGGCGCGGCGCAGTGCCAGCTCGCCGGCGGTGCAGGCGCGGCCGTAGTCGCGGCACGCGCTCCTGCCGGTCATGCCGGCGCCGGGAACCTGCGCTTGCGCGCCGCGCTCATCGACCAGGGGCGCGAGGGCGTCCGGCGGCTTGCCGCCCTTCTTCGCGCACGCCTCCAGCCACGCCTCCAGCCAGCGCAGGACATCGAGGCCGTGCCTCGAGAGCGTGCCCGCCCCCGAAGGCCTGATCGCGGTGCACTTCGCGCCGGCGGCGCTGTTCGAACCGCAGCTCACCCGGCGCCGGAGGACCGCGCCGCGCCGTCCGCGCTCCGCGACCTTGGTGTCCATGGGAACGAAGGGCTTGTCGAGGAAGACGCACAGCCCCTGGCGATGCTTGAGCAGTCTGCGCCGCGGCTTGGCCTTGCGCGACCCGTCCGACAGGCCGGGCAGCTCGGCTGCGGCGGCCGCGAACCGGCGCGCGACCGCCGTCTTCCGGGCAGCCGGCCCCGCGGCGAAGGCCGGCGTCGGGTGTGCGAGGGCGCGCGCGGGGTGGGACTGTTCCAGCCGCTCCCGGTTCAGCCGGGAGATATCCGCGCTCCGCTCGACCCCGCCCTTGCTCCAGGCCGAGAGCGGGACAGGGCCGGCCCCGCTCTGGACGAAGGCGCGCCTCTGGGGGGCCCGGAACCAGCACCGGATGCCCTTGCCGCCGAGGGCGCGGGCCCAGCTTCCTGTCGGCGCTGGAGCGGGCGCAGACCCCATACCCGGCGCAGGCGGTGTCGCCGAACAGGCGCTTTGCGCCCTTGGCGCGGCGCGCGGGGGCGATATGGCAGGAGAGCGCATCCTCGCTGCCCGAGATCCACAGCCAGGCGCGGCGCGCCCGGTCGTTGCGGCGGTATTCCTGCCCCCGCCAGCCGGTCTCGGCGGCAGGGCGCAGCGCCGCCTTGTTCTGGGGCGCGCGGCTCGCGGCGGCGAGGGGATCGAACAGCGGCCCGAAGCGCTTGCTGCTCTCGGCCAGCGGCCCCGGCGCGCTCGCCAGCCCCTGGTCCCCCATCCAGGCGGCGCTCCGGTTCAGCGGGCGCCGGCAGACCCGGGGCTCGCAGAGAAAGCGCGGCCACCCGCTGATCCCGGAGGACGTGTTGGCGAACAGCCGCCCCGGCGGGGGCGCGGGCACTGCCAGGGGCGCGGAGGCGCCCGCGGGGGCGCAGGATCCGGCGCATGTGGGCCTTGCCCTCGAGCTCGATCAGGCTCGTGGAACGCGCGCCGGTGGCGACCGAGGGCGGGCCGCAGCAGGAGCAGCGGCGCGCGGCCTTCGGCGGCTTGCGCCGCGCCGTCTTCTCGCCAAGCCCGGGCCCCGGCGCGCCGCGCTGCTGCCCGCGCTTGCGCCCCGTCCCCTGCTGCTTCTGCTTCTCGCGCCTGCTCCCGAACCGCGCCTGCGCCAGCGCGCGCCGGGTCGATGGCAGGCGGGCCACCCGGGCTCCCAGTCCCGCGTTCCGCGCGCGCCGCGCTTCTCTCTTCCTGCCCTGGCGGGCGTTCGCCCTGCGCAGCCACACCAGTTCGTCCTGCCGCGCCCGCGCCCGTTCCCGCGCCTTGCCCCACCGGGCGTTCTCCCGGGGCAGCGAACCGACTTCCAGGCGCAGCGCCATGAGCGTGCCGCGCTTGCGCGCATCGACGCCGGCCTCCGTCAGCCGCGTCTCCAGACGCCCCACGTCCGACTGATAGTACACCGCCTCCTGCGCCGGGCGCCGGACCGCCTTCCCCGCCTCGACCGCCGCCTTGAGCTTGGCCCGGCTCCGGCCCAGGGTCCCCTTCAGAGAACCGGCACGGGCACGCGCGCCCCTCTCCCCCACAAGCAACGCGTCGGCCCGCGCCGCCGCCGCGTCCGCCCGCCCCCGCTCCTCCTCCGCGCGGGCCGCCGCCTGTGCCTACCGAGACGGCCAGTCCGGCGACCCCCGCCACGGCGCCGCCATGGCAGGCGACCCGAGACCGGCGGCGGCCTCGCACCGCCTCAGCCTTGCCTCGAAATCCGCGTCGCGCCTCTTCATGCGCGCGACCATAGCCAATCCCCACCGGTGGTACCAGAGAGCCGCCCGCATCGGGCGAAAAACAAACTCGGGCCACCCATCACCCGACAAACGAAGGATTACTTTTGTTCCATTCTATCCTGAGCGCAGACAGGACAGCCGGGGGAGCTTGGTCACAGATGAAGGCTCAGAAGTTCTTCGAGGAACGCTCGGACCCAGTCCGAGGTAAAAGTGCGAATTGTCACGAGGTATTTCTTCGCCTAGACACTGGTTATGAGGCCCACCGCCGCCAAGCATGGCGGAAAAATCGCCTATATCGACCTTTATGCGGGGCCGGGTCGATACAAGGATGGGGCCGCTTCCACACCTCCTCTCGTCCTTCAGGCTGTGCTCAACGACTCTCGCATGGCGCAAATGCTCGTCTCCTCCTTTAACGATGCAGGAACGAGAATACCGCGACCCTTCATGAAGAGATAAGCAAGCTGTCGGGTATCGATAGACTGAAATACAAACCTATCGTTACCTGCGGCGAGGTTGACGATGAACGCCCTGTCCCTGAAGGACCTCGCCGCCAAGACCCATCGCGGTCTGCGCGGCCGCGTCGAGAAGGGCAAGACGGGCGGCGGCCTCTGCTCCGGCTCGGATGTCGTGCAACGGGTCAACGGCGTCGACGAGCGGGTGCGCGGCGAGCGCCCCAAGGCTATCGTCGCCAAGCTAAACCGCGATGGCCTTCCCGGTCCCAATGGCAAGGTTTGGGGAGACACCACCATGCGCGGCCAGGTCGGCCGGGGCACCGGCCTCGTCAACAACGAGCGCTGCCGGTGTGCTGGTCTAGGGTCTGTTCCCACTATCGCACGGCATCCATGATGAGGGCGAAGACGCTGCATCCGAGGAAGAGCACGTCGCGTTGCTCGAAGCGCGAGCAGAGGCGGCGGCCTCCCTGCAAGCGACGCAACACCCGCGCGATTGCGGTGCGCCGCGTGGACAGCTCCCGGGCAGACGCCCAAGGGCTCACCCGGGTGCGCCGCGGCGGCCCCACGGGCGCCTACCCCAGTGCCGCGGCCAGGTGCCGCGTCTGGGCGCCCGCGGACGCCCGGGCCCTCAGCACCGCGGGAGGAGCGGGGGGCGGGCCCCGGCGAGTCCGCAATTGGCGGCCCGCCGGGGCGCCGGGGGCGGGCCCCGGCGAGCGCGCGCAGACGAGCGCCGGGCGATCGTCCGCGGCACCCCTAGGCAGCGTGGGGGGCCACCCGCCTCGGGAGCGGCCGAGGGATTGAGGACCGGTTGTGTGCGCGCTCCCGGGCCGGCGGGAGGGACCTGGACGAGGGGGCGGGCGAGCGACCGGGCCGCCCGCGTGAGGCGCCCGCTCGGTTCCCGGTGCAAATGCGCGCAGACCCGGGCGAGCCCCCCGGGTTGCGACCCGCGGGGCAGCCGGGGGGAGAGGGGGGGCCCGGTGCCACATCGGGCCGGCAACCCGCGCCCGGTGCCGCCCTGCGCGGCGACCGACCAGAGGGCGGGGAGCACGGGGCGAGGGGCGAGGCGGACCGGGCCGCGCGGCACCGGGAGAGGAGGCGCGATCCGGGCGTAGTGAGCTTGCGTGCGTTGCCTACAGCCAGGAGACCAGCATCATGCAGAATCATCCACATGAGTGTGAACAGGCCCTAGGAAAACCCAGAGCGCCGCTTGGCAACCTCAACGAAACGCCAGCGCCGCGCGTCTCAACGGAAGGTTCTCAACCGAAAGCGCCCGCAACAAACTGGCCCGCGCCTATCCAAAGATCAGGCGCAAAGAGTTATAATCAATACGCAGAGACACTAGTGACGAGCCACAGAGTAAGCCATACATAGCCAAATTAGGGTGGGGACAACTTTTCCTAATCGAACAGGAAAAACGCCTCACATGGCAATTTTGAGCCTTATGTGTGATTAAGAGTTACACTTGGTTTACCAATTTTCCGACACGAAACTTGAAATGTATCCCATATGTGCTACATTTGCACGTATCGGATAACGCTACAATTCGTATGAGTAAGTCAATGGCAAAAACTGAATTCGTTCGGGCACGTATCGACCCGGCCGTGAAGCATGAAGCAGAAGGGGTTCTCAAGGCGCTTGGTTTAAGTACAAGCCAGGCAATCACTCTGTTCTATCGTCAGATCACCATGACGCGTGGTCTGCCTTTTGCCGTGTCTATTCCAAACGCTGAAACCATTCAGGCGTTCAAAGAAAGCAGAGAAGAGCAGGCAGCTGGCAACTTGGAGACTTTTGCCAGCCCTGATGCTCTGTTCGACGCTTGGGATGATGAGGATGGACTTGAGGGCGAATCTGATAAATAGGCGGTATGCTATCTATCGGACAGGCCAGCAAGTTCAAGAAAGATCGCAAGCGTTGTGTAAAACGCGGTTATGATCTGAATGAGATCAAAGCCATCGTGACAATGCTGGCTAATCAGGAAGCTCTCCCAAAAAGGTGTAAGCCCCACACACTGTCTGGTCAGTGGAGCGACTACTGGGAATGTCACATCAAACCGGATTGGCTGTTAATATGGCGGTACGAGCATGATACCGCCATCATACTCGAACGCACCGGAACCCATGCGGACTTATTCGAGTAAGAAACCCACTTGAAGACAGCACACACCGTCAGCCGTTTCTACTGTTGCTCAGCGGACTGAACCAATGACGGTGCCAAAAACTGTGCTGACAACCTGATAGACAAGCCAAGTTGCAAATGCCCCCAAGACAACACGATGTCTTGTCGCTCGACCCTTGTTCTCTTCAAGTAGTTCACCGGGAAGGCCCACCTCGCGGTAAGCTGACAGAGCCCGGTAAAACAAGAGGAGGAGGCCTACAAAATAAATGAACAACGGCCAACGAAATAGCTGAAACTTGCTGTCGGCTGGAATTAGCGATCCATGTAATAGACAGAAAAGTGCAGAGGGGCCACAAACCACATTCCAATATCATAGGCGAAATTGCGGGGAATCGCGCCATACCAAGTCTTGTGAATAGTTGTCCCTGGTCGAGGACACGGGCTGCTTGGCCTTGATCACCACTAAGGGGATACCATTCACATAACCGACCACATCAGGCCGATACCGCCCCATGCCCTCCGGGCGTTCCACGCTCAGTTCTTCGGTCCCGTGGAAGATGTTGGCCGACACATCCGCCCAGTCGATCAGCGGCACCGTGACATTGGTGGGCTTGCCATCAATCACTTCGCGGACCGCCATGCCCAGGGTCAGCTTCTTGTAGATCGCCTCATTGGCCGGGATCAGCCCTTCGTTCATGCCCGTGCCGGAACCCTCCCGGATAATCTGATCGACACCCCCGTCCGAGAGCGGGTAGCTCTTGCAACCCCTCCTCGGGGTTGTTGTCTCACGGCCCCCCCGTCCGAGAGCGGGTAGCTCTTGCCCTTGAACTCGGACCGGTGGTTCCGCAGCCGATCCCGCAGCACATCGATCAGCAGCACCGCCCGCTCCGATCCCCCGCATCTCCAGCGCATGGGCCGGCGACAGGTACTGCCAGCCCATAACCATCATCACATGCAAGGCAGGGAGCTTCGAGACGGCGTCTTCTCGGGTGTCGGGGGTTTTATTTGTCATGAAAAAATTGCTCGGACAGGAAAAATTTGCAATTTGGAAGGATATCCACTACATTCTAATTGAGGATTGGGGTGTTCCCGGTCGGCAAATGGGTCTTGGAAGTTCCCGGGGCCTTTTTGTTTTTCTGGAGTCATGGAAAGACCTTTCGGGCAAGCAGTTTCGGCTCGATGATGTCAAAGGCACGGTTTGCTTGATCAGGTCTGAGCGCACGCAAAGCGATAGGTCGTGCTGTCAGGTCAGCCAATTGCAGGCCGGTTGAGTTCGCCGATTTCCTGGCAAACCTTGGTACGAAATTGATCCGGGTAAAGTCTCTTCGCTGATAGCCCCATTGTTGGTTCTGGTCGCAAATACGACGGAACTCCAGTTCCAGTTCTTTGTCCTCTTCCTCACCACGACATTCGAAGACAACGTGGACGGTCCTGCCGTCCGGACCCTTGCCAATCAGAAAGTCGAATAGTCGTTCCAAACAAAAATGCAGCGCGACCTCATACGGGTTCCAGGGGTTGGCATACCGGTCGCGGAGGCGAAGCTTATCAATGACCGATGCAATAATCCGTATCGGAGCAGCTTCCATGATGTCACTCAGATCGGACAAGAGCCCATTCCGCAGGTCACGGCTGGTCATTAGAAAAGCAAAGTCGCCTTTCTCTTTGCGAATTTCATTTTCATGAAGGACCACCATATCGTGGCCCCAGTATTTGAACTTGAATTCCTGAATGGCTGGCACGATGGTCGTGGGATACTCAGCCTTCGACACAACACAGAATGCCAGAGCAAAAACAGGGAACTGCCGGTCAATGTTCTTAAGCCCGTGGTCACCGCTCTCATCGACATAGACGATGTAATCCGAAAACTCAGTCATGCTTCACACCACCACAGGCCTTTTGTCGATCAGGAGTTGCTGCATCAGGGCTTTCTTCTCGGTGCGGAGTTTTTCAATGCTCTCGTGATGTTCGGATACTTCTTCTCTGCTGCATTTAAAACAGCAGCTATCCACTTCTGCTCATCAAGGCCGGGAACCCGGAACACCCGCTTCTCAAAGTCTTTTTTGGAAAGCTCCAGGAATGTGGAGCCACAAGCATAACGAACGAGTTCGTTCTTGAAGAACTGAAGCAGATAAAAGACGAAATCGCTGTCGTGGTCGCCTGAAAGCACCAAGTTCTTGAAACCTTGATTGGTACATATCGGCCCTGTGGCGATGGCCAGTTCTCCGATTGTTGCACGTTGTACAGATCAGGGTCGCCCTCTCGGGCAGCAGTTTTGCGGCGGATGACTTCAAGCCGTGATCAGTGATCTGACGGACGGTTTTGCTGATGAACCGACTTGTGAGCTTGGTAATGTCTGTGGGAGTGGCCCATTGAACATCGCCATCCCAAAATTCGGGTTTTGTACTGTCAGGCGTTCCCCCAGAAATGGTTTGCCCTATCTCACCCAGCCGCACCTCTTTCCACGGCTACCCCTCGAACCCAGGAAACCGGCGTTTGCCTGTAAGGAGTTCCTGCATGAGGGCGCGTTTTTGGGTGTGGGCAGTGGCCAGCAGCGCCTCGGTCGTCTCAATGGCCCGGTCCCAGGTCGAGAAGATAGTCGGGATCTTCCGTTGTTCGGCAAGTGGGGGAAGGTCCAGCGGTAGCCCCTTGGGCAAATCGGTATCAAGACGACCGGTGCCGTGGTTCGCCGTGTTGACCAATCCCATCATGGCCGGTTTCTTGCCTACGAACAGGCAGGAGAGAAATAGAGGGTCGACCTCAGCGTTCGCAATCAGTGCCTTGATGTCCTGATTGAATGCCAAGGGTCTTGTCACGAGGCCCACCGGAACGTCTTTCAACAACGTCATTCCTCGAACCAGAATTAATATGCTGTTGGTATCTGCCATCTTCGCAGCGGAGGCTCCCGCTTCAGTTAGATAGTCCTGAGCATCACCAATCCGATGCGTCTTCAGGTCCTTGGCAGAGACCCATGGGACCGCTCCGCCCCAGTACTCAGACTTCTGTTTGCTGGGTGTACCTCCCGATCTGAAAGAAACACAGTCACCCAATGACGCGGCTTCCCACCCCTCAGGCACTATAGCCAAGCTCCCTCAGATATCCCCCCCCATCCGGGTTTCCAACTCGGCCAGATCGGCATTGAGCTTGGTACGCTCGGCCCGCACCGCCATCAGGTCGACCTCGGCCTCGGCCTCGAACGTGTCCACATAACGCGGAATGTTGAAGTTGAAGTCCTTCTCCTCGATCTCGGCCCTAGCGGCGCGATAGGCGTATTTGTCTTGCGTTTCGCGGGCCTGATAGGTTTCCACGATTTTGGCCAGGTGCGCCTCTTCCAGTGCGTTCTGGTTGGTGCCTGCGGTGAATCCTCGACTCGCGTCAATGAAGAGAACGCTGTCATCCTCTTTGTGTTTTCTGAACACCAGGACCGTCGCCGGAATGCCGGTACCGAAGAAAAGCCTTTCCGGCAGGCCGATGACCGCATCCAGCAGGTTTTCCTCGACCAGTTTCCGCCTGATCCTGCCCTCGGATGATCCCCGGAACAGCATCCCATGAGGTACCACCGCCGCCATGCGGCCGGATTTGGGTTTAAGCGTTTCGATCGTGTGCAGGATGAAAGCATAGTCGCCCTTGGTCTTGGGCGGGATGCCCCGGCGGAAGCGGGCGAACTTGTCGGTCTCGGCGGCTTCCACGCCCCATTTGTCGGGGCTGAAGGGCGGATTGGCGACCACGATATCGAAGTGCCGAAGCGCGTCCTCTTTGGTGCGGAGCTTGGGGTTGCGGGATGGTGTCGCCCCATTCGATCTGATGGTTCTCCTCGCCATGCAGGAACAGGTTCATCTTGGCCAGCACAGGTGGAGCCGATGGCCTCTTGTCCATAAAGCGCATAGCCCTTGCCGCCATGGTCGCGGATCAGCCGGCCGCATTTCATCGGGAGTGATGCAGAGCCACAGGTAGGATCACAGATTTCATCACCGGGATGCGGATCAACCAGGCGGGCCATGAGTTCGGAGACTTCGGCCGGCGCATAGAACTCACCCTCTTTCTTGCCTGCCGAGGCCGCAAAGCGGGAGATCAGGTATCCATAGGCCCCACCGATGATGTCGAGGTTCCCGACACGTGAAGGCCACAGGTCGAGGGCCGGTTTGGCAAAGTCTTCCAGCAGATGGCGCAGAATGTCGTTCTTCTGCCCTTCATCGCCGAGATTGTTGGAGTTGAAACTGATATCCTGGAAAACATCCCGCAACTTGGTGCCGTTTGCCTCTTCGATGGCATGCAGCACCTTGTCGATGCGTTCCCTATTGCCAGCCTCGTGACGGCGGGCATACAGATCGTCGAATCCTGCCCCTACGGGCAGCACGAATGTTTCCTGCTGCATCAGAGCATCCACCAGTTGCGGGGGCCCCCGGATGTTCGGTCTCGTACCGGGCACGGTGGTCCTTCCACACGTCGCTGACATATTTCAGGAACAGCATGGTAAGGACGCATCTTTGTAGATGCTGGGGTCGACAACCCCCGGAAGGTGTCACATGCGCCCCAGGGCGGCCTTGTTGATCTCGACTTGGGTAATTGGGGTCATTTATTCCGCTCTGCCTCAAATATCGGTTTCACCAGTTCGGGGTACTTCTCGGTTTGCAGGGTGCTGCTTTGTATCGTGACGGCTGACCCGGCTTGTCAGTCGCATTTTTAATACTTGGTCCGACTTTCCCCCGTGCGTCTTTGATATGTTCGTGAAGAGCAGTCATGATGAAGCCGGGATCAGCATATTTCATGATGTGTATCTAAATTATTCATCGGGCTGATTGACATGGTTGGCGGGCGTGGAACAAGCCACTGAAATGTCATATGATTTTGGCTCAACCACAGGATCGCACACAACCAACGCAGGTTCCCGCCCGCCATGTTTGAAGATACCTCGTTTTTGCCCGGACTGTCACCTGTTGAGGATCTGGTGTCGTTATTGTCGAGAACATTCCGAATTGTCCGGTGTAGGCAACAGGCCAATTGTCCGCTCTGACGGCTTGTCCGTATAGTTGCCGGGCCACCATTCGTTCTTGGTCAGCGCCGAGTTTTCGGGCTGGTTCCTGATATAGATGATGCCGCAGTCGCCACGCAGCACACTGGCCTGACGGCGTCACGGCAATCTCACGGACACGACACCGTTGAATTCAGTGATCCGGCCCCGCAGCATTGCATGCGCTTGATGGTGCCGTTCAGCGCCTGTGCCTCAGGCAGCGCCCGTGAAGGCGCCGACATCGCTGCCTTGTACATCGACAAAGAAGCGACAATTTCTTCGGACCCGGGGCCGAGCAGGTGTGCGGCATATTCGACGCTACACCCGAAGGCAAAGAGGCCGGCGAATTCCGCACCGCCTTCAGCGGGCGCATGACCGAATGACGGGCAATAGCAGGCAAATGACAGGCCGCCCGCCGGCCTGAAATGTCTGAAAGCGCTGACCGCCCAGCGGCGTCCTGCAGCTCGCGCATCGCCGATGTTCACAAAATGGCCGGGGCTTCTGTCGCGCCTTGGCGTGGCGGAGGCCGCTTGCCGCCAGGTTTCGGCCGTGGAAGCCGAGAACACCTTTACCGCCGGCTGGGGAACCGTCATCGACGAGACGCATCTGCGGCCCGGAGCAGGTTTGTCCCGGCGTCGGACCGTGACCACCGGTCTGTGTACCTTCCGTGGCCGTCCGACATTCTGCGGCCATCGCCGCTCTGGAGTCTCTTCGCCTGCTATGGCGTATCGACTGCCACTGGACAGTCGATGCAATGGCCAACCTCCACAACTTCCTGCGCTGTGCAGGCGTGATGCACCGTAAAGACCTGCTCAAACCCGATCCCTGTGCCTTTGTTTTCCATCGATTGACCGGGTGGCGGTCCGTGCCGGTCAATGGCCACCCAACGGGAAACAGCGCAGGGACATGACATGGCGAAAGACACTGAAACAGCCGCGGTCGAAACGGCGAACGGCGACGCAAAGGCGGCTAGATATATAATACCAACGGTCGTTGATTGGAACCGATAGCAGAGCCACCTCTCCGTCGCCTGGCCCCTGAGTCGGGGCCTCGCCCCGAAAGGGGGAACCTCCGCCGAGAGAGACTTATCGGTTCTTACCCATGGCCGCTGGTCTAATGCGGGCCGGGCCGACCCCAGAGCGCCGTTCCGAGGCGTCCCTGGAATTGACCGATTTCCCGGCCGGTCCCGACATGCTCGTGGACTCGTAGCGAACCGCCCCACCGGTATATGCAAGGGTGATGAACGGTCCATGCAACGGCGTTTCATCGCCCAACGTCTGCACATACAATTCAGAGCCCGACGCCTGCCAGAGCGATGCGCCGCCGCATCAGACCACGGAACCGGATAAGCCGGAAATAGACTACACCCCCGAAACACCTGCCATCTCCGATCCATCCGACGCCTAGACCGTTGCCCCCGAGGCGGCGCGCCAAGCGGCGCGGCAGCGCCTTGCCGCGGGTGCCATGCCGAGGCGCTGATCGAGAGCGGCATGCCCGCATGCGCGGCCGACCGCATCTCCGCACAGACGGCCGTTGTCGCGAGAAGCAGCGTCTCGCCTGCCTCCCTCGGCCCCTGGCGTCGGCGGGTGAAGGGCGCCGCACCCGGCGCCCGCGTTGCGCTCCTCATGGAGCGGCCGCGCACCGGCCGTCCGGGGGGCGTCACACCCGAACAGGCTGAGACCTTAGAAGCCCTCCTGTGGCATCACGGCCCGCACCTGACGGCCTCCCATACGCGCCGCGAGTTCTCGCCCGCCATGGCGAAGCCCCCGGCATTGCCGCCGTGCATCGCTGGCTGAGAAGCTCGCGCGAGGACAACGCCCCCAGCCTTTCGACGGTGCTTGCCCCCGACAGCCACCGGTCGCTGCGCATGCCTGCCTTCGGCACCGCCCGCCAGGTGATGTTGTGAACCGCAAAGAAGGGCAGCGCCTCCAGAAACAACCGGCGGCCTTCGCCGTCGCACCCCGTCTCGGAAGGCAAAGCCGGCAACCCTCCAGCGTCACCTCCCAATCCCCAGCCCTCAGCTTCGTCAACGTCAATGAACCCCCCGAAGCGTCCACGCCTCATGATGCAGACTCATCCTTGTCCGAGAATCCCTGAACTGCCACCTGTGTCACTCCGTCCACAGGACCTAGGACGATCTGGTGTCCATGGCCCGCCTCTTTGCTTTTGACGGACAGACGCTCTTGCAGGCCATCAGGGCCACGCTCGAACGCCGCGAGACAGAACTGCCACACGGTGCCGCCAGCGCTATCGCACGCCTTCGCCGCTGACATGGACGCCATGGAGCGTTGGAATGCGTTCGTCCGGCGAACGCCGCTGCTGATCAATCCGCCAGACCTGGCCGGTATCGTCGAGGAGATCACAAGGTTCGTCATGCCGCCGACAATTGCGGCGGCATCGGGAAAGCCGTTCGCGCAGAATTGGCGGCCATCCGAGGGATGGACGGCAGAAGTGTCGGAAGAGCGTATACACAAGGGCCATAAGAAGAATCCGCGCCTCGGGAGATCCTGTTCCGGTGTGTACTCATATTGGAAAGGTTCGACCCATGAAGGAAAAGGAGGACCAGGCGACCGCGGTCATCCCGCCCCCGGCGAACGACAACGGTCCCGAGCAAGGGGCGGCGCAAGAAGCGGAGCGGCCCCTGGACACCATTGCGCAGGCCGTCGGTCGCCATATTGCCCGCGAACACATCAGGGCCTGGGAGAGGAAGCGGCGGAAGCGGGCGGCCAACGACAACCGGCCAAAGGAGGAGGGGCGGAAGCCGGACGGGTGAAATCCGCCCTTGAGAGAAAGGAAAGTCTCATGACCCGCGTTGCGCTCTACGCCCGCTATTCCTCGGACAACCAGAGCGTTTCCTCCATTGAGGACCAGTTCCGCATTTGCCGGGACCAGGCGACGCGGGAGAAGTGGCAGGTGGAGGGGACCTACAAGGACGCCGCTATTTCGGGCGCCAGCGTCACCCTGCGGCCGGGCCATCCAGGCGCTCTTGCGGGACGCGCAGGCGGGCAAGTTCGAGGCCGTGCTGCGGAAGCACTGGACCGTATCAGCCGCGACCAAGCCGATGTCGCCAGCCTCTACAAGCATTTCACGTTTGCCGGCGTGACGCGCGTGACGCTCGCCGAGGGCGAGATCTCCGAGCTGCCTGTCGGTCTCAAGAGCACGATGAACGCCCTGTTCCTGAAAGACCTCGCCGCCAAGATCCACCGTGGCCTGCGCGGCCGCGGCGAGAAAGGGCAAGGCGAGCGGCGGGCGCTGCTCTGGCTATGACGGCGTGAAGCGGCTCAACGGCGCTGGCGAGCAGGTGCGCGGCGAGCGGAGTAGAGCAACGAGGCCGAGGCCGAGAGCGTCCGCCGCATCTTCCGCGACTTCGCCGCCGGCAAGCGCCCCAAGGCCATCGCCGCCGATCTCAACCGCGATGGCATTCCCCGCCCCAATGGCAAAGCCTGGGGAGACCCCACCATTCGCGGCCATGTCTGTCGCGGTACCGGCCTCGTCAACAACGCGCTCTATGCCGGTGTACTGCTCTGGAACCGGCTGCGCTACATCAAGAATCCGGCGACGGGAAAGCGCGGCTCGCGCGTCAACCCGGAGTCCGAATGGATCAGGACCGAGGTGCCGGACCTGCGCATCGTGGACGAAGACCTATGGCAGGCGGCGCGGCAGCAGGAGGAATCTCCCAGCAGTTCGAGAACGTCACCAAAGGCGTACGCGCTTATCGTGCCAAGCACATCAACGAGCTGCGCCGCCCCGCCTTTCTGTTCTCGGGCCTGCTCAAATGCGGCTGCGGCGGCGGCAATTACGGCCTCATCACCCGTGACCGATACGGCTGCCTCAATCGTTATCGGCGGGGGGCACCTGCGACAACGGCCCTACCATCCGTCGCAATGACATCGAGCAGCGTATTCTCTCCGGCCTGACCGAACGGCTGGTTTCGGCCGACCGGGGCGCCAAGACCGTGCGCGTCTATGCCGAAGCGCTCAACGGTCAGAACCGTGCATGCCGGGCGCAAGTGGAGCTTGACCGCAAGACGCTGGAGAAGATCGAACGCGGCATCGCCGGCATCATGGCGGCGATCGAGGATGGCAGGTATCAGCCGGCCATGAAGGATCGGATGGAGGAGTTGGAACGCCAGAAGGCGGATGTCCTGGCGCGCATGGAACAGGCGCCCGAGGATGTCCCGGACAGCCACCCCAACATCGCCGAAGTCTACAAGGCCAAGGTGACGCAGTTGAGCGAGGCTCTGACCGATCCCGAACTGTGCGATCAGGCCGCCGAGGCGTTCCGCGCACTGGTCGACGAAGTGGTACTCGAGCCCGGCGACAAGCGCGGCAAGGGCAACGCCACCTTACGCGGCGAGGTGATGAACATCATCGACATCGTTGCCGGGCGCAAAATCCGAGACAGATCCCAAGTTATAACAAAAGACGTTGCGGGCCCCCGCAACCACATCAAGCCGTGGCAGCGGGTCGGGTGGGTGATTCCTCCACGAGGCAACGCCAATTTCGCCGCTGCCATGGAGAAGGTTCTCGATGTCTATCGACGCCCGTACGGTGCGACCTTCCCCGTGGTCTGCATGGACGAGACGCCACGGCAGCTGATCCAGAAACGCGCGTGCCGATCTCCAGTGTCCCGGACGGCCGTGTGCCACGACTGCACGCGCTGCATGGCTGTTCATGGCTGTAGAGATCTTGGCCGGCAGGCATATGACCAAGGCAACCAAGCACAAGACCAAGATTGACTGGGGCGCGGTTCCTGGCCGACATTGCCCCCCACTACCAAGGCACCACCAGAATCACCCTGGTGATGGACACTCTCAGCACCCATCGACCCGGCGCACTCTACGAGGCATCCCCGCCAGCACAGGCCAAGGCGTTAGGGGGCCACTTCGAGTTCGCCTACACCCCCCCCAGGCACGGCAGTTGGTTGAACGTAGCCGAGGTCAAGCTCAACATCATGATCCGCCAATGCCCGGACCGTCGTATCGACTGCATCGAAGTTCTACGCCGAGAGGTCGCCGCTTAACAGACTTCACGCGACAGCATTAGGCAAAGGTGGACTGGCAGCTCACTCCAGGCTTTGCTGCGGTTCTGTTGGATAAGATAGGCGCTTCGACCATCCTTGAGAAAGGGCATCGCCCGCGAAAAATCACCTTTGGGCGCAAGTTCCACCTTGACGACGTCAGCGCCCATCTCGGCCACCCAGCCGTGTCACCGTCGGCCCAGCCAGCACCTGCGCAAATCCAGCACCTTGTAGCTGCCTAAAACATGTCTCATCTCTTCGTTCGGCAGACACTCCTCCTCGTGCCCCGCCACTCTACCCTGTCTGTTTTTAACGGGAAGGTGGCGAGGAGGCTCGCCTCGCGCCTCGCCCTAGGGTAAGAAAAAGTGCAGGCAAGAGAACAAGCGGCACAGGAGGAAACACATGTCAGCCTATATCATTGCGGATATTCAGGTGACCGACCCTGAGGTGTACGGCGGTTACACCAAACTCGTTCCAGCAACCGTTGAGGCCTACGGCGGAAAGTTCGTCGTCCGGGGAGGAGCCGCCGAGAACCTTGAGGGCGACTGGGAACCCAACCGGGTGATTGTGCTCGAATTCGAGAGTGTTGCCCAGGCCAAGGCGTGGTACAACTCAAAAGAGTACCGTGAGCCCAAGGGCATCCGGCAGAGCGCCTCTCATGGGAAAATGATTGTGGTTGAGGGAACATAGCCAGACCGCAGCGGCAGCCGTGCGAAGGAGTGATGGAATCCTGACGAAGGACAAAGAAAGATGGCGATATTTTCGTCAACATCTCCCTTCCGGTGAAACCGGAAGAGCATGCCCGCCCGAACCGCGGGTCAGCCAGAGGAGGTTCCTATGCTCGTCGAGCAACATGACGGCAATTTCACCTTCATCAAAAGTAGCGGCCCTTTTTCTTTCGGATGCCGAGCCCAGCCCGGCTATGAGGTGACGCACGCCACTTTTCACCCGTTGCCCGCGCTGGAAGAAGGCTACGACCTGATTGTGTGCTATCTCCAGCAACTCGGCCGCCCCATCCAGGCCCTATGCGGTATGGAGTTGCGCATCCCGCAACCACTCTCACCCCAAGGGTTTGCCGAGTTTAATGAACCCTACGTCCAGCGGCTCTCAGACTGGGAGATCCTCGTTGACGGTCTCAACCCGACGGCACGAACCAATGTGGCGCCGGCCGTGCACCCGGTTGCCGAGCCCTCACTCTACGGTTTTTCCTACACCGTACCCACGGATCATGATCGTCCCAGCTTTATCCTGTCCGGGGCGGCTGATATCCGGCGGTCCGAAAAAGGGTCTGAGGTCGTCAGCTACGGAGACATCTCTCCTCAGGGTGTCAGCCAAAAGGCGCGGGCCGTTCTTGAGACCCTGACGGAACGCTTACAGGAGTTCAGCCTCGCCTGGGCCGATGTGACGGCCGTCGATCTGTACACCGTTCACGATGTACACCCACTACTGGAAACGGAGATTCTGCCGGGTCTGGCAAGCGGGGGGCAGCACGGCCTGCGCTGGCACTACGCCCGTCCGCCGGTCACCGAGGTCGAGTACGAGATGGGCGCACAGGCAGTGTATCAGGAATTGGTCTTGCCGAGGTGAGCCTAGGACTGTCATCCCGCGAAAAATCCCCTTCAGGTTCAGCGTGACTTCGGACGCTCATCCTCGCCGCGGACCGCTCGACCATACGTTTCGGATTGAGTCAGAACTGCGACCGGGCAGCTATGCGGTGCAATGTAGCGGTGAACGCTATCAGCCTCGCAAGGCCAACTCCCCACGCACGACGCGCCGTACTGCCTCCGACGTCAAGGGTTGCTCGGTGAGACCACTTTACATCTTGAGGGTTTCATTGAGGAGCGTTTGATAGCCTCGGCCTGTCTGCTCCTCCCTCGTGCGAAAGTGATTGAGCACATCGTTGTCCAGATAGAGCGTCATGCGGGTCTTCCCCGTCGTAGGTTCTACGGCTCCATGTTTAGCTTTTGAAAAATGATATTCCCTTGTCATAGTCTCGCCTCTCTGTCTGGCTCTGCGCACCGCACAGAAATGAGGCGGAAATCTTCGTCCCTGTGGGCACACGATAATCAAACGTCCAAAGGGATTCCTCCCTTTGGAGACAAATCTCTGTGCCCCTCAGGCATCGTCTTCAATCGTCAGTGCCGAGGGGCATTCAGGACACCCTCACCTTCCGTCAGCGACATCCCATGACGGCGGCGGGGAATTGAATCTTTCGGATCGACAATGATCTGTGCTCCGCCACTATATCCATCTAACGCCAGAGCGGTGTGGCTCAGGGGATAGGCTTGGCCTTGTACGAGTAGACCGTGTACGACCACAACGAGCAACTGCTGACGGGGACGCTGACGGACTATCTGGCCCTCGCTGCGGTGGACGTCCCTCGGGTCGAAATCGGCCCTATGGAACCCCGGCCCCGAACACCCCGGCGGCATCAGGGACAGGGGCGAAGGCGGAGCCATTTCTCCGCCAGCAACCATAGCCAACGCCGTGGCAGATGCTCTGTGGCATCGTTGGGGGTGCGGGTCAATGAGGTTCCACTTACCCCGGGGCGGGTGCTCGCCCTGACTGACCAAGTCCGCAATGAGGAGTGAGACCGGGAGAAGCGGCAAGACGAGCAGTCTCCAGGGCCTTAGTCCTCTCATCACCCGACCGTCTTCATCTTGAAGTGAAAGTCGCAGTACTTGGCGCCTTCCATGATCGCTTGCGTCCGGGTCATGTGACGCTAGGCCTTCCCACCGCTTCGATATCCACATCCATCTCACACGTCAGCAGCGCGCCGAGTTCGGGTTCTCCCAGGTGCCGGAAGAAATCTGCATAGCGGCAACTGGTGATATTGAACGCCTAGGCGTCCGGTGTCTGCTTGAGCACCCCGAGGTCCACATCGTCGCCGACCTGCTTGAAGAGAGCCTTATTAAAGGCCTCCCATTTCTGCCGAGGGCTGCCGGAGAGCTGCCCCCCAATGTCTTGGAACAGTTTTTCCGACCACTGCCGGAGTGCTTGGCGGGCAATCTGGTTCGCTCGCTCCTCCCCCATCTCAGCCCGAAAGGTCCAGAGCATGGGCACAAGCACCTGAGCCTGAATCTTGACCTTTTCAAACAGGGAGAAACCGGCTTGGCCAAACGCAGGTTCAAAAATGTCTGGAGTAGTGTCTTCTGGCTGCTCGTTCACTTTCCGTTCATTGGTATTTGCTACAGCATTCCTCTTGTCTTTAATGGGGCGGACGAGTGATGGCGGTGTCGGATCAAATCCTTAGGGCACGTGTCAACGAGCGGCATGTCATTCGCTCTCCGCATCTCTTGACACAATCGATCTGGAAGATGCGGAAGGACTGTGGGAGAGGGAGAGCTGAGCCGAACGATGACGAAGAAAATCGCGCCTCAATCAAAGGGGATTGCCCTGCCCGCCACGGAGGACAGACGCTGACCGAAGGAACACCCCAAGTTGAGGACGGGATCCGTGCTGGCGGAATCGTGCATTTCCCCGGAGCATTTTGAGCGTGAATGCGGACGAGTCTTTCGCCGCGCCTCGCTCAACGTCGGCCGCATCGGTGACATTCCCAACGCGGGCGACTTTTTCGTGCGCGAGTTGGCGATATGCAAAACCTCGATTCTGGCCATCCGCGGGTTAAAGACGGAGACATCCCTGGCTTTCATCATGTCTGTTCGCGCCGCACCGACAAACTGGTATGGGAAGAGCGGGGGATCTGCCGAGGTGCCTTGGCCTGCCATTTTCATAGCTGGGGGTATAGCGCCCAAGGACGGCCACCGGCGCCCCGGACGAAGAGAATTTCCATGATATCAATAAGAGCGAGCTTGGACTCACCCCGGTGACCACCGACATCTGGGAAGAGCACATCCTCGTCCATACTGGGTTCACCACCCCAAGAGGTACTCACCGACTATCTGGTGGCGTGGCTGAACAACTGAAAGGGGTCGCCTTTCATAAGCGAACGCGCCCCCATACGTATTATAAAGCCGAAGAGAACGCCGTGTCGAAATCCGCTGGGCAAGCGGAATGGCCAAAACCGGGGCGTGGGGAAGCGATACGCTCCGCCCGCTGATCGTAGACAACACGCCCGCGGACCGCTGTCGTGCATACCGTGCAGGAGCAGAACTGCCGACCCATGCCCTAGCGTATCACCTCGAGTGCAGTCCTCGACTGACAAACGCTCTCCGACCGGTGCCTGGATGTCATTCATTGTGACTTCCTATGGATATTCATCCGCCGTGTCTCCCTGGCATCCGTCAGGCTCTTCTCGGTCCAGCCAAAGCAACTGAGCGAATTGGCCTTCGGCAGCTTCCGCGCCACCGTGTTTGCGGTCGTACTTTTTCCAAGCCTTGCCTGTCTCTTCGAGTTGCTTGTCCCTGCACTCCGAGTGGATGGCCATTTCCACCAGTGATCGGCTCATATCCGGTATGGTCCATGAGGAGCGCCGTGCAACTAACCGCCGCGTCAGTTCCGAAATAACGAGGTCTCGGCAAATGCCGTGGAACGCACCCCCTTCATCTAACCAGCCTCCCAGGCCGTTGTCGAATTCCGGGGGGGGGGGGGGGGGGGGGGGGTCTCTAAGTCGATCCAATCCCTGTTCCGGTATCAAAACGACGCATTTGGGGTCGGAAAACCCCGTGGGGCGCAGCAACTCATGACGGTGCAGTCTGCCAATACACTGCAAAAGCACATCGATTAGGACAAAGGTCGGCCACGAGCAGGTCAGCACCAGTGTCCAAGGATTGTTCCAACGTCTGGGTGCCGCTGACGATGCCCCCCTCGGAGGCCGGCCTTCCTTGGTGTTCAAGGCCACCTCCACAGCACGGGCGAGCAATTCGCGATCCCCGGCCGCGAAACGACCATGGTGGAGTGCGGGGTAGCCGGCCACTTGCAATAGCCATCTCTCGCCACCGCGCGCTCTCACTTCGTTCCCAGGTTTCAACTGCGTGCGAGACGGTATTGCGTACGACCAAGACTCCGGCGCTGCTATTGGCGGCAGCCAACCCCAATCTGGATGCTCGCTCCGATTCCATGCCATCAAGAGAAAGCTCGACAATTTTGGTGCGTGATTTCCCAACCGGTTTTCTCGGAAGCACATCGCCACCTGACCAGACGGCCGGATACGGCGTGGATATGGCTTGCTCCAAGGTTGGATTTGGTTTGCCTGTCCAGCGTGTACATGCCTGCGTATACGTGCCTGAGATTCCAGCGTAGCCGACGTCAGCATTGCATGGCCGTCTATTTTCTGGTGTGAGTTGAGAGGACTTGCCAGTACACGAGTCAGTAGGGGTCCGAGGGCACCTCATTGATCACCAACAGATTTCCACTCAAGGCACTGCCGCGAAGATGCGCGTGCTTGACCATCAATCCTGCCAGCATGGCTTGATCCACAGTGCCGACGACGACCGTGGATACGAGAAACCGCGCGGCGTGTTCCGCGGACCAGCGTGCGGGACCCGCACGTTTCCGATCCTCCTAAAGCGCGTTCCAGTTTGGTAGCCAACGACCGGTTACTTGCCCGGCTTTGAGTGTGCCGGGAATAGCCAAGACGGCTTCAGGCGCACACTCTCCGAACATGCGCCGCAATGCATAATTGACCCGGGTATGGAACTGTCGGGCCGCGGCGCGCGGGGGAGCCGCGAAATACAGTCCTCCCACGCGGCCATCGGCAAAAAGTTGGGCAAACCGCCACAGCGCTGCCTCTGCTTTGCCTGAACCAGTTTCCGCTTCGAGTATGACCAATCGCTTGTCCAGCGAAGTATTTCCGATTACGACTTGGGCGGGATTGAGTTCTTGGAAACCGGAAACATCTACTGGCGTGATAGCCAATAATACGCCGATCTCCGAGGAACGCTTTCACAGTCAAGCAAGCCCCTAGGTGGAGGCCCCCGGAAGAGTAGGCCGCATGGCCGAATTCTCCACCCCCGGCTCGGTGCAGGACCCGCTCCATCGCCCACCGTTCGGCCCGTGGCCTGGAAGGTACCGGGCTTGCGGCCGCGACGGTACCGTATCACATACTCGTGTTACTGTGTCCACTGTATGTTACCCGTGATCTGTCCTCTTGATGAAAAGTGCAGGTCTTGATCGACAACGTGGCGGTGAATAGTTACGCACTCTTTTGAAAATGAGGCATGACTTCTTTGCTAAAGAGACGCATGGCCCGGACCGTTTTCGCGTGCTCCACGCCGGGGAACTGCATCCAACACAGCAGATAGTCCATGTCTAGTGCTTGCTGGTATTTCTCAATCTCTCGAATACAATGATCTGGGTCGCCGATGATGAAACGCTCTCGGTGGGTGTCAAAAGTCACGGCTGCCGGATCCTTGACCAATTCGCCCTTATCGTCTTTGAGCGGTCGGACGTTGGCCCATTTGCCGTACATCCCGGCGTGCAGATACATGATGCCCTCCCGGGCCTCCTCCTCGGCTTGGGCCGCGGTCTCGGCAACATAGACTTCGCGAATGACCGGCGTGGTGCTGGCCGTTTTCTTGAACCGCTGGAGTTGCTGCCGGTACATCCGATAGTGCTCTTTCAGCTCGTTGATATGATGCCGGGGAGAAGCCACCAAGGCAGACCCCCACTGGGCAGCCCGGCGCACCCCGCCGCGGGTTGAGGCACCGATCCAGATCGGCGGGTGCGGCTGTTGGACGGGCTTGGGGGTAATGGACAGGTCTTCCACTTGGTAGTACCGGCCCGAAAACGAGAAACGCTCCGTTGTCCAGCCCCGAATCATCAGATCCAGTTGTTCTTCCATACGTGGCTCACGCCCTGAGCGCTGTTCTTCATATGCCGCGAACTCCTCCGGCCGATAGCCCGTCGCAACACCGAGGATGAAACGGCCCGCAGCGATATTATCGAGTACCGCCACGTCCTCGGCGGCCTGGATCGGCCGATGGAGCGGCAAGAGATACATACTCGTCCCGATGATAAGCTTTGACGTCCGTGCGGCCATGGCCGCCGCCGTTACTAAAAGTGACGGGCAGATCCCGTCTTCCAGAAAATGATGCTCGACGAGCCAGGCCGATTCAAACCCAATCTCTTCGGCAATGACAATCTGGTCCAGCATCTCTTGATAGAGTTGGACGTGTGTTTGGCCAGAGCCTGGCCGGAGTTGCATAGAGAACGGACCAATCCCGAATCGCATCATACGCTGCCCTCCTCGGTGTGAGCAGATCGACCAAATTATTCTCCTCCGAAAAAAGACTGTCAACGTTTGGAGCGACCGAAGTTCAAATCATCCCTGGTCAGGCCCGTCTTGCATAACTGGCAGGCCATGATCTGCCATTAACTCATCCACGCTAGAGCCTGTTAACACTATCGCAAGGCATCAATGATGAGGGCGAAGACGATGCATCCGAGGACTAGCACGTCGCGTTGCTCGAAGCGCGTGAAGAGGCGGCGGCATCCCTAGCAATCGACGCAACACCCGCGCGATTTCATTGCGCCGCGTGGACAGCTCACGGGCAGACGCCCAAGGGCTCACCCGGGTGCGCCGCCGCGGCCCCACGGGCGCCTACCCCAGTGCCACGGCCAAGGGCCGCGGCTGGGCGCCCGCGGACGCCCGGGCCCTCAGCACCGCGGGAGGAGCGGGGTGTGGGCCCCGGCGAGTCCGCCACGGGCGGCCCGCCGGGGCGGCGGGGGCGGGCCCGGGCGAGCGCGCGCAGGCGAGCGCCGGGCGAGCGTCCGCGGCACCCCTAGGCATCGTGGGGGGCCACCCGCCCCGGGAGCGGCCGAGGGATGGGGGACCGGTTGTTTTCGCGCTCCCGGGCCGGCGGGAGGGACCTGGACGAGGGGGCGGGCGAGCGACCGGGCCGCCCGCGTGAGGCGCCCGCTCGGTTCCCGGTGCAGATGCGCGCAGACCCGGGCGCGCCCCCCGGTTTGCGACCAGCGGGGCAGCCGGGGGGAAAGGGGGGCCAGGTGCCACATCGGGCCGGCAACCCGCGCCCTGTGCCGCCCTGCGCGGCAACAGACAAGAGGGCGTTGAGTACTTGGCGAGGGGCGAGGCGGACAGGGCCGCGCGGCACCGGGAGAGGAGGCGCGATCCGGTCGTATGGAGCTTGCGTGCGGTCCCTACAGCCAGGAGACCAGAATCATGCAGAATCATCCACATGAGTGTGAACAGGCCCTAGGCCACCCAGGCGTTTGCGATTTGTTATGAATTATCAGGGATCGAGCATGGGGAACGGGCAGTGGAAACGTGGTGCGGATATTTATATTGTCAGTGTGGCTAAATTTGGAGATGGGGTGACCAACACCGTCAACAGATTAGCGGACATTGCCAAAAGCTATTCCATGCTCGTCTTCATGGCTGATTTTGGCCCTGCGGATGAGGATGAATGTACGGGGAAGATGTCCGTTTGGAATGAGAAAAGCGTCTTGATAGGCCCATTCAACGATTCCCATGAGGGAATGCTCATGTACGATCCAGATACACAAGAACTCATTGAAAAAGCACCATAAGACGAAACATATGCGGAGAAGAACAGTGAGCGATATCAAGCAATCCATTCACGATCGATTCGGTCGGGCAGCCGCGCAATACAAGACAAGCCAAGTCCATGCTACGGGCCAGGATTTGGTCCAGATTGCCAAGCTAGTGCAACAGCAGGAGTCGCCGCACGCCCTGGATGCGGGCTGTGGAGCGGGCCATACCTCGGTGGCCATCGCTCCGTACAGCCGCCGGGTCGTGGCCCTCGACCTCACCCCGCATATGCTGGAACAGGTCGAGCAGTTGGCTGCAGAACACGGCTTCTCCCATATCGAAACGCGCCAAGGCGATGTCGAACAGATTCCGTTCGCCGACAATAGCTTTGACCTTGTGGTCTCCCGCTATAGCGCCCATCACTGGCCGAATCCCCTGATGGCCCTCCAGGAATGCCATCGCGTGATGAAGCCCGACGGACGGTTTATCCTGAGCGATATTATCTCGCCTGAGGAACCGGCGTACGACACCTTTTTACAAACGTTTGAACTCCTGCGTGACGCATCGCACGTCCGGGACCACACGGTTGCCCAGTGGCAGGTCATGTTTGAACGGAGCGGGTTTCAGTCACGTGTTGTTTCTACTTGGCGCCTGCCGCTAGGCTTTCAGGCCTGGACGGCACGGATGGCGACTCCGCCGGCAAGAGTCGCCATGGTACAGCATTTATATGATACCGCGCCTGAGGAGATCCGGGCGGCTTTCGCCATTCAAGACAATTACGATTTTGCCTTGTACGGGACGCTGTTTGAGGCGACCCGTCAGAGTGGCTAGCGGGAGGCAGTCATGGGCACGATAGTCTGGGGCGGACATTTTCTCATGCCCGGGATTCGTCGACCGCTTGCCTGCCGCGGTCGTCGCGACCCTGCTCAACGAAGGATAGTATCTGTGCTCGGAGCGCACCATGTACAGCCTCCTGGCCGCCGAGCGGCCGGTGCGCGAGCGACGCAATCAACTCACCCATCCGCGCTCCGCCCAACCCGAACTCGTCGCCTGCGCACCGAATCAGGCCTGGTTATGGGACATCGCGCGCCTGCTCGGACCGAAGCCCTAGTCTTACTTCTATACTCTCCGGGCTGCTCGATATCTTCATCCACTACGGAGTGGAGGGTCGCCGAACGCCAGGGCACCCTGGCAGCCCGTCCTGGCCAGGCTACCGGATTCACCCACCGCACCCGGTGCGGTACCCGCGTTGTATGGTGCGGAACGGATAGAGACGGTTGAGCATGACGCCGGGGCTTGGTTTTCCATCGTAGCCGCTCCATCCTCCGAGGCGGACGCAGCCCCCTGCGGCGACGGCGCGGGGGATCCTCTGGGATGGGGGATTTTCTGCTTTGCCGGCTTGCCGTCGCGCGGGTCCGAGACGGCTTCGAGCACCGGGTGGGCTTCGGCTTCAGCAGACATCCGGGAGCGGGCGTCCGGCTTGGCTGGCACGGTCCGGGACCTTCTGCCGACAGGAGCAGCCCAGCCATGAGTGTTAGCGTGCAGAGAGTGAAGACGGGGGCGACCTCCATGGAGACACACTTGATGTCGAACTCTTTGGCTTGGGTTGGGCGGCACAACTGCGCGCTCCCCCAGCGGCGGCGCGCGCGTGACGGGATCCAGCACGCGTGGCTGCAAAATCAACGCTATATATAGCGGCGGCGCGCGCGTGACGGGATCCAGTGCCCCCGGCTCGAAACGCTCGGCGCGGGGGCGTGCCCGAGGCGGCCTGACGCCCCACATCCACCGCGCACGCGCCGCAGCGGCTCTGACGCTGCACTCGCCCAACCCCGCCACCGCCTCGCACGCTCCTTCCACACGAGCAAACCCTGCCGACGCAGCGCCACCCAAGACGACCGCAAGGCCATATCCTGCCTCGCCTGCAGACACCTCGCTGCTGCTCTCGGGTGGAGGCGGGGAATGTCGATTCTGCCTAGAGCCGCTACTACGAGGGCCATCTCACCGGCAAGGACACCAGCGCTGCGAAACGATGCCTATGACCGTTTTTTTAGAAGGGAAGGCGGTCCGTTTTCCTCTTGACACAGACGGGCGGGGTGTGTAGGAGGGGGCTCTGTCCGCAGGGGACGAGGGCCGAGGAGACACCAGATTGGGGAGGGCGGCGCGAGACATGAGGGGGCGATTGTTCTTGTACGGGGGCGTGGCGGTCAGCCTGGCCGCGGCGTTGTTGACCTTGCGAGAGGCCGCTCCCGAGGCGGCGAGCGCCAGTCTGCAGGCGCGCTTCACGGCGTATTGGCAGGCGCGGGTGCAGCAGGATCTCCCGCGGGCCCTCCAGTACGAGCACCCTGCGCAGCGCCAGCAGCTCGGGCAGGCGATCTCGCAGGCCCGCCGGCGCTCCGGCGTCAAAGTGACCGCGGTCACGGTACTGGACCCGCAGGCCTTCCAGCTCGCGCCGACCGTCGCGGAAGCCGGGGTTGCCCTGCGCATCGCATACGAGTATACTTTCCCCTCCAGGGCCGCCGGCCCCCTTGCCACCTCGACCGTCGTGGTGGACACGTGGCGCAAGGAGGGCGGGATCTGGTATCATGTCTTGCAAACAGAGGTCGGGTAAGCAGCATGTGGCACAGGAGAACAGGGAGGTATTCCCCCCCCCCCCCCCCCCCCCCCCCCCGCACATCCGGGCGGGAAGCCGGGCGCAGGGGGCGGCGGCCCGTCGCGGCTTGACAGCGGCGGCCCGGGGCCCTCACGGGCAGGCTCCTCGGCCTGTCGCAAGCGGGTCTGGCGGCCTGCGTCGAGCGGGTATACGAAGACGAGCGATGAGGAGGGAGAACGCGCCCGCTAGACCTCCCCCCGGCCCCGAGTATAGTACGTGATTTGTGACGGAAGTATGTTCAACCACTTAGAGAGGAGAGACATCATGAGTTGGAGTTTTTTGTCGAGAGTCGTCCCCTGCGCCGTGGCCGTGGCCATCAGTTGCGCCGCCTTCCCTATGGGCGTGCAGGCGCAGAATCAGCCCTATGTCACCCACGCGAACGCGGAACATCTCTTGTTCCCTTACTGGTCGACCGAGAACGCCACGAACACGAACATTCACCTGCATGCGCCCGCCGGGGTGATGAACGAGACGGACGATGAGGCGAAAGTCGTGGTGAAGGTGGCCGTGCGGGATCCGATGAACAAGATGGTGGCCTCGCTCAAGATTTGTCTCACGCCCGCCGACTCCTGGACGGCCACCCTCAGTGAGCAGGGGCTCGTGGTGGGGGATCCGGGGAACTGTGACGAGCAGGTAGAGTTGGAGGCGGCGGGGCGGGGGGCCGTGGCGCAGCGCACCCCGAAGCCGGGGCAGGCGGTCTCCCTGGGCGCCGCCCGCAGTGGGTGGCTGGAGGCGTGGATAGCGCCGACGAAGGGGCTGAAGGACGGGACGGATACGGGCACCGATCCCGACAATGCGGCGGCCGCCCTCCTCGCTCCCGGGAAGGCGGCGCTGGTCTCCGCCGGCTCTGGCTTCTCGTCGAGCTATACCACCGTCTCGTTGCTCGGCTGTGGGCCGGGAACGAACACGCCGGGGTTCATCAGTCAGACCGAGGATGACGGAGACGGGTGCTGGACCACGCACAATAATGGTTCTAATAAGAAAGAGAATGGGGAGGCGATCCGGCTGGCCTTAGCGGATGCGGGGCATAATGCGGATTTCAGCGCTGACACGAAAGTGGCCCAGATCGGGGAGTGGACGGCCCTGGACGATGCGAACGTGCAGACCCGGACCAAGCTGGTGCTCACGTTGCCGATGAATCATCTCGCCTATATGGGGACGAACGCCGGCGGGGACAAGGTGGAGGGCACGGACCCGGTCAGTCTGCTGGTGTTCGACGAGGAGGGGGAGGTCGAATGGCAAGCGCGGGAGGTGCTGCTGGCCAAGAACGTGAACACCTGCATGTTCCTGCCGGCAGCGCTGGCGCAGGAGATGGAGATGGAGGTGGGAGCGGGCAAGAAGACGGTGCTGTCGTGCAACGGGGCGAAGGTGGGGGAGTTGGCGATCTCGTCGGGCACGTTCCGGCTCTTCAACAACACCATGGATGTCAAGGGTACTTCGGAGGATGATGCGGGGCAGATAACGAACACCGGGGCGGAAGCCACGGGGCTGGGGAGAGCTTTTCCCCCGGGAACCGATGCGACGAAGAACGGGCAATCGATCGCCGAGAGCCTGGGGGTGATCGGTCTCAACTTCTCGTACTTCAAGGGGACCGACGAGCAGGAGTACGATCAGGTCACGCCGCTCTCGCAGCATGCGCCCGGGAGTGCCGCGCAACTCTAGGGGGGCGAGTGCTCGGGTCCGTCCTGGCGGCGGGTCCGGGCGGGAGCCGGTGCGGCGCGGGGCCTTCCCCGCGCCGTTTTTTTTGCGGGGCCTTTCAGGAACGCAGGCCGCGCTGGTGTGGGGAGACCGTTGCGCCGCTGGGGGGGGGGGCCACGCGCCATTGTGTGGACTTGGGGGAGAGGGGGGCTTGGAGCCGGAGCACGTCCGTTTCGTCCTCCTGGACCTGCCGGACCGCGGGGGCCAGGGCCTGAATCTGCGTCTGGATCTGCCGGAGGGCACGGCGGTCCTGGAGCACGGCGGACGCGGCCCAGACCAGGCTCAGCCCCAGCAGCCCCCCGACAAAGACCAAGGTCAGGGGCGAGAGCAGTTTTGCCCGGGGCGCCCGGCTCTCCGCCGCCAGCACGTTGATCCCGCGCCCTTCGCCCACCGCCTGCAGGGCCGCCCCCAGGGCGGCCCCGCTCACAACGGAGAGCCCCCCGGCGGCACCCCCTGCTCGTCCCAGATACCGTGGCGTCCCGCCCCGGGTGCGGTCGATCCGCAGCCCCCCCCTCGCAGACCGCCGGCGTGCCCCGTGCGCACCCCCAAGAGGCCCGCCCGCGCGCCTCCCGCGCCACGATCGTCGTGGCCGAGATCCTCCCCCAGTCCGCCACCGCACCTTCCGACGTATCCACTCCTCCCCGAGCCACGCCATCGATACCGGTGGGGAAGCCGCACCCCCTTGATCGCGCGAGCGCATAATAGTCGGCCATCCACTTCTCGCCCGATCGGTCCGCACCCGACACGAACCGCCAGGGCAGCACACGCACGCACACCGTGCGCTCGACGGCAAACTCGAAGCCGCGCCTGCCCATAAGCTCTTTCACGACATCTCCCAGCCCCCGGTCGCTCCCACCACCTACCGAACAGTCGCGGACCGCCGGGGCGCATACCAGCAAAAGCGCCCACCTCCATGTCCTCCAGGACCCCCGCGCGGTGCGCAAGACGCCCTGGCGGCCCAAAGCGCGGATCGTGCGCGGGCGCACCCGTTTGCCCTCGCGCTCGTGCTCGACGAGATACGGATAGCGGTGGCCCCGGGCGGGTGTTTCGCGCACGCACAGCACCGCGGGGTCTGCCTGCGATAGCGAAAAATCCCGAAAACCAAGCTAAATCACCAAAGCTGTTTCCCAACCTTTCTCTCGACTCGCGCCAACCCCCACCCCACTCTCCCATGATCTCAACCACTGGCCAAAACCGGAACCCGCAAAAATCCGCGACTCCTGTTCAACTTCAGTATGAGCGCGGACGGCCTGTAGGTCTCAGCCTGGCATCCATTCGAGACCGGACGGCTGGCTTGGCCCGCCGAAGTAGCAAAGATGGAAGAAACGATGCAAAACCGGGACGGCGTGTGGTTTTGCCACTATGGAGCAAATCGCCCTGCGTCTGCGGCAGTACATCCTGACGAGAGCTATGCCCCGCGCGTTGTTTCCATGCTCTACTACAAAGACCCCATTCCGGAATTGACCGACAGGTTTCCCCGCGGGCCTGGAGTTCAGAAAGCCACGCAGTTAGGCCGGATGCCGTTTATGCCAATCCGTGCTCTGCTCGTAGGCATACGCCAAGTGCAGGACCGTCGCTTCCTCAAACGGCCGCCCGATAATTTGGAGTCCGACCGGAAGACCATTGCGGGTAAACCCGCACGGTACCGAGATAGCGGGCAGGCCGGTCATATTAAACGGTCGGGTTGCCCGAGTGATATGGGCCGCAACGGGGAACTCCTTGTCGCCGATAGTGACGGTCGGATGGTCCCTTCTGCTGGCCGCCAGAACGGTTGTCGGCGTTACCAACGCATCGACCCGGCCGAGTAGGGCGAGCATCTCCTTGCGTAACAGCGACCGAAAGCGTTGGGCCCTGAGATATTGCGCGGCCTGCACGCAGGCGCCAAGCAACAGCCGGGTGCGTACGTCAGCACCATAGTCTTGGCTATGGGTCTGCATGGTCCGGGCATGAATCTCGTACGCTTCCGCAGCAATGATGGCAGTCGAGTTGGCAATGACATGCTGAATGCCGGGAATGGAGACGGATTCAACTGTCGCCCCGAGGGAGGATAAATGTTGTATGGCCGCTTGCACCCCTTCCCGGACTGCCGGCCCAATATCGTTAAAGAAATACTCTTGCGGCACGCCGAGACGGAGTCCGCGGATGTCTTCCTTCAGAGCTGCCGTATAATCCGGCACCGCTACCGTGCTGGCGGTCGGGTCATTGGAGTCGGGGCCGGCGATGGCGTGCAGGAGTATGGCAGCATCAGCAACCGTTCTGACCATAGGGCCGACATGATCGCACGAATAGCTCAGCGGATAGACCCCAAACCGACTCACCCGCCCATACGTCGGCTTGAAGCCCACGATACCGGTGAGCGAGGCGGGGATACGGACTGAGCCGCCGGTATCTGTCCCGAGCGTTCCCAAGGCTAGGCCAGCCGCCATGGCCACCGCCGAGCCGCCGCTCGACCCACCGGGAAGTCGCGTGCGGTCCCACGGGTTGCGGGGGGTTCCGTAGTACGAGTTAAGCGAGGTTCCCCCCCAGGCGAACTCATGCATATTGAGTTTCCCCAGCAGAATCGTGCCGGCTTGCCTGAGTCGGGTGACGACCGTGGCATCGCTCTCCGCGATATGGTTGGCCATGATTTTTGAGCCACAGGTCATGCGGACGCCCTTAACCGCAAACAGATCCTTGAGGGCAATAGGGATACCGTGGAGCGGACCTCGGTACTGCCCATGCACAATTTCCTGTTCCGCAGTGCGTGCCGTGGCTGGCGCTTCGGTTCTCAGGATGGTGAGATAGGCTAGGTATTCGGGATTCAGGCGGTCGATCCGGTCAAGGTGAGCCTGGGTCACCTCTAGGGGCGAGACCTCTTTCTTTTGGATAAGAGGCGCTAACTCGGCAATGCTCGTAAAGGCGAACTCCTCAGTCTTCATTACGTTCGCCCTCCGACATGACAAAACGCACCGCAGGCTCTATACCGCTGGGGTTTAACGCTTCCAAGTCTGCGGACAATTGCACATACAACCTAGTCAACTCTTCCAGAGTCTCTTCGCTCAGCGGTTCCGCGAGCTTGTCTCGGAGAAGAGCAGCCACGAGTCCTCGCTCCCTCATGTCCGTTTCACCTCATTCAGAAGTTGTTGCCTGTGGATCAGCACCGACGGGCCCGTCGCACGGATTTTGCGAGCCTGTCATTCCGGAGAGCGAAGCTGAAAAACGACATCTGCCATCTTCGACTAGAGCAGGTCTGCCCCAGCCTGGGCACAGTCCTCGTCCTGCCGACCAGGGCCCCCACCAACACCGCCCCCGCCCTCAAGGATCCTGTCGTGCAGGATCGCGGCCCCCTGGCTGGCGATCATGTGGCCTCCTTCTGCGGCAACAATACCGCGCACAATCGGGCTGTCGGCCATTTGTTGGAGGGCACCACGGGGCCGAGCCGGCTGAAGTGACGGCCTTCCCCTGAGAGCCATAGACGCTGGCCCACAGGGTGCCCTCCATGCGGTTGAACGCTACCAAGCGTTCTCCTGCGCCGCACACGGCTGTGCTGATCTTGATGTTGAGACCTTGAGCCTTGGCCATGGCCCGGCGACAACACGGTTCGCTTCCTCATGATGTCAGTCATACGGCAAACCCTCCTCTTTCACTATAAAATTTGAACTTGCAAATTCCAGGCAATTTTACAATCGGTGCAGATACATACAAAAAAAGATGGGAACCTTGTTCGAGAAACGCACGAAAAAGGAGGAGTGCTATAAGGGCAGAGAAGAATCTGGGATATTAAAGATGGGATGTGACCCTCAAGGGATTTGTGGCACTGGATGATCAGAGCGACTATAAGCGCCCCGGTGTTCTGGCGATGCCCGAGGCATTCGGACTCGGCGCCAGGCCAAGGGGCGTGCCCTGCGGCCAGCCTCGCTCGGCTACGCTGCGCTGGCGGGCGACCCCTATGGCAACGGCCTTGAGGTCAGTGACCTGCAGGACGCGATTACCCACGCCGGAGCCCGGCGCGAAGAGACCACCAAGTTTCGTCAACACATCCGCGCCGGACTCGACGCACTGGCCGCGCTGCCGCAGGTTGACACCGGCCGGCTTGCGGTCATGGGCCATTGTATGGGTGGGCCCTGTTCTCTGGAGATGGTACGAGACGGCGCGCCGCTCAGGGGTGTGATCTCATTCCACGGCGCTCTGAAAACGCAACGTCCGGCAGAGCATGGCGAGGTCCAGGCCAAGGTTCTGATTTGCCACGGTGCGGATGACCCTTTTGTCCCGGTCGAACCTATCAACGCCTTTGAAGAGGAGATGAGAAGGCCGGGGTTGACTGGCAAGTCGTCGGTGCCGGCGGCACTGTGCATGGCTTTACAAATCCAGAGGCGGGCGGTTCCATAGAGAGCATTTGCTATAATAAGGTGGACGAGTGTTCGTGGCAGGAGATGCGGGCCTTACTTTGACGAGATCTTCGCATAGCCGTCACCCCGCCCGGATTGCATACACATCGACCTCTTCACGGCCAGCCATCCAGGCCGTCTCGCGGCGCTGGACCTCGACGTGAAAACAGGCAGCCGCAAGCTGTTCCAAAAACCGATCGACCCCCTCCCGGCGTGGGTCGCCGAAAAAGGCCATGCCACCTGTTTTGAGCGTAGCCGCCAGGAGCCTATACATCCAGCCGCCGTCGACCGCCTCGTACAACACGTCAGCTCCGACAATCACATCGTACTGGTCGAGCTGCTGTACACTGTTTTCGTCCAGCCAGCAGCGACATTGTTCCTGAATGCGGGGGACCCTGTTGAACTCGCAATTTCGCTGAACCAGCCGCAGAGACTCAGGAATATGGTCAAGCGCGGCGACCTGCGCGCCCAGTGAAGACAAGACCACGCTTTCTAACCCGGCTCCACAGCCAATCACCAGGGCATGTTTATCGCGCCACCACTCCGCAGCATAGGTCGAGGCGAGGTATTGCGACAGGGCAAGGCTCGCCGGCCAGGCCAGATGCCAATAATCGTTCGCGCCGCAGTACGGACAGCGGGAAAAATCGGGCTGGACGCTGCGGAGTTCAATCAGGCGCACGACGAGTTGTGGCGTAACCCGGTACGGGAGAATGCTTTCTTCAAATGGTAGGCGTCTGCTCATATCCTGGCGCCCCTTTCCGAGGACCGTCCACCATTATCAAGAAAAAGATAGCTAGGCGGCCCCCTTTCGCTTGGCAGCCGCCGCTCCAGTGCACTAGGGGAAAGTTTGAACAGTGGGGGCTTTGGCAAGCAGTCTGGTTATCGAAGAAGTGAGTGAGTAGCCGGAAGCAATCGGAAGTGCAAATCCGGGCTTTTCGTGTTCGGGAAGGAGGGGGGGACGTTCGCCGCCCTGCCCAAGCCCTGCTCCCCGCCGTGCGGCGGTTTTGCAGGGATAGCCCCGGCCTCAACCGGTGGCAGAGCGCCCGGCGAGGAGCGGATTGGAGCACCCGAGCCGCAGGGCGCTGCGGGCTCTTCGCCCAGCCCTAGAGCGGCTTCGTTTCATGTGGGTTCATCTCCGCAGGCTGGGAAGCAGCTACGAGCGTCGTGTGGCGTGCCGGCGGTCGCTGGCGTGGCGGAGGGCCTCCCAGCGGGCATGTCCGGAGCGGGCGGCGGCCTGTTGCAGGAGCGCCTTGATCTGGGAGCAGGCCCTCGCGCTGGGGGGGGCCGTCGGGACGGTAGGGCGGCCGGAACAGGAGGCCGGCGCCTGGGGCCGGGAGGGCGGCGCGGAGGGCGAGGGGCTTGGGGGCCGGGCGGGGATCGCGGAGGACGCGGGGGCCGGGCGTCAGGGGCGGGGCCAGGACCTGTGCGCCAGAGGCCAGGCCGGCGGCCCCGGTCCGCGCGCCCTCGCTGGTCCTCGGCGCGCCCCCGCCATCGAGCGTGAGGCCGGCGACCCAGGGGGGGGCTTCCCGTGGCCCTAGGGGGACGGGGGCGCGGCAACGCGCGCCCCTGGGAGCGCGCCCCTCCCTGCGGGCCCTCTGGGGCGAGGGCCCGCTTGCGTCGATGCAGAGCCGGCGCGCGGGGGCAAGGGCAGGCGGGGCTTAGCACCAGGCGTGGCGCGGGCGGGCGCCGTCCGGGCGGTTCTGCTCGGCCGCAGGGGCCGGCTTTTGTGGCGCGGCAGGCCGCGGCGCGTGAAGACCCCGTGCCCCACGCGGGGCGGCGGGCGAGAGCCGCCCCGCCCCCTCGAGCTTGGCCGCGCCGCCGCGAGGCTGCGGCGACAGAGCGCCGGTCCGGGGGGGGGACCCCGCGGAGCGCAGACGCCCCCCCCCCCCCCGCCCAAGCGCGCCGCCGGCCGACGGAACCTCCCGGCCTCGACCGCCGCAACACCACGACGACGCAGAGCAACAGCAAGAGAGTGCGCCCTGCGAGCGGGCCTCCTGCACCAGCGCCCAGCGTGCATCACATCATCAACCGATTGGGAATCCCCCGACGATTCAATCCCCTGCGCATTCGCTCTAGAAGCGCCCCTATGCGTCGCCGAGGAGGCGCTTCCCGTCCAGGAGTGGAGGTACGACCAGTACCCGCCTCGCCGCCGCTCCCGCCTTGGCCAGCAACCGGCGCTTGCCTGATTCCATCGCCTCCTGCCAGCCCCCCGGCGGGGCCCGGCTCTCCTTGCGCTTCCCCCCTCCCTGATAACCGACAGCAGCCCCCCCGTTCCTTACCCCCGTGCACCAACTACGTGGCCCGCGCCACGGACGCCTCCTTCGCCCAATGTCGTCTCCCCGCAGTGCAGCACACCCGGTTCCGCATCCATACTGCTAAGCGCCTTATCCCCAAGTCCCCCCGCCGCCCTATCTTCATCTGGTGCCTCTCCGAGGCTTACTCTCCCGTGCGGTTCTTCGGCGGTGCCAGCACCGCCCTGCCACTCGCGTCCCCAGCCAGCCCCATCTGCAACCGGGTGCCCGGGCGCGACCCGGGGCGCTTTGCTCCCCTCCACCAACCCCCCACCCGGCTGCGGGCTTCTCCCGCGGGGGATGGAAGTACAGGCGCCGGCGTCCCGTCCGGCCGCACCCCTGACACCTGCAGACCCACAAAGCGCCGCACCGATTCCTCCTCGTAGAGCGGTTCCTCCATCCCAAGGGTACTCAGATTGGAGAACGACGGCGCACCGTGTACGCGTCGCCTCACCCCTAGCCCGCTCGTGCAATATCCAGATTAGCGGATCGGTTATGGTGCCACGCCCTGCCTTCGGAGGAAACGGCTCACTCCGCTCGTCAAGACGCCTCAACAGAATCAGCCCCTCCCTCTTCTCCCAAAGCGCCGCCCGCCGTGTCCGACGATTCTCCCCGGCGTCTTCCAGCCCCGAGAAAATCGTCTGACCATCCCTTACCCTCCTAACCCATCACCCTTTTACCCAATTATCACAAACTTGCCTTGTTCAGGCCCTCCTAGAACGGCGCTCCGAGAGAACCTCGTAGAGCCCCCGCTATTTCCTTCAGTCAACGTTAAGCGGGAGGAGGGACACGATGACACGGTTCGGTTTCGTTGACCGCAAGCAGATGAGTCCACAGTATGCGCAATTGGTGGAGCGGGTAAAGAGCGCTGACGGCTCTGTCAATTTTTTTGAACATGACGGCTCACCGCCAGGAGGTCGCTGAACTCCTATGGCGGGTCTGTGTCGAGGCGTTCGAGGGCGGCATTGTCGAGCCGCCGCTCAAAGAGATGGTGCATACCAAGATTGCCTGCCTGAACGAGTGTCTGTTTTGGCAGGGCTTTCGGCTATGGGTCGGTGATGCAGAAAGGCCTGACCGAAGAAAAGATTGCCCCGCTTGGGGGTTATGAAAACAGCCCGGCCTTTACCCCCCGGGAGAAGAGCGCCCTCCGGTTTTCCGAGAAACTGGCCATGGACTACGACTCGATTGATACCGACGAGTTCTTAATATCGGGGTCCAGCAATATTTTACCGACACCGAGATCGTCGAGCTTGGCATCGTGATTGGATAGGACATCGTCTTCGGCTGGCTGCTGCGCGTGTTTGACGCCGACCCCGAGGCATGTCGGGTTCCAGAGCATCGGGAGGCTGACGGAGACATGCCCCAATCCCCTACTCTGTCCACGGCAAAATAACGAAGGCCACGGGTGGAGCAGAAACGCCCCCCTCTTCTCCAGGTTAGCCGGGCGGAAGTGCGCTCATATCCGTTCGATAATCGTGGCAATGCCCATGCCGCCACCGATACACATGGTGACTAGCCCAGTGGTTTTATCCTGACGTTCGAGTTCGTCGAGGACGGTGCCCATGAGCATGCTGCCGGTTGCGCCGAGCGGATGACCGAGGGCGATTGCCCCGCCGTTGACGTTGACCGTGTCCGGGTCCATGTCACAGTCGCGCATGGTTTTCAGGGGGACGACCGCGAATGCCTCGTTGATTTCAATCAAATCAACATCCTTGATCGTCATCCCGGCTTTTTTGAGCACCTTTTTGGTCGCCGGAATCGGAGCAGTCAACATGATAATGGGATCATCTCCCGCGGTTGCGGTGGCGACAATCCGAGCACGCGGTTTCATACCGTGGCGACGGGCATATTCTGGAGAGGCGAGCAGCAGGGCTCCCGCGCCATCGACAATGCCCGACGAATTGCCAGCATGATGCACATGACCGATCTCGTTCACGTCCGTATAGCGGGATAGCGCCTTTTCGTCGAAACTCAGCGTGTCGCCCTTTTGCACATACTTCCCGAGTTCCGCGAAGGACGGCGGCAGTTGACCAAGCCCCTCAAGCGTCGTGTTGGGCCGCGGATGTTCATCGTGTTCCAGGATCACGGTACCGTCAGCATCGCGCACAGGAATCAAGCTCTTTTTCAGGCGTCCCGCTTTATGAGCACGGGCGCTACGCTGCTGGCTCGACAGCGCGAATTTGTCACAATCCTCGCGGCTGAACCCCTCTCGGGTGGCAATCAAATCACCCGAAATGCCTTGCTGGACAAGGGGGTGGAGTTGACGCAAGTGTCGATTATGGCCGTCAATCCCGCCACGGTCCGCATTCATTGGCACGCGAGACATAGACTCCACCCCACCGGCAACCACCAAGTCCTGCTCGCCGGACTTGATGCCCATGGCCGCGAAATTGACCGCCTGCTGTCCCGAGCCGCAGAACCGGTTAATCGTCACCCCGGTCGAATCGTTCGGCCACTTGGCTGCCAGCGCGGACATTCTGGCAATGCACATGGCCTGTTCACCATAGGCCGTCACACAGCCGACCACCACATCGTCAACGTCGCTCGGGTCCAGGTCGTTTCGCTCTTTTGCGGCATTCAAGACCTGCGCCATGAGTTCCTGGGGATGAATCCCCGCCAGCGCACCATCCTTCTTTCCCCGTCCGCGTGGGGTTCGAACGGCATCAATGATCCAAGCTTCACCCATGGATCCCTCCATTGTTTTCTGTCAGATGCAGTTGAGGCGAGACGATGCTATAACACCGCTGGCACGATCGGCTCAGTGCGGCGGGATGGCCATCGCCATCATGACCGACCGCTCGATTTCGGCGATCACGCTGCTGACTTCATGGCCGATCAAGTCCATCTTGCGCAGTTGCTCGACGCGAGGGATGACCCGTTCGAGTTCCCCTGCGGTGAAGATATCACGGAGGAGGCCTGCGGCGTCGACCAAACAGATCATGGCCACATCCCTAGGGTCGGGGATATCATCGGACAGCAACACATCTGAAATCCGCAGCCTGACCTCGCGTTCGACGCGTCCGTCGACCGTGGGGTAGCGTCGCGCACGGAAGACCCACAGGAACTTCTTGTCCTGGGATTCCAGAATACCACGTTCAATCAAACTGGCCAGGGCCTGCTGCCGGATTTCGGCCGTATCCTGGCCGGCCAGGGTCTCTATCCAACCTCTGGTATCCTTGGGCTGAGGAGAATTCGCAATATGCGCCAGGGCCTGATCGAGGATCGGATTTCCGGTCGGCGCCGTGTCAAGACAGGTGAGATGCTCAAGGTCGGTATCGATGCGATTGGCAAAGGCTAGGTCCATCAGCACCGCGCCGGCGAGAATGTATTCCACCGCCCCGCCCCGGGTTGGCAGAAACGACCCATCGTCGTCCAGTATCAACAGCAGGATTTCTTCGGCAAAGGTCAGCATGACCATGCCCTCAGGGGGCCGCCAGGGCACTCTCACGGGTGTCGTAGTAGTCGAGCATGGTCAGGAAGCCGCTGACCTCCATGACGGATTTGCAGGTCGCCCGGAGCGTACAGAGCATCAGCTTACCACCACTCTGTTGGCATTTTTTGGCCCCGACAAGCACGACGCGCAGGCCAGCGCTGCTGATGTAATCCATATTGCTGCAATCGAGCAATATCTGGGTATTCCCGCGTTCAATGACGCCCGAGATATGCTTTTCCAGGTCCGGTGCGGTGGAACCGTCAACACGCCCGTCCAGTGAGACAATAACCACAGAGTCTACGGTTTGCTCTTCAATCTTCATTGGACAGCCTTTCTCTTCGATTTCAATCGGCCAGTCGCCTTCAACCATCTGGCTGAGACAGGGATAGCACAGTGGCCGATAGGCAGCAACCTATTTTTTGGCTATCAGCGGCGTCCACCCGTGGTGTGCCTCACTCTTGGCGAAGTGGGCAATTGCTGGCAGAATACCTCGGAGTCGAGAGGCGGGAGACTACAATCGAACAGGGAGATAGGCATGGATGACGGAATTCTATCGGGACTGCGCGTGATTGACTGCGGGACCTATGTTGCCGGGCCGGCCTCGACGACCATCATGTCGGACTTCGGAGCCGAAGTGTTGAAGATTGAGCGACCACAAGGCGGCGACCTCTACCGCTCCATGTCGGATTTGCCGGGATTTGCCAAGGCGGACCTCAACTGGGGCTGGATTCTGACCAGCCGGAACAAGAAGAGCGTCGCCCTCGACCTAGCTTCACCCCGGGGCAGAGAAGTCCTCGTCCAGTTGATCAAGACCACGGACGTGTTTGTCACCAACTACCAGCATCCGCTGCTCGCAAAGTTCCGGCTGACCTGGAAGGATCTTCAACCGGAGAACGACCGGCTTATCTATGCCCATCTGAGCGGCTACGGAGATGAGGGGGAAGATGCCGACGCGCCCACGTTTGACGCCCTAGCCTATTGGGCGCGCTCGGGCCTGATGATGAGCGTCGTCGGCATGGACGGCACACCGGGCGGCCCACGTCCGGGCATGGGCGACCACCCGACCTCGGTGTCTCTGTTTAGTGCGATTATGCTCGGCCTGTATCAGCGCGAACGTACCGGACGGGGATTGAAAGTCGGGACCTCGTTACTGGCCAGTGGAGCCTGGGCCAACGCCTGCGACCTCCAGGCCAAATTCTGCAACGCCACCTTTCCAGAACGCGGTGCCGACGGCACACCGCCAAATCCGCTAGCGGCCGGCTATCGGAGTCGCGACGGCAGAGCCTTCTTGGCCATCCTGCTCGACCCTGACAAGGAATTCCCCAATCTGTGTAAGGCCCTCGGCCAAGCCGATTTGGCCACCAACCCACTGTTTGCCACCAACAAGGCTAGGGGGGAGAACGCCGCGGCGCTGTTTGCCATTTTACAGGGTCAGTTTGAATCACGGGACCTCGACGAGTGGCGAGTGTTGTTCGGGCAGTCCGACATCAAATGGGCCCCCCTGCCGGTGCGGGACGAGGTGGTCGAAGACCCCCAGATGCGGGCCGCCGGCGCTTTCGTGGACATGGAGTACCCTGGACACGGCAAACTGACGACCGTCAACAGCCCCATTTTCACGACCGACGGAGAAAAGCGAACGCCAAGCCCGGCGCCGCAGTTGGGCGATCATACCAGCGAGATACTGCGCGACCTGGGGTATGACGAAGCGGCCATAGACGCACTGGTGCGCGACGGCGTAGCCGCAGTGGGCGGGTGATTTCAACCAGCCTCAGACGAACTTGGGGAGGCTTTTTCTTTGAAATTGTCTCTTTATGATCCGAAATATATCGATATTCGGACAGAAATATTTATTTTCAAGGTCAGTGAACAGCACTGAAGCCATCAGACGCGCTAAACGCTACCCGGCTCAAACCGGGCAAGCTTCTTGCCGTTTTGAGCCGGGCTGCGGCAAGGAGGGTCTCGAGATGCTCTATGCGGGGTGCCAAGCCCACGGGCGTCGGACGTGGCGAAATTCCCACAGGTCCGTTGACCGCCATGCTCAAACAACTGCAGATCGAAAAGCATGACCTCCGAAGAGGAATGAGGAGGTCCTAGCCGTCGCGCCAAGCGCATACGTCGAGAATCATGAAGCCACCCCAGTCCCAAGCACTGCCGTGAACGGTCAGGTCCTACCCGTCCTCCCGTCCATCGCCGCCGCCAAATTGGCGCTCTCCACGGCTGTACGCCGCCAAGGTATTGCCAATGTTGTCCCGGCCAAGCATCTGGGGTCTGAGCGGGGCGCGGGGCGCAGGTTTGTCACTCCCAAGCGTCGTTCGCCCATTAGCAGCGTTGAAGCGCCCCTACACATGTTGGACGCCATTGAGTATCGGAGACCGGGCGGTCACGTGACGCGGGCATTGCTCTGGCCAGTCGGTGAGTCGCAGTGGCGGACAATGGGAATACCTGGAACGAACGCAAAGCGGCCAACAGCCAACGAGGCCGACCTGACCGACCTCCGCCGGGTACGGGCTTTGGGGAGCGACCGGAGAGCGGTCATCCTGGGGGGCCGATGGGGAACCCATGCTGAGCGCCGTCGGCCCCCCTCAAACCCAATCGGGTTCTGTGGCGGCGAGTTGGCAGAGCAAGGGGGGGGGCGGTTCCTTCCAACTTGGGACACTACACGGCCAAACCACAGCAGGAAGACCTGCCCGAAGCCAGACAAGTCCCGGAACGCGGCGGCGTTGTGGGAGCCGCTCCCGCCGGGGGTGAGTGACCCATACCCGCGAGTTGGTTGTGGTGGGGGGAAGGCATCGCTGGTCCTCCGGCCACGCTCGAACCTTTCCGCTGAGCCGAGACCGCCGAAGCCGCTGCGCAGCGGCTGGAGCGTCCGTGTCCCTGTGCCCGCCCCCAGTCGAGACCGGGCTCGGAGCGGGTCTCAGCCAGACCGGGGTACCACGCTGGCCCGCGGGGTAAACAGGCCACCAAGCACCGGGGGCGGCGTTGAGCTCAGGCCTGCCCCGTTTGTGATCGCCCCCCGACAAGTCGGCCTGCCCAAACCGGAGGGCCGCTCCCCGGGCAGAGACCGACAAAGAGCACCCCGACGGCTTCCCCACCAACGCCCTGCGCGGCTGGAAACCTCAACCGCACCCTCCGTCCTTGCCCCGAACGCATACGAAGAAGGCCAGCGGGTGGATAGAGATGATGCAGGCCTCCCTCCGACTCCACTCCTTCTCGGCAACCAACAACAGCTTTGCCGACGTGGCCGGTGACGTAGAGCACTGTCGGGAAGCCTCCCTCGTGGCCAAGCGGGGGCGGGCGCCTAAGGGCCGGAGCTTAAACGACCTCGTTGTGTTGCCCTGACGGTTGCTCCCTGTCCCTCGCCGCTTTCTCCAATGTCGCCGTCAGTACGTCAGGAGTACTCGTCCTGACCGGAATCAACCCATCACCGAGTTCCCGGCCAAGGCCGGCGCTTTGGAATATGGGGCAGCAAGGTAGGGCGGGGCGGGATCGTTGACGTTGAGATATCCGTGCTCGCGGTCGAGGAAGCCGGTCTGACTGTGACGTCCGCGTTCATGGCATTCACCTGCCTCTCCACGCAGCAGTTTTCGACATGCGTCGGTAGCATGTCGGAATGTATCCAAACGTACCGGTGGCACGCCCAGGGCGCGCCAAGGGGTGTGGCCAGTCCCGAGCCCCAGAATGGTTCGGTTCAGTGCGAGTCGGTTCACCGTGGCTCGAGTGGCAATGACCGGGGCAACGCCGAGTGCCAGCAATCGCCACGACCGTCCCAAGCTGGATGGCGCTCGTATGTTCAGCCGCCGGGGTCATACGCGCATACACGTCTGAGGCCAGCCTCTGGGCATCGACAAACCATGCTGATGGCGAAGCCCATTTGTTCGGCCAACCCTGCATACTTCCAATTGTTTGAAGCGTGCGGCTGAAAACTCACACCAGAGTTCATGGCAGCCCCTTACCCAATCTCGACGTCTGCGACAATAAACATGCGGGAGTTGGCGAAGTCTACAAACTTTGCCTCATCCGGGCGGATAATTTCGAGATAGCAGGGATGGGTAAACGCCTTGCCAATATCCTCCACGCTGTCAAACCACAGCTCGGCGATGCCATCGAACGGCTCATAATCTGACGGCGGAAAACCCGGCACGGGAGCGCCGAGCGTATGGCCCTGGACATATTTGCGGACGTACTGCCAGAACTCCGGCACACTTTTAACCAGCGGACCGTGATTGTTTTTCCAGTAGTCCTGAAACTCGGCCACGCTCATCCCGGCCTTGCGGCGTGCACACCCAATGAATTTCACCATACGTTACTCCCTCCATCAAAAGGCCTTCGAAAACAATCGTCGGTATGGTTTGGTAAATCCGTGTACGAGTCAAGCTGTCATCTCCGAGGAAGGACGTATGTCCTACGCGAACGATGACGGGGTCAAGCTGTGGTACGGCGTGAATGGAACCGGTGAGGCGTGGGTTGTCACCGGAGGGTTCGGGCGTTATACACGACCGATTCGCTTATATCCGGGACCTGCTCACTCCCCGCCTCCAAGTGATCGGTTGGCATTATCGGGGCGCTGGCTCGTCGGATCATGCTTGGCCCGGCGGTTATCTTTTTGATTGATGGGTTGAGGACTTGGGGGTGGTTCTGGATCAGGCGGATCTCGATACGGTCCATCTCTGGGGCACTTCGGCCGGTGCGCCCCTGAACGTCCGTTTTGCCGCTCGGTATCCCGAGCGTATCAAAAGCCTCATCACCTATCCTGGGCGTTTTCCTTTAGCTCCGAGAGCCGCCGCACGTTTCGTGTCTTTCAAGACGTGCCCGAGGCGTTCGGATACGAGGCACTGGGACGCCTAGCTCAGTGGCTAGGCAGCGCCGAGCACAGCGTGTGCGGAGACAGCGCCAATGAGATCATTCTTTTTGAAATCCGCTCTTTCAAGCGGAATTTCTCTATCCCGTCCCTGGCAAAGACTCTGGAAACTTTTTCTCATTGTGGCCTGTCTGCCGGTGCCGCCAAGCTCACCACGCCGGTCCTGGTGTTCATGGGGAACTCCGGCCACCCGGGAGCGGCTACACCGGGGCAAACCGCGGCAATCGGAGCTTTCACGGCCCTGTGTCTCCATGCCGAGGTAAGGCTCGTTGAGAACGGTGGCGGGACCTATCACATGATCGAACAGCCCGGACAGACGGCTTCCATTGTCATTGATTTTGTGAACACCCACGCCGGAGGCCTGAACGGGGCTAAGCGAGGAAGAAGGACGTTTGATGAGGGCTATGTAAACCTTGACGGCAAGCTGAGCGCTCTGCGATAAGGAGGGATCCAGTTCAAAGGAGGGGTCCCATGCTCGATTGCGTTATCAAAGGTGGGCAGGTCGTTACTCCCCAGGCAGTCGGAGAAATGGATGTTGGCATCCAGGGCGAAAAGATCGTCGCCGTAGGCTGGTCAGGCACGTTGTCAGAACAAGCCGTCCAGGTGATTGACGCCAGCGGAAAAATTGTCATCCCAGGGGGCATCGAGCCGCACGCGCATATCGGCATTCCCGTGCCGAGCGAGTGGTCGGGCCAGCCTGATATCATGACCCAGCCGCCCCTAGACGCCAGCCGGGCCGCCGCATTCGGGGGCGTCACGACCATCGTCGATTTCGCTGGGGACTTGAGTTTTGAAGAAGTCGAAGACAAAACACCCAAATCCATTATAAGTGTCGTGGAGGAACGCCGCAGTGTGTTCCGTACCCACGCCTACACCGACTACACCTTTCATTACATTCTAGCGGGCGAAGTCGCGTCAGAGACGGTTGGCGAGATTGGCGAGGCTATACAGGAGGGCATAGCCAGTTTTAAGATTTTCACCACCTTTCATCCTATCCGGGTTCCATACGGACATCTGTGGACGATATTTGCCGAGGTGGCTAAACACGGCGGTATTATGGCGGTCCACGCGGAAGAAGACGAAGTCGTGCGCTATATGACCGAAAAGCTCAAGCGCGAGGGCCGCGACCAGGGGTATAACCTCCATCTCGTCCACAACAACATCTCCGAAGACCTAGCCTTCCGGCATATCATCCGTCTAGCCCAACATACTGAAGCGGGCGTTTATTTTGTACATACGACTGCGAAAGAAGGCGTAGCGGCCATCGCCGAGGCCCGCGCCGCTGGCCAGCCTGTGTATGGCGAGGCGCTCCACAACTATCTCCACTTTACCTGTGAGGATTACAAAAAACCCGGTGGGACCGCGATTCACACCTATCCGGCCATTAAATTCTCGGATGACCGGGACGCGCTGATCGCTGGCTTGATGGACGGCCGTCTAGCGACCACGGCCACGGACGAATACACCACGCATAAGGGGCCGAAGTTATGGGGAGATACGATCGAGACCGTCTGTGGCGGGCATAACGGCATTGAGACCCGGATACCGGTCGCCTTCACCAAGTTTGTGGCCGAGCGGAATATGCCGCTGCACCGCTTTGTCGATATTACCTCAGCCAACGCTGCCAAACTCCTCGGGCTCTATCCCCAGAAGGGAGCGATCCAGCCGGGGAGCGATGCCGACCTCGTCCTGATTGATCCCAACATGGAAAAAACACTCGCCTTGGACGATCTGCACGCCGACTCCGACTACAGCATCTGGGAGGGCTTTCTCTGTCAGGGGTATCCGGTTTTGACCATGTTGCGGGGCAAGGTGATTGTTGAACAGGGTCAACTGGTCGGGAGTGCGACTGACGGTCAATGGCTCAAACGGCGGGTGTCGGGGGATATCATCTCCCGCCCGGCGGTATAGAAGTTGGAGGGCTGGAGGACTGCATGAAAAAAGTCGGTGGAGTGCCGATCTGACCGCCTGAGGTGACCAGGAGCCAGGAACGAGGTCGACAATTTTCTGTCCGGGCGCTGGGCTGTGCACTTGGCAACACTGGCACGAGACGGATACCCGCCCGTGATTCCACTGTGGTACTACTGGGATGGCTAGGGTCTCTATCTCGCCCTGACCCGGAATCGACTCGCCTTCAAACACCTCAACCGAGGCCGGCGCTGTTTGGCCGTATTGGGCGACCCCCGCCAATGGGTATGCGTGTTAATCCGGCCAAGGCAGTGGGGATCAAAGGTCAGGCTTCACAGTCGGAGAGCACCCGCATTCGTACCTGGGTGCAAAGCGGCGGAAACAACGATACCGTTTGGCTTCTTCCATATTCTGAACTATGGCGTTGCCAGAACACTGTGCGCCCGCCTGGGTGCGCAAATCGTGGGGTTCTGCCGCTTGCCGCTCAGGATGAACGCCGACAACAGGGAATGTCATTATACGCTTTGGCTCGGGCTTGAGCGCCACTTCATTTGCACGGCAATTTCGCACATGATAAATCCCTCCGCGCCATGAGAGTTTCGCAGAGGCCGCTGGAGCGGCCAACTCGGGCGACCTGTCGACCCGCAGGCCCAACAGGCGAGTCCGTTCCACACCCACCGGACCATCAACACCTCGTGAGAGGACCCCTATTCGATCTCTCCTCATTTGTTCAGCTCACGGCGAACACAATCACAATCGTTACTTGTCTCCCAACCTGCTGCAGCCCAGACAATCCGCCCCAGGAACCATCTATTCCCTGTGTCCATTACCCCCGGGGGCTGGGGGCGGAGAATATTGTATAAGGAGAACGGAGTGGCGACAGGCTGGAATTGTCATAGGTTTTTCAGGATAGAGGGGAGACTTCGTCTACTACCATAACCCCTCATCGGACGCCTGCGCTTGGTCGGCTTGAGAGAACCCTCTCTTTAGCTCGCGCTACCTCGGTCTTGCCATACCGTTGAAATATGTGTGGGGACGGTTGCTAGTGGAACGAATTGCCGGCCTATTCACGGCATCCTGTTTCTCTGGTTTTGCGGTGTATTGCTCAATGCACAAGACCCCTGCTGGCTGGGGCCCGAAAAAAGCCGGGCAGATTCTCTGCCGCCCTGTTGCCTTTTGGTCTCTTTGTGATTGATAGAGACTGACACAGAGAAGATGAGGCATTGAGAACAAAAATACCGGTCTGGGATAAGGAGGAAGCTGTGCAGACCATCAGCAAAGAGCATGTTGTCCGCACCTTTGACGCGACCCATCCACCCGCGGCCCGCGTTCAGCCGGGAGAAGTCTTTGTCATGGAAACCAACGATCGTTTCCGGGATTGGAACGACGGTAGTCGGTGGCCCATGGAGCAGTTGTCCGTGATGACCGGCCCGGTTTGGATCGAAGGCGCTCAGCCCGGCCATACCCTGGCAATCGAAGTCCTGGACATTCGGTCCACCCTGGGCTTCGGCTATGTGGTGGCGATTCCAGGCTACGGGTTGCTCAAGGACCAAGTCGAGTTCTGTAAAAAGGTCGTGCCGATTGAGGGCAACCGTATTCGCTATAGCGATACGATTAGTCTGCCGTTTATGCCGAATATCAGCAAGATTGGTCTTGCCCCTACCGGCAAGGCCCTGCCGAGCAACGCCGTTGGCACTTTTGGTGGCCAACTCAGCAACAGCCAGCTTGGCGTCGGTTCCACCGTGTTTTTGCCAGTAAGTGCCGAGGGTGGAATACTGGCCATAGAAGATGTGCACGCTCGTATGGGTGATGGCGAGGCGACAGCTTCGGCGGTTGAGATCGCGGCAGAGGTAACGCTACGCTGTCGCGTCGCACACGAGTTTCCGGTGCAGCGACCGCTAGTGATCACGCGAGATGAAGTCCTCACCATGGGCGACGGAGAGACGGTGGAGGCCGCCGCACGTCAAGCCCTGGAAGACTTGTCCCACCTCTTAGTGGGCCGTGCCGGAGTCAACCCAACCGGCGCCGCCATGCTGGCCAGTGTAGCCGCCGACTTGCGCATTTCAGAAGTGGCAGGCTCTCCGTGTCATGTACGGGCCGCAATTGGCCGGGATATTCTTAATTTATAAATTAAGCACCCTACCCAGCGGCTTCCTTAGGCTTGGGGGAATTTGAATGCCGGTGCCATTACGGCGCTGGCATTTATCGTAATCCCCAGACGGATATCTTTGATTGGCCCATCTCCACACCTCGGGCGGGCTCACCCTGGGGCAGTGTTGCGGTAAAATCGGCCACCAAACCTTCAGCCTGATATTTCGTCAGTAAAGGACAACACTCCAGGGATGTACTCCTTCCGGTCCCTCTCCATGTCTCGCTTGGTCAAAAGAGAACATGCCGGATCGCTATCCTTAAACGGTGTTTACTGCTTCGGGGCCTGTCCGAACGATCCGCTTCCGGAGTCCAGGAACGCCTGCTCCTCCGGTGTGGACATTCGTCCGAGTAGGACATTGCGGTGTGGGAAGCGGCCGAAACGCTGGATAATGGACAGATGTTTTCGGGCTGAACCTTGAAAATCCTCGATCAGTGCGGTCCACTCTGCGGGGGCAGTCGCCAGCACGGCCGCTCCTCGACGCACCGATTCCTCTTGGAGTGCGAGGTCCTCGGCATGCTGGAACGGCATTAAACAAAACAGTTGCTCCAGCACACTCAAAGAAGCATGAAAGGAGTGCTCGAAGCCTCGTCTGGCTGCATGTTGCGCTAAGGGATCGGCCGCAAAGGCCGCGGCCGTACCGCGGTAGAGATTCCGAGGCAGTTGATCCAAGACGATAATCAGCGCCAGCCACCCGCGGGGACGAGACTCCCAAGGCGCCAATCCGCCGGCCTGGGCCTGCCTGACGAGATCGGAAAAGCGGACTCGGATGACGGCATCAGTTTCGGGGGTGGCCTGAAACCAAAATAGATAGCGCTCTTCGGCCTTGCCTGCGTCTGAAGCTGCGTCGGCGAACCAGAACTGGAGCAACTGTTCGGGATCCATGGGAGTCCGGACTATTCACTTGACTGGAGAATTTTGACAGTTTCTCCGTCTTGAACGAGCACGGTTGGGTCCATACCCACAAACAGCCCTGTGTCCACAACGCCGGGAATCGAGAGGAGGTCTTGTTCGAATTGGGCGAGAGCGGTAATCGGACTGATCCTACAGTCAATAATCGCGTTGCCGTTATCAGAGCGGAACGCACCAAAGTCAGTCCGACGAGGTATCGGGTCGCAGGACAACGCCCGGAGGTGGCGACAGCACGTCGCCATCCCGAACGGTACGACTTCAACCGGCAGCCGGCCGCGCGCTCCGAGCACGGATACCAGTTTTTCAGCCCCCACCAGAACGATGAATTTTCGGGCCGCAGCAGCCACGATCTTTTCGCGGACCAAGGCACCGCCGTAGCCTTTGATGAGGTTCCGGTCGGGATCAACCTCATCAGCCCCATCCACAGCGATATCAACATTCTCGACGGCATCAACCGTTGTGAGGGGAATGCCAAGCTCCTGGGCGAGAGCCGTCGTCCCGTGGGATGTCGAGATCCCACGGATACGGAAGCCAGCCTGTACCCGAGCGCCAAGTACACGCACGAAGGCGCTCGCGGCCCGTCCCGTGCCCAAGCCGACCACATCCCCGTCTTTCACAAATGCGAGAGCCCGTTCAGCGATGGTCATGCCTTGCACTGCCATATCGGGAGGAAACATCTAGCCCAGAGCCTGGGTGATCGTCTCACACAAGGTTTGCAAGCCGGCCTGTACGTCCGATCCGAGGTGTACGCGTAGCACGCGCCGTCCCCGTTCAGCCAGCACTGCGAAGTCGCCTTGGGACTGAAAGGCTTTCAGCATCCCAAGACTATAGCGCTGGCCGGGAATGTCTAGATCGTCGACGTCGTCTGACGTAATCTGGAGAAACACCCCGGAGTTGGGGCCGCCCTTATGCAGTTGACCGGTAGAATGCAGGAAGCGCGGACCAAAACCGAGGGTGGTGGCCACTTGCGTCGCATCCCGTACGGTGCGGCGCAAGGCCTGCAACGCGGCGCAGGTTTCCTCGTGCATTTCAATATAGGCGTTGATGGCAAAATAATCGCCCGCCTGCATTCGCCCGAGATGCGCGCCAAGCAGCGCCACCCCGTCCTGGCCGGTTGCCGTCCGGAGCGCTTTGGCGTTTGCTGAATCTGAGAAGAAACGCAGCCCTCGGTCTTCCAGAAACGGCATCTCGTCCGGCACTTGGCCAGTCTCTTCAAACGCTGCGGCGAGTTGTCGGGTGGCTCTTTTACTAGCTTCCACGTCGGGCTGGTTAAATGCGTGGACCCCGAGCATGGCGCTGGCCACAGCGGTCGCCATTTCCCAGCGGAAAAATTCCTGACCAAGACTGACTCTGTCTTCGAGGCTGATACGCACGACCGGCTGGCCGGCTTTTTCGAGCGCGTCCACGGCCGCATCCTGTTCGTCTGAAGGCGCGCTGTTGAGCCGAATATAGATAAAGAGCCGATCCCGACCGTAGACCTCGGGCGGACCCAGGGGCTCTGCGTCGATCGGAATAAGCCCACGCCCCTGCTTGCCGGTCGATTCGGCGATGAGTTGCTCAAGCCACGCGCCTAAGGCAGCAATACCCGGCGAGGTCACGAACGTCACCTTGTCTCGACCGTGTTGCGCCAGGGTGCCCAGAATCGCTCCCAGCGTGACGCCGGGATTGACCTCGGGCGGCACACTTACCGAGCAGGCCTGGACCATCGGGGCGGAGCGCGCCAGAAAGCGCTGGACATCAATGCCCATCAGGGCGGCCGGAACCATGCCAAAATTCGACAGGGCCGAATAACGGCCACCAATGCTTGGCACCCCCGGAAAGATGGAGCGGAACTGACGGTGTTCGGCCAGCTGTTGGAGCGGGCTGGCGGGGTCCGTGATGGCGATAAACCGCGAGCCGGCCTGGTGCGCGCCGATGGCTTGGGCAACCTGGTCGAAGAAATACTGCGTCAAGGCTCTCGGCTCGATCGTCCCCCCCGACTTTGAAGAGACGACAAACAGCGTCTTCCCGGGATCGATCATTTGCGCATACGCGCGGGCCTGGGCCGGAACGGTCGAGTCGAGAACGAGGAGTTTGGGGTGGCCGTCAATCACGCCAAAGGTGCGTTTCAGGACCTCCGGGCATAAACTCGAACCGCCCATGCCAAGGAGGAGAAGATGC